>NVTS01000112.1 GCA_002732995.1 Marinosulfonomonas sp. | reverse complement strand
ACAACATCGGGGAATGTGACCGACGAGATCATCATGCAGTACCTGGAATTACATTCCAAACGGGATGCTACCGGCGTCAGCCGGTAGTGGTTCACTGACCGTTTTCAAGCGCCGTAATAATGCCGCTGAAATCATCCGCCTTAAGCGACGCACCACCAACCAGCGCGCCGTCCACATTGGACACCGTAAATATCTCGGCGGCATTGCTTGGTTTGACCGAGCCACCATAAAGCAAGCGTACCGAGCGACCGACGCCTTCACCAAAGCGTTTTTCCAGACGGGCGCGGATGAAATCATGCACTTTGCCGATCTGGTCCAGCGTTGGAACCTTGCCAGTGCCGATCGCCCAGACCGGCTCATAGGCCACCACAAGGTTTTCGCCGGTGACGTTGTCAGGGATAGATCCTGCAAGCTGCCCCGAAATAATTTCAAGCGTGTTATTGGCTTCGCGTTCGGCATCGGATTCACCACAACACACGACAATGATCAGGCCAGCAGCAATCGCGGCTTTGGCTTTGCCGCGCACATCCTCATTGCTCTCGTTATGGTCTTGGCGACGTTCGGAATGGCCGACCAGCACATAGCTTGCTCCGGCATCTTTCAGCATTTCAGCCGAGATATCGCCGGTGTGGGCGCCGGATATGTCGGCGTGGCAGTCCTGCCCGCCGGTTTTGATCGCCCCGCCATCAATGCTGGCGGCCATCGCGGCCACAAGTGTTGCGGGCGGGCAGATCAGCACGTCGCATTTCGGGTCGGGGTGTTTTTCAGCCAAGGCGTCGATTTCCAGCATCGAGCCAAGGGTGCCGTTCATTTTCCAGTTTCCGGCGGCAAGTTTTCTACGCATGATGTGTTCCCTTTGTTGGTTGATCATGACATGCCCTGAAATCAGGCTCTATGGCAAGCATGATGGCGCAACTGCGGCAACTGGCAGCGTTATCTTGTGGATTATAGCGCGCAAAGCGCCCGTTTTTCCCAATCAAGTGCTGCATCTGTGTCATCAATAGCGGCATCGGGCAGGGTCCGGTAACACATCGTTTTGCCGGATTCCGTCCCGAACTGAAGTGATCCGGCGGCAGTCATTTCATCGGCAAATTCGGCTCGGGCTTTCAGGTAGAGCGTGGCATCCTGATCCAGGATGGAAAATACGATACCGTCGCAATATAGCGTCAGCCCACCATCAATTTACGGCTGGAGATCTGATCCAGCGGGGCGAACAGCTCGTGTGCATAGTCAATGTCGCTTTTGGTAACGCTCATTCCGGTTTCCCTTTTGYCTTGGCGCGTTTGGCTGATGCAGCTTTCAGTGCTGGAACTATTGATTTATTCGCCCAGAACAGCGCCTCTTCGGGATCATCCAGCGCATTTTCGGGCAGCGAGGTAAGACCGGGGATGATGCGCACGCCGGATTTGGTATCGTATTGAAACGGCACAGATCCTGATGCGGCATATTCAGCGGCCAGCGGTTTGTCGGCCTTCATATGAGCGCGTCGCCAAAGATCACCGCGAACATTGCGCCATCTAGATAAAGCGAGGTGCCGCCAAATAAACGGCCTGTGCTGATTGGCCCACGACCGGCGAACAAGTCACGGGCATGATTGAGGAAACCGGGGTCCGTCGACACTTAAGTTTCGGCGAATTTGATCGATTCACCACAGCCGCAAGCCTCGGTCACGTTCGGGTTGCGAAACTTGAAACCGCTTTCCAGCAGCGATGTTTCATAGTCGATTTCAGTGCCGAACAGGAACATTTGCGCCATCGGTGCGATCATCACGCGGGCACCGGATTCCTCGACCACTTCGTCCATCGGATCGACCTCGTCGACGTAATCCATGGTATATTCCATGCCTGCGCAGCCGCCTTTTTTGATGCCAATACGAAGCCCCTGATGACCGTCTTTGGTCATCAGCTTGGAAATTTGTGTGGCGGCGGCAGAGGTAATGCTGACCGCTTGTTTGCCGGGGATGCCGAACATGTCATGTCTCCTGTTTGCCCAACATATATAGTGTGTTTGGCATGTGATCTCAAGTCTGGTCGTTATACCATCGCTGCCGCCTTGCACATATTGGTCAGTTTGGTGCGGGTTTGCTCCAGTGTAAGAAAGCCAAGGCCGCAGTCAGGGGCCGCCACCAGGCGCTCGGGCGGCAGCACCGTCAGAACCTCGCGCATCCGGGCGGCGATTTGGTCGACCGGTTCGATTTTACTGACCGTGATGTCGACAAAACCGACGATGGCGATGGTTTTGGTGAATTTCTCAAACAAGGACAGGTCACTGTGACAGTGGCAATCCTCGATCGACAGCGCGTCGATTTTGCCGTCTAGCGCTTCGAGCAGTTGATGATAGACGTTATGGTCGGCCTTGGGGTATTCCGGCTGATCGATGTGTTCTGGGTAGCCACAGCACATGTGCGATGTGCGCATAACGTGGTCGGGCACCCCGTGGAACACACGTTCCAGCGCCTCATAGCCGAACGCCGCGGCATCATCGGGTTTGCGGGCGAACAGCGGCTCGTCAACCTGGATGTGGACACAACCGGCATCGGCCAGCGCGTGCACTTCTTTGTTCAGGGCGTCCGCCAGATCAAAGGCCAGCCGTTTGTCGTCATTGTAAAAACAATCGGCCACGGTGCCGATGATGGTCATCGGGCCGGGCAGGGTGAGTTTGACGGGGCGGTCGCAAAACCTCTGTGCTTGGCTGTAATCACGCGGCAGCACCGATTGGCCGGCGCTGATTTTACCACGGATCGCAGGCAGATCGGATTCATAGGCCCCGTTGCGCAATACGCGGTGTTCCAGATTGTCAAAATCGAACCCGTCAAAATAGCGGCATTGGTAATGCACATAGTTTTCGCGCCGCTGCTCGCCGTCGGTGGGGATGTCGATGCCGCAATCGATCTGGACCTGAACAGCCTCACGGGTGGCACGCTCGAACGCCGGTTCGTGTTTGGGGTCATCCGACCAGTTTTGCACCACATCTGTCGTATAGCTGTCATCTGCGTGGACAACTTTGAACCAGTCTTTGATCGGCACATAATCGGGTTTGGGAAAGGCCCCGATGCAGGTGGTTTTAATCGGCATGGTGCAAGTGTCCTGTTGAATGCGTTTCGCCAACGATAAGCGGGCTGCGGTCAGGCGAACAATCGAAAATACGACAATCTGACGTCGGTTTTACATAAAACCCAGCTCTAGCCGTGCTTCGTCCGACATCATTTCCATGCCCCATTGCGGCTCCCACACCAGTTGCACATCAACGGTTTTGACACCGGGCAACGGGCTGATTGCGTCGGCGATCCAGCCAGGCATTTCACCCGCTACAGGGCAACCGGGGGCGGTCAGGGACATCAGGATCAAAACATCACCTTCTTTTGCAATATCAATGGTATAGATAAGGCCAAGATCATAGATATTCACCGGCACCTCAGGATCATAGACCGAGCGGCACGCCTCGATAATCGGCTCATATAGCGCATGATCCGTGGTCGATGGTTTGATCAGTGGTGTGCCCTCAAGCGGGGCTTCGGGTGTGGCAGTCATGGCATCCTCGCTCGATTACTTGACTGAATATATAGGGATTAAGACGTGGCGCGTCCAGAGGCGATGCGACGCAAACAGGGTGCGGCATTTTGCATGGGCTGTGATATGGTGCGGTAAATGTGAGGGAATGACTGAAGGATTGGTAGTGGAAAACGAGTTGAGCGGCAAGACCTGTGTGGCCTGTCATGGCGGTATGCCGGTGTTGGAGGCGGATGCCGTGGCTGAAATGATGGGCCAACTGCATGGGGATTGGGCGTTGGTGGGCAAGGGGCGCAAACTGTTGCGGCGCGTCACGGTCAAAGGGTTTAACGCCGCACATCATTGCGCGAATGTGGCGGCTTGGCTGGGCGAACAGGAGGGGCATCACCCCGATATTCGTTTTGGCTGGGGATATTGCGAGGTGGAGTTTACCACCCATGTGGTGCGCGGGCTGACGGAAAACGATTTCATCTGCGCGGCCAAGTTTGACCGGATATTGGCTGTTGCGTAGGGGCATATGATGAGGTTGAGCCTGCTAGGGACCGGCACCCCGCGCCCGTCGATTGAACGCCAGTGCACCGCTAATCTGGTGCAGATTGGTGATGTGAATATCATGGTGGACGCGGGGCGCGGGGCGGTGGCGCAATTGGTTAACCTTGGCCATGATCCCGTTGATATTGATTACATTTTCATCACCCACCACCATTTTGACCATATCGGCAATCTGGGCGATCTGATTATGGCTGCGTGGAACAACGGACGTGATAGGCCGGTGCACATTTTCGGACCGGACGGCACGGCGGACATCATTGACCACCTGTTTGCGATTTACCGGCGCGACATCGAATTTCGTCTGCTTGAGGAGCGGGTTTTAGGCAGCCCGATTCCCGATATCCGCGATCTGCTGCAGGTCACGCATATTGTGGCCGGTGACGGATATCAAGGTGATGGATGGTCCGTGGTTGCGGGGCAGGTGGAGCATGGCCACGGGCTGGGGTTAAGCCATGAAGAATGGCCGTGTTTTGGCTACCGGATCATGGCTGGTGACAAGGTTTTGACCATCAGCGGCGACACGATTGATTGTGACGGGGTTCGGGCGCTGGCAGCAGGCGCGGATCTGTTGTTGCAATGCTGTTATCTGGCCGAAGCCGAGATTGACGGCCGCGAAAAACGGCTGCTGTCGGATGTGGTTCTGGCCTCGGCCAAACAGGCCAGCCGGATTGCGCGTGCGGCAGGTGTGGGTAAAATGGTGCTGACCCATCTGGCCCCCAAATCCGACGCGATGTTGCAGGCGGCACTGGAGGAGGCCTGCGACGGGTTCACGGGCGAGGTGGTTCTGGGCGCGGATTTGATGGTGATTGACGTTTGATCCTTTGCAATCCGGCACAGCTTGGCCTATGTCGCCGCCATGACACAGTTTTCCTTTGATCTGGCCGCAACTGACGGCAAGGCCCGCACCGGTACCATCCACACCCCGCGTGGCGACATTCGCACGCCTGCGTTTATGCCGGTTGGCACGGCGGCGACCGTCAAGGCGATGTTGCCCGAGAATGTGCGCGCTACGGGAGCGGATATTCTGCTGGGCAACACCTATCATCTGATGCTGCGGCCCACAGCCGAACGGATTGCCAATCTGGGCGGTCTCCACAAGTTCATGAACTGGCAGCGGCCAATTCTGACCGACAGCGGCGGGTTTCAGGTGATGAGCCTGTCCGATCTGCGCAAAATGAGCGAAAACGGTGTGACGTTCAAATCCCATATTGATGGCAGCGAGCACGAGATCACGCCGGAACGCAGCATGGAAATCCAGCGGCTGCTCGGCAGTGACATTGTGATGTGCTTTGACGAATGCACGCCGCATCCCAGCCCCGAGGATGTGGCGCTGAAATCCATGCAGATGTCGATGCGGTGGGCGGSRCGGWSSCGCGAGGCRTTYGGCGACAGGCCGGGSCAYGCGYTGTTYGGYATYCAGCAGGGCAGYRTKTTCMMKGAKCAACGCGAGGAAAGTGCAGCGGCGCTGACCGACATCGGCTTCGAGGGCTATGCGGTCGGCGGTCTGGCCGTGGGCGAGGGGCAGGAGGTGATGTTCGAGGTGCTGGATTACGCACCCGACATGCTGCCCACTGACAAACCACGTTACCTGATGGGGGTTGGCAAGCCGGATGATCTGGTCGGGGCGGTGAAGCGCGGCATTGATATGTYTGATTGCGTTCTACCCAGCCGTTCAGGGCGCACGGGGCAAATATTTACCCGCAACGGCGTGTTGAACATCAAAAACGCCCGCCACCGCGATGACCCGCGACCGCTGGACGAGGATTGCAGCTGCCCAGCTTGTAAAAACTATTCACGTGCCTATCTGCATCATGTGTTCAAGGCACAGGAAATCATCTCGTCCATGCTGATGACATGGCATAACCTGCATTATTATCAGGAATTGATGGCCGGGATGCGCTGCGCTATTGCAGCAGGCGCGTTTGCAAATTTCGAGGCGAGGTTCCATGCGATGCGTGCCGGGGGTGACATCGAACCAATTTAGGCCGATTCACATAAATTCCGGCTTGAAATGCACCTTATCCACAGTTGTTTCCCTATTTACGCCGCTTTTTAATGTTTCAAGGCAATTGTTGGCTTGCCTCGCCCGCAACGGGAAGGCACATTACGCCAAAAGCTGAATGGCGGGTTAATGGTTGAAAGATCGGGGGCACCCCCCACCTAATTATACCAAAGACCGGGGGCAGGCGGGTTSCCGTAACTTTAGGGGCCCATCATTGTCTGCCACATAAAAAGGATACAGAATGACCGAGCAACCTAATGAGCAATTGAGCACATCCTACCCCGTCCTGCCGCTGCGCGATATCGTGGTGTTCCCGCATATGATCGTGCCGCTGTTTGTGGGCCGCGAAAAATCGGTAAAAGCGCTGGAAGAAGTCATGGTGGACGACAAGCAAATCCTGCTGTCGAGCCAGATTGATCCATCCCAAGATGATCCGGATTCGGACGGGATTTACAACGTTGGTGTGCTGGCCAATGTGCTGCAACTGCTGAAACTGCCCGATGGCACCGTCAAGGTTCTGGTCGAGGGCCGTATGCGGGTGAAAATCACTGATTATCTAGAGAACGAAAATTACTTTGAAGCGCGCGCCGAGGTTCTGGAAGAGAGTCTGGGTGATCCGGAAGTGGTCGAAGCGATGGTGCGCTCGGTCGGTGCCGAATTCGAGCGTTATTCCAAGATCAAAAAGAACATCCCCGAAGAGGCGTTATCTGCAGTGGCTGATGCGGTCGAGAGTGACAAGCTGTCCGATCTGGTCGCGGGCCATCTGGGCATCGAGGTCGAGCAAAAGCAGGAATTGCTGGAAACACTGGTTGTGGCCGATCGGCTTGAGAAGATTTACGGGCTGATGCAGGGCGAAATGTCGGTGATGAAGGTCGAGAAAAAGATCAAGACCCGSGTYAARWSMCARATGGARCGYACMCAGCGYGAATATTACCTGAAYGAGCAAATGAAGGCSATYCAGAAGGARCTSGGYGATGGCGAAGAGGGCCAGAACGAGRTSRCCGARCTGGAARMSCRKATWGMWGARACSAAGYTKWSCAAAGAGGCACTGGAAAAAGCCAATGCCGAGATCAAGAAACTGAAAAACATGTCGCCAATGTCGGCCGAGGCCACAGTGGTGCGCAATTATCTGGACTGGATGCTGAGCATTCCGTGGAACAAGCGCTCGCGCGTCAAGAAGGATCTGAATGCGGCGCAAAAGGTGCTGGATGACGATCATTACGGTCTGGAAAAGGTCAAGGAACGCATCGTTGAATATCTGGCCGTGGGTCAGCGCTCGCGTAAACTAAAGGGTCCGATCCTGTGTCTGGTTGGCCCTCCTGGCGTGGGTAAAACCAGTCTGGGTAAATCTGTGGCGCGGGCCACGGGGCGCGAGTTTATTCGTATATCGCTGGGCGGTGTGCGAGACGAATCTGAAATCCGCGGTCACCGTCGCACCTATATCGGCTCGATGCCSGGWMRWRTYATYCAGKCRATGAANAAAGKSMARMACNACCAAYCCGYTGWTCYTGCTKGATGAAATYGACAARATGGGKYMKGATTTCMGMGGTGAYCCRKCKTCTGCCWTGCTSGAAGTKCTKGAYCCYGARCAAAACAGCWCSTTTAMCGATCATTATCTCGARGTYGAMTATGATCTKTCSRATGTGATGTTCSTSACMACGGCKAAYACMYWKAAYATKCCSMSMSCRTTGMTGGACCGGATGGAGATCATTCCGCTGTCGGGCTACACCGAAGACGAGAAAAGCGAGATCGCCAAGCAGCATTTGATCGCCAAGCAGGTCAAAAACCACGGTCTGAAAAAGAGCGAATTCAAGTTGGAAGATGCAGCCCTGAAAGAGATCATTCGCACCTATACCCGCGAGGCCGGTGTGCGGAGTTTGGAGCGCGAGATTGCCAAGCTGGCCCGTAAAACGGTGACCAGAATTGTACGTGGCGAGGAAGAAAAAATCAGCATCACAACCGAAAACCTTGAGGAATATCTTGGGGTTAAGCGGTTCCGTTACGGGCTGGCCGAGGAAGAAGACCATGTTGGTGTGGTCACCGGACTGGCGTGGACATCCGTTGGCGGTGAAT
>NVTS01000111.1 GCA_002732995.1 Marinosulfonomonas sp. | reverse complement strand
CAGCAGCTTCAGTTGCGGCAGCTTCAGCAGCAGCASTCGCGGMMSMYWYRGYSYYMSYYKTSRWWWYRSYCMTWTYYKYRTYTYRSGMMWMMMAATACNMSCSCARYSYCKGYAGCGACNNNYRGYWWTKCGGCAATGATTAATGACTTATTCATCTTATTTATCCCTTACTTTCGGCCCGGAATCAGCCCGACCATATGTGCCCTATGACAGATGCCCCTACAGGTGAAAAGCGTTCAACCCCTAATATAGCGCTTTATTGCCCATTCCAGTGCGAACCAGTGCGAATTACACCTTGTAAGCACCGCCCACCCCGTCTACTKTTCGCACATAACGCCATTCACAATCAAAGGATCAAAGTTATAGCCCGCAGACCTCACAATGCCCCGCCACAGCGCGACACTGGCCCTCGCGTAAATGAACGCATCACTTCCAATGAAATCCGGCTGATCGGAGCCGACGGTGAAAACGCAGGGGTTGTGACCCCGGCGCGCGCCATGGAAATGGCTGACGAGGCCGGTCTGGATCTGGTCGAAATCTCGCCCAACGCCAATCCGCCYGTGTGCAAARTSATGGATTTCGGCAAGTTCAAATACGANNRVMAVAAAMRNNMNANTCCGARGCSCGCAAAAAGCAAAAGATCATCGARGTCAARGARRTCAAGTTCCGCCCCAATACAGACACCCATGATTATGATGTGAAAATGCGCAATGTGTTCAAGTTTCTGGCCAATGGCGACAAGGTGAAAATCAGCCTGCGGTTTCGTGGCCGCGAGATGGCGCATATTAATCTGGGCCGCGCATTGCTGGAACGGGTGGCCGAAGACGTAAAGGACGTCGGCAAGGTCGAAAGCATGCCGAGGATGGAAGGCCGCCAGATGATCATGATGATCGGGCAGATGCCGAAGTAGACGCAAAATTCTTTCAAAGAATTTTATAAGAAAATTTCGAATTTTCTTGGACAGTTCGCAAGGCCTGCTCAGTCCTGAACGGCCTTGCGAGACTTATGCACCCGCGCGATCGCCTTTCATCCATTTCCAGGTGTCCGGAATATCAAAGGCAAGCGACAGTGCGTCAACCGCCAACAACAGCCAGAGATAGGCCAAATACTGCCCCTCGGCCCACGGGGTTTGAACGATCCAGATCAGGAAAATCACCAGCGGAATCCAGATCACCAGATTTGGCGTCATGCCACCGATTGCCAGCAATGCGACCAGCAAGCCCATATTTTCATATATAAAGAATGACGAGGCCATGTTGACCGGCACAAGGATCAGCCGACCCGGATTTGCACCCATAAAGGCAGGGCGCAAAAGCTGCGCCAGATGTCGCGTATCAATATCATTGTGAACGCCTGTTTACCCCGGCACGATATATTTCTGCCTGTGCCCTTACAGCTGCGGTTTTCGTAAACACTGCGTTATTTGCGCCATGATCGAGATCGCTATTTCAGAGGGGGATTTTGAACCGATGTCCAAGCCCACCGGCGCATGAATGCGTTGCAGTTGGTCCGGTGTGATCCCTGCCCCCGTTAGCCGCGCCACGCGTTTGGAGTGGGTGCGGGTTGACCCAAGGCAGCCGATATAAAACACATCCGAGCCAAGCGCCGTGATGATTGCCGGATCATCAAGTTTGGGGTCATGCGACAGGGTGACAACGGCTGTGCGTGCGTCCAACCGTTGGGCGCTCAGCGCCACGTCCGGCCAGTCGTCAATGATCTGCTCGTTCGGAAACCGCGCTTTTGATCCGAACACCGAACGCGGGTCGACAAGCACAGGGGCGTATCCTGCCAGTCGCGCCATCACCAACAAGGGTTGGGCGATGTGCACCGCCCCGATCACGATCAGCTTCAAAGGCGGGTTGTGGATGGCGATGAATTCTTCACCCTCAAAACCGGACCTATCGGCGCGAAAACGATCTCTCAGAAACCTGCCGGTGCCCTGYAAGTGGCGCGTCCATGTGCTCGTATTAACGATGCAGGCAATCGCCTGTCGTGCTTTGCGAGCAGCAACAAGAGATGTCAGCATTGCCTCTGGCATCACCGCCCCCACCGGCTCGATCATCACGCGGATACGCCCGCCACAGGCCAGACCCACGGCAAATGCCTGATCATCCGACACCCCGAATTCCAGCATCCGTGGTTTGCCGTCTTCCAGCGCGTCTTGGGCCTCGATGATCACCGCGCCCTCGACGCACCCCCCCGACACCGATCCCGCAATCTCGTCATCCGCAGCTATCACCAACTGGCTGCCCACTGGGCGCGGCGCAGACCCCCAAGTTTCCACTACCGTCGCCAATACCGCCCCACGCCCGGCGCGATGCCACGCAAGAGCGGTTTCAGGGATGTCGTCAAAATGTTGCGTCATGCGCGGCGGGTGATCCTTAGGGTGAAGCAATTGTTGGTGGCGGAACGTGCATCAACATAGGCAGTCTTTGGGTCGGTTAACAAGGTTTCACAGTAGGTTTCGATATCAGCCATCCGGGTGACCTGCCCCGTGCCATAAATAATCCGGTTGTCCGCGCCGTAGGACTTTAGCAGACATTCCGCGCGACGGGCCACCACCTGCATAGGGCGCACAATCGCCGCACAAAAAAAATCGGGCCGCATTCGGCGTAGGGCTGCGGATCAGGAAACGGGCGCGCATTCTGTCCACCCAGTCGGGGTCATAGGGTGATAGGTCAGTGTCATGGTGTTTCCTTTCCGGTTGATAGGGTGATCCCTACCCACGCCCTGCCCCGTTATCGACCCGAATGATGCTACAAAAAAGGCCGCAAGGTTTCCCCTGCGGCCAAATTTATCCGTGAGTGGATTATAGTGCTTATTCAGCCGAAACTGCACCAGCAGGTGCGTCGCCACCAACCAACCTGTCGGGCAGGATAAACGCCACGATGATCATCACAACGCCCAGCGCAATGCCAACCAGATCGCCTTGCAGCGCAGTGATGCCTTCATATTTCGCACCTGGAATAGTGCCCAATGTCACCTTGCCGCCCATGATCTTGTCCATCAAAAAGGTGCCTTCGATCGAGGCATAGCTGATCATATAGGCCGCAGCGCCCAACAGACCGCCCGCGATAAAGAACAGCGCGTCCTTGCGCCCAGAGGCCGCAGCCGTCACCGATGTGCCCGGACAAAAGCCGGAAAACGCCCAGCCAAAGCCCATGATCAAGCCGCCGACAAACACACCGACATAGGCGGTTTTGACCGACATGTGGCCAACATCGACAAGGCCGGTCATTTGGCCCGCGAACATCAGCACCGATCCAACGCCAATGGCCATCAGAATGGTTTTTGCCAGATGCAGATCCTTCAGGTTCAGCATTTTAACGATCTTGTTGGGGTTTGTGGCCCCGGTGCGGTCCAGCACAAAACCAAACGCCGCGCCAATTACGATTGCTAGAAAAATAGTCATGATCTAACCCTTCCTGTACATAAGCATGGCGGTCGGGATCGCGGCCCCGAATGCCCCCAGCGTAAAGATGTAGCCCGACAGTGACGTCTGCATCATCCCCGACATCATGTGACCGGACGAGCAGCCCCCCGCCAGACGTGCGCCGTAAATCACGATGAAGCCGCCGATGAAGGCGCCGACATAACGTTTGGCAACACTGTCACCGAAATTCGCCGCCCAGATGGCAGGCACGCGGCGCTCCTTTAGGCTTTTGCTGCGGCCCACACCGGACACAGCCGCGCCGACCATCATCGCGATCACAAAGATAAAGCTGTAGTTCAGCGGGTTGGCGACCGCTTTGGCGTATTTGCCGTTCGATTTGGCCAGATAGGCGTTACTCGATGTGTAGCCCTCTTCGGTTTTCACCWCCAGTTCGGCGTTGATCGCATCGCCAATGATCCCGTCCAGAATAACGAACTGTGTCGAAACCCCGATCGGTTTAACAAGGAGCWYRGCAANSAWSWWCAYWWYKSCMRGYRMSRMYCMTMSYAWYTKCCMGTYSAGKSYMMWKATAWTTTCCTTTGTTTTCTTTATATTACTGTCATTTCACATTCAACATCCTGCATATGTAATATTTATAACCCCGAGTCAAGCCACAGGAGTTGGAAAAATTCGCGCATGTCCGCCGAGATCCGGCCCTCAAATCAAAATGTCTTAATAAACCTGTAGGAATTGGCTAAAATGATGTGCATTTTTTAACTTGTTGTAGCTATTAGGAGAAGTAACACGATGGCCGATACTTTAACTTGGTGGCATTGTTATCAATGAAACCCTCGTCGATCCAAACGGCGCGGCCAATTTTGATACCGACGGGAATGGCACGGCAATGACAGTGACAGTGACAGTGACAGTGACAGTGACAGTGACAGTGACAGTGACGGGTTTTCCCTGCAACGCGCCCCGGATGGTACAGATACCTTCGTCAACAACCAGACCCCGGGCACGACCAACATCTGCTTTACCGCAGGCACATTGTTTGACACCCCCGATGGCCCTCGTTCTATCGAACGCCTGAAACCGGGTGATTTGCTGATGACCAAGGACAATGGACAATGGACAATGGCGGCGCACAGGAAATCCAGTGGATCTGGGCATGCAAGCAGCCGTTGCAGGCAATCCGTGCCAATCCCGCGCTGGGTGCCATCGAGATTGCCAAAGGGGCGCTAGGCGATGGTCTGCCGCACAAAACCCTGAGGGTCTCGCGGCATCACCGCATGTTGGTCACGTCAAAGATCGCCCGGCGTATCTATGGTGCACCCGAAGTTCTGGCCGCCGCCAAAGACCTGACGGCAATTGGCGGCATCAGGCCCGCCCCCCTGCACGGGGCAATCACCTATTACCATATCCTGATGCCGCGCCACGAAATTCTGTTTGCCGACGGGGCCATGAGCGAAAGCCTCTATCTGGGCCGCGAAACCCTGCACGCAATCAAGCCTGCCGCCCAAAATGAATTGCGCCGGATTTTCGGGCCCATGCGGGATGTCATTATGATAACCCCGCCGACACCCTCCAGACCTATGGTGCAAGGCAAAAAACTGCGGCAGCTGATTGTGCGGCACCTGAAAAACAACAAGCCGCTTTCAAACATTGCCCTTCATTAGGGTCTGATAACGATTGATGATATGTCTTGGCTGCAAAATTCATTGCAAGCGACACAATTTTCCTTGCACCCTCCACATCAAAGCGCTTCAAGTGGCGGGGTGTAATCTGACCGGAGACTCATTCAAAATGACCACGCCATCGCTCAAACCAAAAGACGCCCCCGACCTGACCCGTTTTGACTGGGAGGATGCTTTTCGTATGGAGACCCAGTTGAGCGAGGACGAGCGTATGCTGCGTGACGGGGCGCGGGATTTTGCCCAGTCGGTGCTGCAACCCAAGATCATTGATGCTTATCGTGATRMSKWCAMSRACMYYGMTAWMYKSAWSRAARWKGKSSMGATTRRSMKSCWKRRYCTKRCKGWKSMCKWGKWWKMMRKCGGGCTGGGGGCGAATTACGTGACCTACGGTCTGGTGGCCCGCGAGATCGAGCGGGTGGATAGCGGCTATCGCTCGATGATGTCGGTGCAGTCGTCTTTGGTGATGTATCCGATCTATGCTTACGGCTCTGAAGAGCAACGGATGAAGTATTTGCCGGGCTTGGCGGCGGGCAGTCTGATCGGATGTTTCGGGTTGACCGAACCTGATGCGGGCTCCGATCCGGGCGCGATGAAAACCAAGGCCGAGAAAACCGCAACCGGCTACAAGCTGAGCGGCTCCAAAATGTGGATATCCAACAGCCCGATTGCCGATGTGTTCATTATCTGGGCCAAATCCGACGCGCATAACGGCAAAATCCGCGGCTTTGTTCTGGAAAAGGGCATGAAGGGGCTATCTGCGCCTAAAATCGGCGGCAAGCTGTCGTTGCGCGCCTCGATCACCGGTGAAATCGTCATGGATGGCGTTGAAGTTGGCGAAGATGCCCTGCTGCCCAATGTCGAGGGCCTGAAGGGGCCGTTCGGCTGTCTGAACCGCGCCCGTTACGGTATCGCGTGGGGTGTTCTGGGGGCCGCCGAATTCTGCTGGCACGCGGCACGCCAATACGGCATGGACCGCAAACAGTTCAACAAACCGCTGGCAGGCACCCAGCTGTTCCAGAAGAAACTCGCCGATATGCAGACCGAAATCACGCTGGGGCTGCAAGCTGCCTTGCAAGTGGGCCGTTTGATGGACGATGCCCAAGCCGCACCGGAGATGATCAGCCTGATCAAACGCAACAACTGCGGCAAGGCGCTCGATATCGCGCGGATGAGCCGCGATATGCACGGCGGCAACGGCATTAGCGAAGATTTCCAGATCATGCGCCATATGGTGAATTTGGAAACCGTCAACACCTACGAGGGCACCCATGATGTGCATGCGCTGATTCTGGGCCGTGCGCAAACGGGGCTACAGGCGTTTTTCTAGGGGGCGGCATGATTGCGATGACATCCATCTTTTTAATCGCGGTGGTGCCGCATCCATTGCAGCCCTTTATGTTTCTGATTATCAATGCGGTGTAGTACCCGTATCAGGAAGAACGCCCATGCAAGCCAATTCATCCATTGCTTTGATGATCCTCACCTTCACCCCGACCCCGTTTAAGCCCTTTATTACTTTGGGTGTGTTGGGATTCGCTCTTTTCTAGCTATGAAAGGCTCTTGTGATGCCCTTTGATCTCTGGCTCGCTTTCGCCGCCGCCTCGTTCATCGTTCTGGTCATCCCTGGCCCGACCATCCTGCTGGTCATATCCTATGCGCTGACCCAGGGGCGGCGCGTTGCGGTGGCCACAGCCTTGGGCGTGGCCTTTGGAGATTTCATCGTGGTGACCGTATCGATGGCGGGGCTGGGTGCAATCATGCTGACATCCGCTTGGGCCTTCACGGCGCTCAAATGGATCGGGGCTGCCTACCTCGTGTTCCTCGGCCTCAAACTGCTGCGCAGCCCGCCGCATCTGGACGATCTGGATACCCCCGCCCAGACACCCGCCAAACACATCTTTGGCCACGCCGCACTGGTGACGGCGCTAAACCCGAAAGGCATTATATTCATCATCGCCTTTGTGCCGCAGTTCCTCAGCCCCGAGTTGCCCGTCACGGCGCAATTCCTGACCATGGCGATCACGTTCGTTGGGTTGGGCGCGCTAAACGCGCTGGCCTACGCATTGCTGGCCGATCAATTGCGCATGCGCATCCGCCGCCCATCGGTTTTAACATGGATAAACCGCGTTGGCGGCACCGCCCTGATCACGATGGGTGCACTGACAGCAACAATGCAGCGCAATTGATCCTGAAACGAAAAAGCAGGCACGCGAATTGCCTGACTCCCCGTTTTGTTGAACTTGGCCTGGCTATCAAACGGCAATAAAGAATTCCTCGCAATAATAGCTGGTGAAGGCTTCCAGACTTGCGCCGGCAAAAGTGATTGAATCGCCCCTGCCCAACAGCAGAACTGTGCCAGCCTCGGTTTCAGTCAATGAACAGGTTGGCTCTTTTGATAACAGGAACCCGAAAGCGCCGAGCCCTTCAATCAGAAATGTATCCACTCCCGACTCATAATCCGCAATCACAACATCCGAAATCTTGCGCGATGCGGTCTGGACTGTCAACGGCGGAGTAAAAACCAGCCAAAGGGCGGCGTAAAAGTCGGCCACTTGGGGCGCATGATTTTCACGCCAGCTTCCAGTTGATTTACGGTGTTTGAGGTTGTCGCGCCTTGGTGCGTGCGGCCCTCATGTAGCAAGCACGTGCCAAGGCGCATTGGCCGTCAGGCCAATTATTGTTCGCGGCGTTTTGCCCGGCTTTGGTTCAGGCGGTAGCTTTCACCGTTCATTTCCAGGATGTTGACGTGGTGGGTCAAACGATCAAGCAGCGCGCCGGTCAGGCGTTCGGTGCCGAAGGTTTCGATCCATTCCTCGAAGGGTAGGTTGCTGGTGATAAGTGTCGAGCCTTGTTCATAGCGCTGCGAGATCAGTTCGAACAGCAATTCCGCGCCGGTTTTGCTCAGCGGCACAAAACCGAGTTCATCGATGATTAGCAGTTTGACCTTGGCCAGTTGCCGCTGGCGACGCAGTAGGCGTTTCTCGTCACGGGCCTCCATCAGTTCATTGACCAGTGCAGCGGCTGTGACAAACGCCACCGGCAGGCTCTTTTGGCAGGCGGCCAAACCCAGCCCAAGGGCGATGTGGGTTT
>NVTS01000110.1 GCA_002732995.1 Marinosulfonomonas sp. | reverse complement strand
ACTGACATTTGGGACAATGGCGATTGCGGCAAGAGTTGTAAGCGATGTGCTCATGAGCGCAGTCGGCGCACCGCGCGACATGGCCGCCAAGCGCCGCCGTGCGGCAACGCTCAATTGCGCTCATCACCTTCAACTGGGTCAAGCTGATGTGCCCCTTGTTGGCAGCACGCCAGACAGGACCATGCGCGCGGAAGATATCCGCGACCTCCAGCGTTGGGCGAGGCAACGCGAGCTATGAAGACCCGCGTTTGCCCTTCTTTCGTTTGGTCCGGTTCAAATCATCGAGCGGGCTGTCCACCGCCGCGATCATCCCAGTAGCGACGCTCGCATATCGCGCCGTGGTCGTCAGTTTGGTGTGACCGAGCAGCGCCTGGATCACCCTGATATCAACTCCACGTTCCAGCAGATGGGTAGCAAAAGAATGGCGCAGCGTATGCAATGTCACTGGTTTGGTGATCCCGGCTTCCCGCGCCGCCTCTTTGAACAGCCGAGATATCTGCCGGGCCGAGAGGTGTTTGCCCCGATAGCCCGGGAAAAGCGCACGTTCTGGCCCAGGTACATCCGTGTCTTGGCCGGTGGGTCGCTCTTTCCACCAGTCGCGCAGCAGGCCCAAAATATCTGATGGCAGCATCACGTTGCGGTCCTTGCGCCCCTTTGCTTGCACGATGCGGATGATCTGTTGAGCACTATCAATATGGCCGACTTTGAGCCGGACAACTTCGCCAGCCCTCATCCCGCAGCCATAGGCCAGCGACAGCATTACACGTGCCTTCTGGCTTGGAGCCATCAACAAGATGCGTTTGATCTCCTTCTTGCTCAGCACCAGTGGCACCTTCACCGGCTCCTTGAGGTGGAAAATCTCGGCCACCAAATCATGCCGCCGCAGGGTCACGCGGAATAAGAACTTCACCCCCGGTCCGGACCTGTCGCGGAATTGTGCCGCTCCTTTAACCGCGTATTATACGCAAAAAGAGAACGAGAATGGGAACGGAACAATCAGCCGAATTCAGGCAGGAGGCGGTGCGTGTTGCGCTGACCACTGGGCTTGCGCGAAAGCAGGTAGCTGCTGATTTTGGTATCCATTGCCAGGCAGGGTATGTTTACATGCCCGAGATGGGGGTTTTCAACATTGAGCCGGTGGGTTCGGCAGGATCGGAAGACTTTGCCCGAACCGTCTGTCCAGTCCGGTCTGGTCTGGCCTGGACAGAGAAGTAGCCCTGCTGCGAAAGGAAAACCGGCTACTTCGTGAGGAGAGGGACGTGTTAAAAAAGCCACCATCTTCTTGGCGGCACTAAAGCGTGACAGGTCCATTGATTCAGATCATCCTGCCAAATGCTGGATATGCTATAATGCCGCGAGTTCCTTTCTGTTTCACTGGACATCCTATTACCGGAGGCCACGGCAATGAGCGACGATATTATCCATAAATCCCACTTGATCTCTGAAGCCTCAAATATGCCGGATTACGAGCAGGTTTGCGGCGAATTTTCATGGGCCGCAGAACAGGCCCTGCTGGACGGTTTGCCCGATGGCAAGCTGAACATCGCCCATGAAGCGATTGATCGCCATGTGCAACACGGCAACGGTGATGTGCTGGCCATCCGCTGGATCGCCAAGGATGGCACGCGTCTGGATTTCACCTATCTGAACCTGCAACGCCAAACGGCGCGCTTTGCCAATGTGCTGCGTGGATTGGGGGTTCAGAAAGGCGCAAAGGTCTATTCGCTGCTAGGTCGCAAACCCGAACTTTACATTACCGCCCTTGGGACGCTAAAGGCGGGATGCGTTTTTTGTCCGATGTTTTCGGCTTTTGGGCCGGAACCGGTGCAATCACGCATGGAGATCGGCGGAGCACAAGTGCTGGTGACGTCAAAGGCGCTGTATCGGCGCAAGGTTAAATCGATCCGCGATAGGCTGCCTGATCTGACCCATGTCCTGCTGATTGACGGCAAGGTTGACGATACCGAAGACCTGACCGCCCTAATGGGCGCGGCCCCTGACACGTTTGCGACCGAACCCACCGATCCCGAAGACATCGCCCTGCTGCATTTCACATCAGGCACCACTGGCAAACCAAAGGGGGCGGTGCATGTGCATCAGGCCGTGGTGGCGCATCGCGCGACAGGTCGGATGGCGCTGGACTTGCGGGCAGGTGATACCTACTGGTGTACCGCTGACCCCGGTTGGGTGACGGGCACGTCATACGGGATTATCGCACCGCTGGTGATCGGCGTCACCATGATCATTGACGAGGCAGATTTCGACCCCGAACGCTGGTATTCGATCCTTGAGGATGAACAGGTCAACGTCTGGTATACCGCCCCCACCGCCATCCGCATGCTGATGAAAGCGGGCGACGCGATGGTCAAGGCGCACACGTTCCCGCACTTGCGGTTCATGGCCAGTGTCGGTGAGCCGCTAAATCCCGAAGCGGTGATCTGGGGCAGTCAGGTGTTCGGCATGCCGTTCCACGACAACTGGTGGCAAACCGAAACCGGCGGTATCATGATTGCCAATTATGCGTCGATGGATGTCAAACCCGGCTCGATGGGCAAACCCTTGCCCGGTATTGCGGCGGGCATCGTCGAGATGGGTGAGGATGGTCTGAACGAGGTCACAACACCGCTGGCGATTGGCGAGTTAGCGCTGAGGCCCGGCTGGCCCTCGATGATGCGCGGCTATCTGAATGAGGAAGCGCGCTATCAGAAAGCGTTTCAGGATGGCTGGTATTTGAGCGGCGATCTGGCGATGCGTGATTGCGACGGATACTATTGGTTCGYCGGGCGCAGCGACGATGTGATCAAAAGTGCCGGCCACCTGATCGGCCCGTTCGAGGTGGAAAGTGCCTTGATGGAACACGACGCGGTGGCCGAGGTCGCGGTGATCGGCATCCCGGATGAAACCGTCGGCGAAATCGTCAAAGCCTACGTCGCCCTGAAACCGGGGGTCATCGGCGACGACGAGTTGCTGCTTGAGCTGCGCGGCCATGCCCGCAAACGGCTGGGTCCGGCGGTCGCGCCCAAGGAAATCGTGTTTCGCAAAAACCTGCCGAAAACCCGCAGCGGCAAGATCATGCGGCGCCTTTTGAAGGCCCGCGAACTTGGCCTGCCCGAAGGCGATATTTCAACCCTGGAAAGTGATGAGCAATGACAAAGCCCGATCTGAAACCGCACCTTGATCACGCCCATGTCCGTTCCCTGCTAAAGGGCATGATCCGCATTCGCCGCTTTGAAAGCAAATGTGCCCAGCTGTATACCCAGCAGAAAATCGGTGGCTTTCTGCACCTTTACGATGGCCAAGAGGCGGTGGCGGTCGGGGTCATTCCGCTGCTGAAACCCGAGGACCGCATCATCGCAACCTACCGCGAGCATGGCCATGCGCTGGCCCGCGGTATGTCGATGACCAGCGTGTTGGCCGAAATGTATGGCAAGGTCGAGGGCTGTTCGGGCGGGCGCGGCGGATCAATGCACCTGTTCAGCCGTGAGGCGAATTTTTACGGCGGCAACGCGATCGTCGGCGGTGGCCTGCCGCTGGCCGTGGGCTTGGCGCTGGCCGATAAAATGCAAGGCACCGGCGGCGTCACCACCTGCTTCTTTGGCGAAGGGGCGGTGGCCGAGGGCGAGTTTCACGAAGCGCTCAACCTTGCCTCGCTCTGGGATTTGCCGGTGCTGTTTGTCTGCGAAAACAACGGCTACGCGATGGGCACGGCGCTGGATTTGACCGAGGCCCAGACCGACATCGCGGCCAAGGCCCGCAGCTATGCCATCGAGGCCGAAACCGTTGACGGCATGGATGTGGTCGCGGTCGAGGCGGCGACCCGTCGCGCGCTGGACGTCATCGCCAAAACCAACGAGCCTTACTTTCTGGAATGCCGCACTTACCGGTTCCGGGCGCATTCGATGTTTGACGCCCAAAGCTACCGGTCAAAAGACGAGGTCGAGGAGTGGCGCGAAAAGGGGCCGATTGTGCGGTTTCAGGGCTGGTTGCAGGAATCTGGCCTGCTTCATGCGGACGAGGTTGAGGAAATTATCGCTGAGGTGGACGCCGAAATCGCCGAGGCTGTGGGGTTTGCCGAGGCGGGCACAGATGAGCCACTAGATACCCTGACCCGCTATGTCATGGCCCTCGAACGCCCCGCCGCGCCCAAAGTCGCCAAGCCCGGCAAGATGGTCGAGACCACTTACCGCGAGGCGGTTAAGGCGGGGATCGTCGAAGCCATCGAGCGTGATGACCGGGTGTTTTTGATGGGCGAGGATGTCGGCCATTACGGCGGTTGTTACGCGGTCAGCAAGGGATTGCTGGAGCGCTTTGGCGCGGACCGGATCCGCGACACWCCGCTATCGGAATCCGGATTTACCGGCGCTGGCATTGGCGCGGCGATGGCCGGAATGCGCCCGATTGTCGAAGTGATGACCGTCAACTTTTCGCTGCTGGCGCTTGACCAGATCATGAACACCGCCGCCACCTACCGGCACATGTCCAACAACCAGTTTGGTGTACCCGTGGTGATCCGCATGGCCACCGGTGCYGGWCGKCARCTGGCSGCGCAGCATTCGCACAGCCTTGAAGGGTGGTATGGCCATATCCCCGGTCTGCGGGTTCTGGCCCCCGGCACACTTGAGGATGCACGCGGCATGTTATGGACCGCATTGGAAGACCCCGATCCGGTGCTGATTTTTGAAAATGTCATGCTCTATAACATGACCGGAGAGCTGGCCGAAAATGCCGGTGCAGTTGATATTGACCACGCCGCAGTGCGCCGTGAGGGCACGGATATGACGCTGATCACTTATGGTGGATCACTGTTCAAAACCCTTGAGGCGGCCGAAGAGCTGGCCAAACAGGGCATCAATGCCGAGGTGATCGACCTGCGCAGCCTGCGTCCGCTGGATATGCCGACGATCTTGGCCTCGGTTGCCAAAACCCACCGCGCGCTGATCGTGGACGAGGGCTGGAAAACCGGCTCGCTGGCGGCTGAAATCGGCATGCAAATCGCCGAGGATGCGTTCTTTGATCTGGACGCCCCGCTGGCCCGCGTGTGCAGCGCCGAGGTGCCGATCCCCTATGCCGCACACCTTGAGGCCGCGGCCATTCCGCAGGTGGCGGGGATTGTGACTGCTGCTTTGAAACTGATGGGTCGGGGGTAGGACGATGGGACAATTCCTGATGCCATCGCTGGGGGCCGACATGGAGGCGGGCACGCTGGTTGAATGGCTGAAAGAGCCGGGCGATGCGGTCGCAAGTGGCGATCTGTTGGCCGTGGTCGAAACCCAGAAAGGCGCGATCGAGGTCGAGGTGTTCGAGGAAGGCACGCTGGAAGAATACCTTGTCGAGATCGGCAAAAAGGTTCCGGTCGGCACCCCGCTGGCGGTGATCCGTGTCGAGGGGGAAGTGGTGGTGGAGGTCAAAGCCGCAGCGCCGGAACCCACCACACCCGACCCTGTTCCAACGGCCCCCGCTCCCGCCCCGCGCCCCAAAGGGGATCGCGTGCGGATCACCCCTGCGGCCTTGCGGTTGGCGCAAAGCAAAGGCATTGATCCGCGCACATTGGGCGACATTGGCACAGGCCCCCACGGGGCGTTTACCTTGGCCGATATTGAGGGCGCAACTCCGGCCCCCACCAGCCCGCCTGCCAACCCTATGGACGGGATGCGCGCCGCGATTGCCGCCGCAATGACCCGCTCCAAAGCTGAAATCCCGCATTACTATCTGGCTCATGCCGTCGATCTGGGCACCGCGCAAACATTTGTGGAACAGACCAATACCGACCGCACCCCTGATGAGCGCTTGTTGCTGGGCGCACTTTACCTCAAGGCCGTGGCCAAAGCGCTGCGCAAATATTCCGAGTTTAACGGCTATTTCGGCGATGGTGGCTTCCAGCCCGCAAGCGCGATCAACCCCGGCATGGCGATCACCCTTCGCGGTGGCGGGCTGGTAGCGCCCGCGATCCTTGACGCAGGCAACCACACGCTGGACGAGCTGATGGCCTCGATGCGCGATCTGGCGGGGCGGGTGCGGGCCGGACGGTTCCGCGCCACCGAATTGTCGGATGCCACAATCACCGTAAGCAGTCTGGGCGAGCGCGGCGTTGATCAGCTGTTYGGCGTGATCTACCCGCCGCAAGTGGCAATCATCGGCATCGGCACCCCGCGCCAGCGCCCGTTCATAGTGAACGGCGCGGTTAAACCCCGCCTCACCACAACCCTAACCCTTGCCGCTGACCACCGTGTCAGCGACGGCCATCGCGGCGCGTTGTTCCTGCGTGCCATCGGCAAACACCTGCAACAACCGGAGAAATTATGACCCAGACCGACATTGAAGCCCTGCTAAAGGCCGAGCTGCACCGCATTGCCCCCGATATCGAAATCGTGGACGTTGACCGCGACGAAGACCTGCGCGAAGAATTTGACATCGACTCGCTGGATTTTCTGAACCTCGTTACAGCGCTTGGCAAAGCGTTGAACACCCCGATGCCCGAGGCGGATTACGCCAAGATGGGCACCTTTAATGAAATGATCGCCTACCTCACCCAGAAAGCGGCCTAACCCCACGTCAGGAGACCACAGATGTTCAAAAACGCCATCGATGTCTTCAAGATTTTCGGCTTTTGGATCAAAATCGATCCCAGCTGGTTTGTGATCGTCGCGCTGATCGTCTGGAGCCTGTCCACCGCCTATTTTCCGGACGCATTGCCGGGGTATACACGCGCGGGTTATATCCTGCTGTCCATCCTCGCGGCGCTTGGGCTGTTTGGCTCGTTGATCCTGCACGAATTGTCCCACTCATTGGCTGCGCGGCGTTTCGGGGTGAAAATTGCCGGTATCACCCTGTTCATCTTTGGCGGCGTGGCCGAGCTTGAAAAAGAACCCGCAAACGCCAAATCCGAATTCTGGATCGCCATCGCCGGACCGGTGATGAGCCTGTTTCTGGGCGGCGTAGCGCTTGTCATCAGTTCGGCAATCGAGTCATCCGGCCTGTCCCGCGCGGGGGCCGTTCTGTTCTCCTATCTTGGCCTGATCAATCTGGTGTTGGCCATATTCAATATGGTTCCGGCCTTTCCACTGGATGGCGGGCGCATATTGCGCGCAGCCCTTTGGGCCTATCGGGGTGACCTGATATGGGCCACACGGATTGCCAGCACGGCAGGCAGCATCTTTGGCTACGCGTTGGTGTTTTCGGGGCTGTGGGCGCTGTTTTCAGGCGTTACGGTTGGCGGACTTTGGCAGATTCTGATCGGTATGTTCGTGCTGTCGGCCTCAAAAGGAACCTACCGGCATTTGGTGACAAAAGAGGCGCTGAAGGATCAAACCGTGCGCGCCCTGATGACACAGCAATCATGGATGGCCAGCCCTACAGACACGCTGGACCATGTGGTCAACGATATCATGCTGGGCCACAACGTCAGCTTTGTTCCGGTGCTGGATAGCGATCGCCTGCTGGGCTATGTCGACACCGCATTGGCACAGAAGATCGGGCGCGAAGAATGGGCCGGCACGCCGATTGGCGATGTTTACGTGCCCGCAAGCGATGCCAATACAATCCCCCCCGACACCCCGATGCAGGCGCTGATGGACAAGATCACCAAAACCGGCCAGCGCAAGTTTCTGGTCAGCGACGGGAACGCGTTGCTCGGGGTGATCACACTGGCGGACCTGACCACCTATCTGGCCATATCGCAGGGATTTTCCCGGACGCGCTGATTTTTTCGGCTAAAGCCTCAGCACATCTTCAAAGTGGCTTTTCAGGTCAATATCAGGCGTTTTGACCAGATCCTTGGCCAGTTCGGCAATCACCGAACCCTTAACCTGCGCATCCAAAGCCGGGCGCAGAAAACCCAGCATTTTAGGGGCTGCCGTCAGAACCAGATCGTCAAATTCCCCATTTGTATGGGCTTGCAACAGGCGTTCTGCCAGTTCTTCGGCAAAGGCGCTCTCTTTTTTGTCAGGTGCATTGTGCGGGGCCATTCGGTGCATTGATCGCCCCACACTGTTGTTGGTCATGCCCTGCTCGCTTTCAAAGGCGTCTTTTTCGGGCGCGTGCCAGACTTTGTCCGCCAGCGCATTCAGCCCCTTGCCGGGGCCAACATTTTCCAGAACACGCGCGGTTGTCCCGTTGGCAGTGAACCACTACCGGCTGAGGCCGGTAGCATCCCGTTTGGAATGTAATTCCAGGTACTGCATGATGATCTCGTCGGTCACATTCCCCGATGTTGTCGAGAAATACCCCCGCGCCCAGAA
>NVTS01000003.1 GCA_002732995.1 Marinosulfonomonas sp. | reverse complement strand
TGGCGAAATCAACAATGTTACTCGTATCCATGGTGGTGTATCTCCTTTGGTTGGATTGATGCTTTGCAASACAAATCAACCAGATACGCCGCCAACCTTCAAATACTCAAACACCAGATTCAGTCATAACTCTCTCCTAACGGGCAGCAAATCGCTTTTGAAATGCAGCATTCGCCAATAGGGCTAGAAGAAATAGAACGCCGCGCAACGTCTTATGCGCGTGCTGGGATAGCTCAAATCTGGATTCCCTTCATTAAGCCTAATGTTTGGACCGACGGTTACAACAAGAGCTTGGGGGTATTCTTTGTCGAACGTTACTCACCACGCCAATTTGAACGATGGGTTCACGGTTTCAATGGTAAAAAGGGTATGTGGATGTACGACCCCGCCGACAAAGAGTTTTGGCTTGGCCATTTAGAGGGGCACCAATACTACGTAGAGCAAACAAACTGGTATTCTGAAGGTGGCGAAGAAAACTCTGCCGGGGGATTCTTTAAATACTCTAAACGCTACAAGGAACTAACGTTAGAAGGTCCATACAAAGCCGGAAATTTAAGAATAGCCATTTCCAACCGACGTGCGTTTAGTACGCGAGAATATAATTGGCCCGCAGCACGCGTCGCAAGCCTTGAGCCTGTTTGAAATACAATGCCCTGTGGGTGGAGTGTGGGTAGGGTGTGAAAGGTATGTATTTATACAATGAAATCAATGCAATGTGGCGGAGAGACAGGGATTCGAACCCTGGGAACCCGTGAAGGCTCAACGGTTTTCGAGACCGCCCCGTTCGACCACTCCGGCACCTCTCCGCAAGATGGTTACGCATGTCGAACCAAGGCCCGTATTTAGGGTGCATATGCCCCCCATGCAAGCGGGAATTTCCGTGCCTTACTTAAGCGCGTCAAACAGATCGCCCAGGTCGTCCTCATACCGCTGCCATGCCTTTACCGATGAGCGGTAAATCGGTTGGCGCACCTGATAGACCGACAGGGTATCGACACGGCGTTTGGTCTGGTGGGAATTCAGGCAGGCCTCTTCCCACTCCAGCCCGCAAGCGGCCAGCAGTTTGCGGGATTCTTCCTCGGGGTTGGCGGTCAGGGCATCATAGTGGATTTCGTGGAAATAGCCGGGCAGGGTCTCGCGCCAGAACGCGATCATATCCTCGAACAGCTTATAATAGGTGCCAAGATCACGCAGWSTKTMGKCAWWKYCMWGCRWKMSMKMRMSRRAMWMRKTKYTMTMRATCGACAGCAGATTGTCGCGCGCCTCGCGCCGCACCACCACGACATGGGCACGGGGCAGGGCGATTTTGACCAGCCCCATAAAGGTATAGGTCTGGATTGATTTATCGGTGATCCGGTCCGCATCTGGGAAAAGGGCGCGCATGTATTCGGTATAATGCTCGCCCAGCTGTTTCAGGGCCTCATTGTCGATATTGGTGACGGCGTTGAATGCGCCCTCTGGCGTGCCGATCAACCGGTAAGCCTCGCGTGAAAATGCGCCGATTTCGCCAGCTCCTGTAACGGTGCTGTGGCTGGCCAGAATTTGCTCGACCAACGTGGTGCCCGAACGCGGCATGCCGGTGACAAAGATCGGTGCGAAACTGTCGTCGCCGACACCGTCATAGGCGGCAAAATCAACATTGCGGAAGGCTTCTTTGATACGCTCGATTTCAATAGCGCGGGTGTTCACATCATAGGGGTGTGCCTTGCGCATCAGCCCGTTTGCGGTGTTCAGATATGGGAAAACCCGGTCGTATGCCTTGCAATCATCCATCGCTTTGGACAGAGCAAACCCCAGGTTCATCCGGTCGTTTTCACCCAGCGCCTTGTCTGTATAGCGCTGTTTCATCTGGTCGATCAAAGGATCATCGGCGCTGAATTTATGCGAGGCACTGAAGGTGCGGTAGGTTTCGCCGTTGCTTGGCTCCAGCTCAATCGCCTTACGAAAATCCGCGTCAGCCGCCGCGAATTTTCCTTGTGTTTGCAGCAATGCCGCCCGACGGGAATAGGCAAAGGCGTAATCGGGGTTTGCCTTGATGGCTTTGGCGAAGTTTTTCATCGCGTCATCGTTCTGGTGCAATCCCCCCTGGGCCCGCGCCATCATCGCATAGGTCTGCGCCGATTTATCCCCCAGCCGGATTGCCGCCTGAAAGGCCTTGATCGCATCCGCATCTTGTTCGGTCTTGGCCAGTATCGTGCCAAGGGTAAAACGGGCCTCGGCCAGTTTCGGGGCCAGCTTGCAGGCTTTGCGGGCCAGCCTCAAAGCCTCCTCGTCCTGATCCATCCGTGCCAGTGCACGGGCCAGATTTGACATGGCTGGTGCCAGTTTGGGGTCGGCATTCAGCGCCCGGCGCAATTCTTCGGCGGCATCAACGGGGCGGCCACTATCCAGTAACAACCGCCCCAGATCGTTGCGAATAATAGCGGCGTTCGGGGCCAGTGTTGTGGCATGGCGATAGCTGGTCAGGGCGGCTTCGGTTTTACCAAGGCGGGCTTGGGCTGTGGCAAGGATATGTGCCGCGGTCGAGGAGCGGGGATGCGATTTCAACAACGCCTGTGCGCCGGTTTGCGCCAATTCAAACTGTTGCGCGTTCATCTTCGATATCAGCGCGGCGATTTCCTGTTTGTTGACCCCGCCCAGCCCATCCTTTGAAGACAATTTCTGTGTCGAGAACGTGCTGCCGATTTTGGCCTTTTGGTGCGGATCAAGGGGCGTCCTGGACAGATCCTTTAGAAATTCTGAAATCTGTTTTTTATCTCCGAGAGATTGCAATACTTCGGCCCAGACCTGCCAGATGGCCGCCTCTGCCGGTTTTAGCGCCGCTGCTTCTTTCATATGCGCCACGGCCTTTTGGTATTTTCCACCCGAAGTGAAAATACGGGCCACCTGAAAATGGACTTCGGCAATGCGCGGGTTGACATTAAAGATCGCCTGATAGGCCGCAAGCGCCTCGTTCAGTTTACCGGCGTTTTGCAGGCCGAGCGCTTTTTGATACAGGGCAGGGATTTGTTTGGGTGAAATTGGCGGCACGGCTGTGTCTTTCGTTGTTTTGCGGGTTCAGTTTAGGGGGTTTGGACCAGGGTGTCCAATAAACATAATCGCGGGCGGCCCTTGAATTTACCCAAGGTAACATTACCCCTATAAGGGAACACGCAATAGCCCTGTCAGGACCCCCATGTTGAAACGTTTTTACCTGATAGTTGTTTTTCTGATGCCCGCATTTGGTGTCGCTGCTCAGGACACAGCGCGGCTGGATGCCTTGACCGACGCGCTGCAACTGCATGAAATATTCGCAGTGATGCAGCAGGAAGGGCTCAACTATGGCCGTGATCTTGACCGAGAGCTGCTGAACAATGCGGGCGGGGAAAAATGGCAGCAGGCGGTTGATGAAATATACCAGTCCGAGCGGATTTGGCAGACGTTCTTGCCGCGATTTGCGGCTGAACTGGACGGTGCTGATCTGGAGGCGATGCTGGCCTTCTTTGAGAATGAGCGGGGCCACCGGATCATATCGCTCGAATTATCAGCCCGCCGTGCGCTGCTCGACGAGGATCTGGAGCAGGAAAGCCGTGAGGCCTATCACGCCATGCTGGGCGAGGGGCATCCGCGCCTTGCCATGCTTGAGGATTTTATCGAGGCCAATGATCTGGTCGAATACAATGTTATGGGCGCAATGAACGCCAGCTATGCCTTTTATAATGGCATGATCGACGGGCAAGCCTTTGATTTCGAGCTGACCGAGGATGAAATTCTGCGCGATGTCTGGTCGCAAGAGGCGGAAATCCGGCTGGATACCCAGGAATGGCTCTATGGCTATCTGATGCGGGCCTACGCACCGCTATCAGACGATGATTTGCAAGCCTACATTGATTTTTCAGCCACCAAAGCGGGCCGTGTGCTGAATGCGGCGCTGTTTGCCGGATTTGACGAAGTGTTCACCAATGTGTCCAAGGCGCTGGGGCTGTCGGCAGCGGGGTTTATGCAAGGCGAGGATTTATAGCCCTCAATCGCCGTGCACCATGAACCAGAGCACCCCCCGYTGCCAGCCCCAGCTGTCAGGCCCCGTATGTCCGCGCCGCCGCCTGCGCGAATGTCACCCTGACCCGCATTTCCCTGTATTCCTTCACGCATTACGCTTGACTTCTCCCCGCATTTCCCAGATAAGCCCGCTTCTTGGCAAGGATGACTTTGTCAGGTTTGCGTAATGTCGCCCAAACGGGCGCGCAGTTCGAGGCGCCNGAKATNGGCACAACACCCGGGTGCGGGGGCCATAGAACGCGGAAAAATGAAGGAATACCATATGTTTGCGGTTATGAAAACCGGCGGCAAGCAATACAAGGTTCAGTCAGGCGATGTCCTGCGTATTGAACGTATTGCAGCCGATGCGGGCGAAAAAGTCCAGTTCAACGAAATTCTGATGATTGGTTCGACAATCGGCACACCCACCATTGATGGTGCGGGCGTTCAGGCCGATGTGATTGACCAGATCAAAGGTGAAAAACTTATTCACTTTGTGAAACGTCGCCGCAAGCACGGCTCAAAGCGCACCAAAGGCCACCGTCAAAAGCTGACATTGGTGCGGATCACCGACATCCTTGAAAAAGGTGCTGATAAATCCGGCGTTAAGGCCGCGATCGGCACAGGGTCTGTTTCGGCAGCTATTCTGGCAGCAATGAAGCCTGCCAGCAACAAGCCAGCCCGCGCCGAGCAGGGCAAACCAGCCCCGAAACCCAAGGCAACCAAAGCGAAACCAGCCAAGGCTGAAGCCAAGCCCGCCAAAGATGAAGCCAAGCCCGCGAAAAAGGCAGCCCCCAAAGCGGCTGCCGGCGCTGACGATCTGAAGCAGTTGTCCGGTGTTGGTCCAGCGCTTGAGAAAAAGCTGCATGAAGCAGGCGTAACCACATTTGCCCAAGTCGCAGGCTGGTCTAAAGCCGATATTGCTGATATGGACGAGAAACTGTCGTTCAAGGGTCGTATTGAACGTGAAGACTGGGTCAAACAGGCCAAAAAACTGGCTAAAGGCTAAGGAGAGACAAGATGGCACATAAAAAAGCAGGCGGATCATCGCGCAACGGTCGTGACAGTGCAGGTCGTCGCCTTGGCGTTAAGAAATTCGGTGGCGAACTGGTCATTCCGGGTAACATTATCGTGCGTCAACGCGGCACAAAAATGTGGCCGGGGATTGGCGTCGGCATGGGCAAGGACCACACTATTTTCGCAAAAGTCGAGGGTAACGTGACTTTCCACAAAGGCCTCAAACGCCGCACATTTATATCAGTCCTTCCGGTCGCGGAGGCTGCTGAATAAACCGAACCTTATGGTAAGAAATTAAAGGGATCGGTGGCAACACCGGTCCTTTTGCTTTTCGATATTGTTGTGCTTGAAAATCGCTCCAGTGTCACAGCAGATTAAAGTTCCGGTGACAATCTGACGTCTTGTAACGGGGCGCGGCAATCGCCATTTGATCTAGGTGCTACCCAAAAGGAGGGACAGCATGAGACTCGAGACTATTATTAACCAGCCGGTGATTGAATGCGAACGGTTTACCCTGCGCCCGTTGCGTAAATCCGACGCGGGCCTGTTGGAGCTGTATTCCAGTGACGAGCGTATCGCGCGCGCCACTTCCACCATCCCGCACCCGCTGCCGCCCGGCACCACCGAGGCCTTTATCGCCCGTGTGATGGCCGAGGATCGGCGCGAGGAAGTCTGGGCAATGGACGGCATGGCCCATGGCCACGCTGAATTGCTGGGCGTGATCAGCCTGACTTGTATCGAGCGCGGGCAGGCCGAAATCGGCTATTGGGTGGCACCTGCATTCTGGAACACCGGCTATGCGTCCGAGGCGGTGGTGGCGTTGCTCGCTGCCAACCCCAAGAGTTGCAATTCGATCTTTGCCGAGGTGTTTCAGGACAATCCGGCCTCCGCGAGAGTGCTGACCAACGCAGGGTTTGAATACATTGGCGATGCTGAAACCCATTCGGTTGCCCGCGGGGCCAATGTGGAAACATGGACCTACATCAAGAAGATGGGGGTGGCGCAGGGTTGAGGCCACGCGCTTTGTGCTCTATCGCCTAGACAGACAACAATTTAAGGCCGAAAACCCATGAAATTTCTCGATCTTGCCAAAGTATTCATCCGCTCCGGCGGCGGCGGCGGCGGCTGTGTGGCGTTCCGGCGCGAAAAGCATATCGAATTTGGCGGCCCCAACGGCGGCGATGGCGGGCGCGGTGGTGACGTGTGGGCCGTGGCGGTGGACGGGTTGAACACCCTGATTGATTTCAGGTTCCAGCAGCATTTTTTCGCCAAAAACGGCCAGGCCGGTATGGGGTCGCAACGCACCGGTGCCGATGGTGATGACATCATCCTGCGGGTGCCGGTGGGCTGCGAAATTCTGGACGAGGACGAAGAAACCGTAATCGCCGACATCACCGAGGTTGGCCAGCGGGTGCTGCTGGCCAAGGGTGGTAACGGTGGCTTTGGCAACCTGCACTTCAAATCTCCCACCAACCGCGCCCCGCGCCGTGCCAACCCCGGCCTTGAAGGGGTTGAACGGGTTCTGTGGCTGCGGCTGAAACTGATCGCGGATGCAGGGCTTCTGGGCATGCCGAACGCCGGAAAATCGACGTTTCTGGCCGCCACATCGAATGCGCGGCCTAAAATTGCCGATTATCCGTTCACTACACTGCACCCAANTTTGGGCGTTGTCGGCGTGGACAATGCTGAATTCGTCATGGCCGACATTCCGGGCCTGATTGCTGGTGCCTCTGAGGGACGCGGCATTGGCGATCGGTTTTTAGGCCATGTTGAACGCTGCGCGGTGCTGCTGCATCTGGTCGACGCAACCAGTGAAGATGTGGCCGAAGATTACCGCGTCATCATCAATGAACTAGAGCTATACGGCGGCCATCTGGCCGATAAACCCCGCGTCACTGCACTGAATAAAATCGACGCGCTGGATGACGAGGACCGCGCCGCCAAATTTGCGCAACTGTCGGCGGTTGTCGATGGTCCTGTGATGCCGATGTCCGGTGTCAGCCGTGAAGGGCTGATCGATGTGTTGCGTGCCGTGCGTGCCGAAATAACCGAGGACCGGATTCGCACCCGCAAGGCTGAACAGGCCGATGCTGAGGAGGAAGACGCGGGATGGCGTCCGTAGACTCTGCCAAACGGTTGGTCGTCAAGATCGGCTCGGCCTTGTTGGTGGATCGCACCACGGGGGAACTGCGCAGCGACTGGTTGCACGCGCTGGCGTTGGATGTCGCTTGGCTCAAGGGGCTGGGGGCGGACGTGATCCTTGTGTCGTCCGGCTCGATCGCGCTGGGGCGCGGGGTGCTGGGGCTGCCCGTCACCGAATTGGCGCTGGAACAATCCCAGGCTGCCGCCGCCGTTGGTCAGATCCGGCTGGCGCGCGCCTATGAAGAGGCACTGGCACCGCACGGGATTACCACAGCCCAAGTGCTGGTGACGCTGGAAGACAGCACCGACCGGCGCCGTTACCTGAATACGCGGGCCACGCTGGAACAGCTGATCAGCCTTGGCGTGGTGCCGATTGTGAATGAAAACGACACCATCGCCACCGATGAAATCCGCTATGGCGACAATGACCGTCTGGCAGCACAGGTGGCGGTGACGGTGGGGGCGGACCAGTTGATCCTGCTGTCGGATGTCGATGGATTTTACAGTGCCAATCCGACGCAAGATGAAAATGCGAGCCGTTATGATCTGATCAAACAGATCACCCCCCGACTCGAGGCAATGGCCGGTGATGCCGGATCGGGGCTGTCCAAAGGCGGGATGAAAACCAAGCTGATGGCGGCAAAGGTCGCGATGGCGGCGGGCTGTGCCATGGCGATTTGTGATGGCTTTACAGACCGGCCCCTGACAGCGCTGAGCAATGGGGCAAACGCCACATGGTTTGCCCCGCAGGATGACCCGCAAGCGGCCCGCAAACGCTGGATCGGTGCGATGAAACCCAAAGGCAGCGTTACAATTGATGCAGGTGCGGTTCGTGCGCTTGGCCGCGGTAAATCCCTGCTGCCTGCCGGTGTTACGGATGTCACAGCTGATTTTGGCCGGGGCGATCCGCTTACCATTCTGGGGCCGGACGGCGCACCGCTAGGATCAGGCCTGTCGCGCTATACAGCGCGCGAGGCCAAAGCAATCAAAGGTTTGCGTTCGGATAACATCGAGGAAATCCTCGGCTACAAACCCCGCGCCGCCCTGATCCACCGTGACGATATGGTGCTATGATCCCATCATTGTTCCATGGGCTCCGCCGGTTTTCGCTTGAAACGATCCCCCGGATCGTTTTTGTTTCAGCTCAAACTCCCCGCCGGAGGCATGAAATCTAATGACTGATGAAATCAAAACCATGATGACCGAAATAGGCATCCGCGCCAAAGCAGCGGCTGCGGAATTGGCCCATGCCAGTTCCGAGGCCAAAGAATCTGCCCTAAACGCCGCCGCTGATGCAATCTGGGAAAATCATGCCGACATCCTTGCTGCCAATGAACGCGACATGGCCTATGGCCGCGACAAGGGGCTGAGCGCGGCGATGCTGGACCGTCTGATGCTGAATGAAGGCCGGATCAAGGCGATGGCCGATGGCTTGCGCACAGTGGCGGTGCAAAAAGACCCTGTGGGCGATGTGATTGCGCAGTGGGACATGCCATCGGGGCTGAATATCAAACGGGTGCGCACGCCTTTGGGCGTCATTGGCGTGATCTACGARAGCCGCCCCAATGTMACGGCMGAYGCKGSSGYSYTMTGCCTSAAGGCRGGCAAYGCSGYSATTTTGCGCGGCGGSTCYGARAGYTTYCAYTCMWSYSKYGCCATYYWTGCCTGYCTKGWRSARGGSMTGRASGCSGCSRRTCTGCCSGMRGGMRCCRTYCAGMKKGTGCCMACMMSKGAYCGSGMMGCGGTTKSMSAAATGCTGACCATGACCGACAGCATCGACGTGATTGTGCCGCGTGGCGGYAARGGTYTRRTYGRGYKSGTGCAGCGCGAGGCCCGCGTGCCGGTTTTTGCCCATCTGGAAGGGATCGTGCACATCTATATCGACGCCTCTGCCGACGCTGAGAAAACCCGAAAAGTGGTGATGAACGCCAAAACACGGCGCACGGGGATTTGTGGGGCAGCCGAATGTTTGCTGATCCACGTTGATGCGGCCGCGCTGGGTCAGCAGGTGATTGATGATCTGATGGCGGCGGGGGTCGAGGTGCGGGCCGGGACGGGATTGAACGGCAGCAAAGTGGCCACCGATGATGATTTCGGCCACGAGTTCCTTGATATGATCATCGCGGCGCGTCTGGTTGATGATGTGGATGGCGCGATTTCCCATATCCAGCAATACGGATCAAACCACACCGATGCGATCATGGCCGAGGATGCGCACGCGGTTGCGCGGTTCCTTGAGCGGCTGGACAGTGCTATTTTGATGCACAATGCCTCGACCCAGTTCGCCGATGGTGGCGAATTTGGTATGGGGGCCGAGATAGGCATTGCCACTGGAAAGATGCATGCGCGCGGGCCTGTGGGCTCCGAGCAGTTGACCAGTTTCAAGTATATCGTGACAGGGGATGGCACGGTTCGCAGCTAAACGGGGATGATTGTAGTCACAACGTGGTTTTGCGCCCGAAATTCTTTGAAATTTTCCTAACAAGGTCAAAGCCGCTCGGGTTGCGTCAAAAGGTTAATGTAGCCGCATTGTCGCGCAAATCGGTTTGCAAGCTACAGCCAGAGGATTTGGCCGCATCCGGCACAAGGGCAAAATGCACCTCGGCGGGCGAGATGTCTTTCTCGATGTCGTTCGAAACCAGCAGTTCCCAAATCGACGGATCAATGTTCATCTTTTCGGCATTGCAATGCAGTTGCCAGCCGTCCTGACCCTGCTTCACGTTAATCGTGCCGCCATATGGCAGGGCTGTCTCAAAGCACTGGATCAACAGGAACGCCAGTTTGACCTGTTGGCGCAGCAGGTTTTCGTCGCTGTCCCATTCAACCCGCACACGGCTGCCCGCCGACATATCCCGCAAGATCGACAGGATTTCATCACGGCCAATCATCTGACCGCCGCGCGCCGCGCCAAAGGCAATACGGAAATACCGTATGCGGGCGTTGGCGTTCATCACACTTTCACTGATCAGCGCCAYTTCGGGCCCGTTCATCACCCCCGCCATACCCAGCAATTCAACCCCATTGCCGATTGCCCCCAAAGGGCTGATAAGGTCATGACAGATGCGAGAGCCGATCAGGGCGGCAATATCAATTTGGGCGGTGATCATAGGACAGTCCAGTCATCAGGTAAAGGGGCGCAAAGCGTGAATGATTTTCTAGAGCCGGGCATGTTGGTCAGGCACCCGACCAAACCCGAATGGGGGCTTGGACAAGTACAATCCACTATTGATGGTAAAATAACCGTTAATTTTGAGCATGCGGGGAAAGTTGTGATCAAAGGGGCGCGGGTTTTGCTCATACCAAAATATCACTCTTGAAACGTATTACGGGATTTTGCGGTAGCCTAACACACTTAGTACGTGTGTCAAACGCACTGACCCAACGGACATATTGCAATTCTCCTTCGCAATTCGTAAACCCACCACAGCATTTCTGACGCAAGAATTGACCTGCCAATGACTCTAGACGATACCAGATTTGAACTACGACTGGCGCAGAGCGACGCGGATTTGCGGGCTGCACAACGGCTGCGCTATCAGGTATTTATCGAGGAACTGGGTGGCGACGGGCCATTGGTGGATCATAAGGCGCGACTGGAGCGTGACGCGTTTGACGAATTTTTCGATCATCTGTTGTTGATTGACCGCCAGCAGGATTCGGAGTCCGGAAATCAGGTGATCGGCGTCTACCGGTTATTGCGCAGTGATATGGCTGAACGGGCGGGGCGGTATTATTCCGAGGACGAATATGATCTGTCAGCACTAAAGGTTAGCGGGCGCAATCTGCTGGAGCTTGGCCGCTCCTGCGTCCATGCCGATTATCGCGGCAGCCGTGCGATGTATCATTTGTGGAGCGGGCTGGGCGCTTATGTGATCAAACATGACATCGAAGTGATGTTCGGCGTGGCCAGTTTTCATGGCACCGATATTGAGGCGATCCAAGAGCCGCTGGCCTATCTGCATCATAACCATCTGGCGCCTGAAAACCTGCGCGCCCGTGTGCTGGAACCGCATTTCCAGACAATGGATTTGATGCCGGCAGACCAGATCGAGGCGCGCCGCGCCCTAAAGGCGATGCCGACGCTGATCAAGGCATACCTGCGGTTGGGCGGCTTTGTCGGCGAAGGGGCATTCATCGACCATAGCTTCAATACTACGGATGTGTTCCTGTTGATGGACACCAAAATGATCAGCGAAAAGCAACGCAGCATGTATACCAAAGGGCGGCGTGAATGAGCGGAACCTGGTTCCCCGAAGCTGAACCCGCCCCGGTGCGTATTGGCCCGATGGGATGGATCAGGGTTGTCGGGCGCGGTGTGCCGGTTCTGGTGGTGGTTCTGGGCGGGCTGAGCATGCTGTTGATGGTGCGCCTGATTGAACGCCCGCTGTTTGGATTGAACCGGCCTGTGACGCCTTATATCACACAGGGCGTATGTAAATCATCGTTGTTTATCATGGGGTTACGCCTGACTGTGGTCGGGTCTCATATGGCGCATAATGGTGCCGTGGTGGCCAATCACGCCTCGTGGCTGGATATTTTCACCCTGAACGCGGCCAAGCGGATATACTTTGTGGCGAAATCCGAAGTGGCGGGTTGGCCGTTGATCGGCTGGCTGGCGCGGGCCACCGGAACGGTGTTTATTGCGCGCCGCTCGGTGGATGCAAAAATCCATCTGGATGTCTTTGCGGCGCGGCTGAACGCGGGCCACAAGCTGTTGTTTTTTCCCGAAGGCACGTCAACGGACGGGCTACGGGTTATTCCATTCAAATCAACGCTGTTCGAGGCGTTCTTTGCGCAAGATTTACGCGATTCATTGCACATTCAACCGGTTACAGTGAAATATTCAGCCCCGGCTGGCGAAGAAGCACGGTTTTATGGCTGGTGGGGTGATATGGAGATGGCACCGCATTTGTTAAAGACACTTGCGGCCCGTAGATCTGGGGCCGTCGAGGTGATTTACCACGCGCCTGTGGCGGTGGCGGATTTTGACGGGCGCAAGGCGCTGGCGCGATATTGCGAGGAAACGGTGCGCTCGGGGTTCGGGGACGCGGGTTAGCCAATCGCGTCAACCAAGGTTTTGAACGCCGCTACCGGATCATCGGTGTTCCAGATTTCTTCTCCAATGGCGAAAAAGTCGGTCGCCGGTGACAGGGTTTTGATCACCTCGACGCTGAGCGCCCCCTCAGCCACCACGGGCACCTCGACCACATCGCTCCACCACTGGAACAGGTCGGTTGGCGCGACCGTGCCGTCGCCAAGTGCTGTGTCACCGCAGGGGCCAAAGCTGACGTATTCAGCCGAGCCTTCACCCGCATTCATCCCGTCATGGCGCGAGGCGGCGCAATAGGCACCGATGATGGCGTCATCGCCCAGTTCTTTGCGGGCATAGCGCACGGTGCGGGCGCCATCGGTCAGATGAACCCCGTCAAGGCCGAGCCGATCAACCATGATCAGGTGGTTTTCAATTACAATCGCAATATCGCGGGCGTGACAGATTTCACGGATTGCATCACCGGCCTTGATGATCTGGCCTTCGTCCTTGGAGGCCAAGGCAAGGCGCACGCAGGCCACAGGGGCAACATCCAGCACCTGGTTCAATAGGGCAGGGAATGTGTCTAGATCAAACGTGGGTGGGGTGATCAGATAAAGCTGCGCTTGTTCTTTTTCTTGAAATTTTTCGGTCATCATTTTGTCCTCGACTGAGTGTTGAGGCGGATATAACGCAGGTTTTGCGGTTTGACCACGGGGTGTGTTGCGTCATAGGTAGGCAAGGAGAAGAAAACAGGTGTGTGATGACGGATAAAGAATGGGCAGGACCGCAACCGGCGTTTGTGCTGGTGCGCCCGCAGATGGGTGAAAACATCGGCGCGGCGGCGCGGGCGATGTGGAATTTCGGCCTGGACCGGATGCGGGTGGTGGACCCGCGCGATGGCTGGCCCAATGAGCGGGCGGTGGCGATGGCGTCAGGCGCGGGGCGTTTGCTGGATCAGGCCGGGCTGTTTGACGATSTGCCTGCCGCGATTGGTGATTGCACCTATGTGTTTGCCACCACGGCGCGGCATCGCGGGCTGACCAAACCAATCATGACACCAGAACGCGCAATGGAGCATGCGCGGGCGTTGATTGACGCGGGCCAGAAGGTGGCGGTGCTGTTTGGGCCGGAGCGGGCCGGGCTGGAAAACGAGGATGTGGCGCGSGCCAATGCGCTGATTTCGGTGCCGGTTAATCCGGCGTTCTCCTCGTTGAACCTTGGGCAATCGGTGTTGTTGCTGGCCTATGAGTGGCGTCGGCAAGTGGCAGAGGCTGCGCCCGAGGTGATGGAGATGGCCAAGACCGAGTTCGCCCTCGGCATCGAGATTGAAAAGCTGGGCGACCATTTTGAGGAGCGGTTGGGCGAGGCGGGGTTCTTTTTTCCTGAAACCAAGGCCGAGGGGATGCAGGTTAATTTGCGCAATATGTGGGCAAGGTTGCCGTTGACCCGGGCGGATGTGCAGACATTGCATGGTATGTTGCGACAGTTGGTGCGTTGGAAAGAGCGTGGGGAATAAGAGATTCTATGCCTGCGGCGCGGATATTTGTGGAACGAAAATGGGGTTAGAAGGTGCTTGCTCTTGATAGGGTTGGGCCGTAATTTGCTGGAAAACAGAACGGGGCAAGTGATGAGCAAGAAGCGCAGTATTTTTGAAGATGTCGGCAGTGATGTGAAACCCGAGGTCGCAATGCCCAAGACCGGTGTGATTGATGCTGCTCCAAAGGGCGCGCGCGGCGGTATTCGGATTTGGTTGGTCATCATATTCGCGTTGGTGGTTCTGATGGTTCTGGTCGGTGGTATGACCCGGTTGACGGATTCGGGCCTGTCGATCACTGAATGGAAGCCGGTAACGGGGGCCATACCACCGCTGAATGACGCGGATTGGGCCCGTGAATTTGCCAAATACCAGACCAGCCCCGAATTCCAGATTCAAAACAGCGCCATGACGGTGGCCGAGTTCAAATCGATCTATTGGTGGGAGTGGGGCCATCGGCAGTTGGGCCGCTTTGTCGGCGTGGTCTGGGCTGTCGGGTTCCTGTTCTTCTGGCTGACCAAGCGGATACCGACGGGCTGGACCCCGCGTCTGGTCGGGCTGGGTGTGCTGGGCGGATTGCAAGGCGCAATTGGCTGGTGGATGGTCTCGAGCGGGCTGACGGGGCGCATGGTGGATGTGGCGTCCTACCGGCTGGCCACCCATCTGGGGCTGGCGTTCATTATTCTGGGGCTGACCGCATGGTATATATTCCTGATGTCACGCACCGAGGCCGATTTTATGGCGGCGCGGCGTGGGCGGGAAGGCAAGCTGTTTTCAATGTCTACTGGTCTGATGCATCTGGTGTTTCTGCAAATCCTGCTGGGCGCATTGGTGGCGGGCATTGATGCGGGGCGCGGTTATACCGACTGGCCGTTGATGGGCGGCCAAGTGATTCCGGACGGGATGTTTGATTACGTGCCGTGGTGGAGCAACTTCTTTGAAAACCCGGCGCTGGTGCAGTTCATTCACCGCATGACCGGTTATCTGGTTCTGGCGTTTGCCATCGTGGTTTGGCGGCGGTCGCGCAGCAGCGGCAATCGCAAGACCAAAGCCGCGTTCAACATGATGGCGGTGATGGTTCTGGCGCAGGTCGTGCTGGGGATCACCACGGTGATGCTGGCGGCGCAAATCCATGTGGCATTAACCCATCAGGCGGGCGCGATCCTGCTGTGGGTGATGATTGTGCGCGCCCGGTTTTTGGCAGGCTATCCGGTGGCCCAAAGTGTACGAGGGAAAGTGACATGATCGCATATGACGAGTTGATGGTGTTCGAGCGCGAAACACAGGCGTTAGCGCAGATTTCAGGCCGCTTGGGCTGGGATCAGGAAACCATGATGCCGCGCGGGGCGACCGAGCAACGCAGCGAGGAAATGGCGGCGATCAGCGGTGTGATCCACGCGCGGCGCACCGATGCGCGGGTGGGCGACTGGCTGGCGGTGATTGATGACAGCAAGCTGAACGGAGTGGGGCAGGCCAATATGCGCCATATAAGGCGTGCATATACGCGCACCCTGCGCATTCCGGCGGGGTTGGCGTCAGAGCAGGCCAAGCTGCATTCAATCGCTCAAGGGGTCTGGGCCGAGGCGCGCGGTGCCGAGGATTTCAGCGCCTTTTCCCCGACCCTGATGCAGGTTCTGGATATGAAACGCGAGGAAGCGGCCGCTTTGGCGGATGGCGGTGATCTGTATGACGCGCTGCTGGATGATTACGAGCCGGGAGCCAAGGCCGCCGACCTTGAGGCGATGTTCAATGCCTTGCGACCGCGTCTGGTGGCGCTGCGCGAACGGGTGTTGGGGGCGGATAAACAGCCCGCCGCACTGGACCATGATTTTGACGAGGCGCTTCAGATGAAGCTGACCCGCAAGCTGGCCAAGACATTCGGCTATGACATGGCGCATGGGCGGGTAGACAAGGCGGTGCATCCGTTTTCATCCGGTTCCGGCCACGATGTGCGCATCACCACCCGCACCAACGCAGCCGATCCCTTCAACTGTTTTTATTCCACCATCCACGAGGTCGGGCACGGCTGTTACGAGCAAAACATTGATGACGCCTATTTGCTGACCCCGCTGGGGCAGGGCACCTCAATGGGGGTGCACGAAAGCCAGAGCCGGATTTATGAAAACCAGATCGGGCGCGGCCAAGCGTTTACCGGCTGGCTGTTTGACGAAATGAAAGATGCGTTTGGTGATTTTGGTATGAAGGATGCGGATGCGTTTTATGCCACGGTCAATCGGGTGAATTCCGGTTTTATCCGCACCGAGGCCGACGAGATCCATTATAATCTGCATGTGCTGCTGCGCTTTGATCTGGAACGTATGATGATTGCCGGTGATCTGTCGGTTGCCGATTTGCCGGATGCGTGGAACGAGCGATTCGAGGCGGATTTCGGCGTGGCGGTGGACAAGCCATCGAATGGCTGTTTGCAGGACGTGCATTGGTCAGTCGGTTTGTTCGGATATTTCCCGACCTATTCGCTGGGCAATGTCTATGCGGGGTGTTTGGACAAAGCGATGCGTGATGCGCTGCCTGATCTGGATACGGGGCTTGCGGCAGGGGATACCACGGCTGCGACCGGATGGTTGCGCGATAATGTGCAGCAATACGGCGGGCTGTATACGCCGCGCGAGGTGATCACGCAGGCCTGCGGGTTTGAACCAAGCGAGGCGCCATTGCTGGAGTATCTGGAGGCCAAGTTCGGGGCAATTTACGGGGTTTAGGTTGGGTAGAGTATCGTCGGAGCGTCAATCCTGGTGCCCGGAAGCACCGTTAGCAAAGCCAGTCAGCAAAGCCAGTGCGAGCAGTCCGAAGAATATTGGCGCACCGAAGGGGCGTAAATGGCGTCCACAAGACGAGGCGGTGGGCAATGGCGCAAGGAGCATCAGAGCTGTATTTGCGAGCGAGCAGCGGGGGAAACAACCGATGTTCCGCTGGTGATTTCAACATAGCCTATGCCTTCCAGTCCGGCGCCCGCTTTTCCAAAAATGCAGCGATACCCTCTTCGGTGTCGCGCATCATCATATTGGCGGTGATCACCTCGCCGGTGTGGGCATAGGCATCGGCCAGCGGCATTCGGGCCTGCTCATAAAACGCCTGTTTGCCAATCGCCAGAACGCCGTTCATTTTGCTGGCCAATACCTGCGCCATATCGATTGCGGCAGCATCCAGCGCACCTGGCTCGATCGCTTGGTTGATCAATCCGATTTCAGCGGCACGGGCGGCATCGATGAACGCCCCCGTGGTCAGCATTTCAAACGCCTGTTTGCGGGGCACATTGCGGGTCAGCGCCACCATCGGGGTGGAACAGAACAAACCGATGTTCACGCCATTGACCCCGAACCGCGTGTCCTGCGCCGCGAGGGCCAGATCACAGGTCGCAACCAGTTGGCAGCCCGCAGCGGTGGCGATTCCGTGGGCCTTGGCGATCACCGGTTGGGGCAGGCGGGTGATCGACATCATCACATTTGCGCAGCGGGTGAACAGGTCGCGAAAATAGGCGCGGCCGCCATCTTTGGCGTCGCGGCCCCGGGTCATTTCCTTTAGGTCGTGGCCGGCGCAGAACACTTTGCCCGCGCCCTGCAAGATCACCACCTTGATTGATGTTTCTGTGGCCAGCGCGTCAAACTGCGCCTGCAATGCTGCCAGCATCGCATCCGACAGCGCGTTCAGGTTGGAGGGCGAATTCAGCGTTAGCGTGGCAATGCCACCTTCGTCGTTTCGCAATAATATGTCAGTCATGCTTGCTCTCTGGCTCGTTTCAGGCAAACCTTAGGCCCAGAACGACAAAAGGGAAAGCATCATGGCGCTGAAAATGACAGTTGAGGAAACGCAGGCATTTTTGGCCGAGYATTTTCCACATATGACGGATAATTTCATTGTTGAAGGACTGGCGGATCATCAGGCCACTATTCGGATGCAGGTCGGCGCGCAAAACCTGCGGGCGGGAAATACGGTGAACGGCCCGTCGATGTTTGCGGCCGCCGATGTTGCGTTCTATCTGGCCCTGATGGCGATGATCGGACCACAAGCGCTGGCGGTGACCACGAATTGCTCGATTGATTTCATGCGCAAACCGGCAGCAGGGCGCGATTTGATCGCCAAAGCCACCATCCACAAACTGGGGCGGGTTTTGGCGGTGGGCGATGTGGTGATCTATTCGGAAGGCTTAGATAAAATGGTGGCGCGGGCCAGTTTGACCTATTCGATCCCGCCCCGAAGCTGAATGTGGGGCTGAAATATGTGGGGTAATACAATACCTATTTTGCAAGCCATTGTTTTTACTGCATTATTGTCGGATTGGCGCCCTTGACTGCACCGCTAAACCCTATAGACAAGCGCAATCAATTCACGCATCCGGCCAATTCGGCCATGTGCACCGTTTCAAATAGGGTAGATACCATGAAAACCTTCTCTGCTACACCGGCAGATATTGAGAAGAAATGGATCATCATCGACGCTGAAGGTGTCGTGCTGGGCCGTCTTGCTTCCATTATCGCCATGCGCTTGCGCGGCAAGCACAAGCCAACCTTCACACCGCACATGGATATGGGCGACAATGTGATCGTGATCAACGCTGATAAAATCCAGCTGACCGGCAAAAAGCGCACCGACAAGATTTATTACTGGCACACGGGCCATCCGGGCGGCATCAAACAGCGCACGGCCGAGCAAATCCTCGAGGGTAAATTTCCCGAGCGTGTTGTGACCAAGGCTGTTAAAAACATGTTGCCTGGCAACCGTTTGAGCCGCGTTATCATGACAAACCTGCGGGTTTATGCTGGCGGTGAGCATCCGCATGAAGCACAGAACCCCGAAGTTCTGGATGTAAAAGCGATGAACGCCAAAAACACGCGGAGCCAGTCATGACCGAAGAAATCAAATCACTCGACGAATTGAGCCAGGTTGTAGAAGGCACGCCTGCCGAAACAACTGCGGTTGAAACCACTGCGGCCGAGGCTGTAGAAACCGCAATTTTGCGCGAACCAGTGCGTGATCATCTGGGCCGCTCTTATGCCACGGGTAWACGTAAGGACGCGGTTGCTCGCGTCTGGATCAAACCGGGTTCCGGCAAGGTCACGGTCAATGGCCGCGAGATGAGCAAATATTTCGCCCGCCCCGTGTTGCAAATGATTTTGGCGCAGCCCTTTACGGTTGCCGGTGTTGAAGGCGAATTCGACGTGAATGCCACTGTTAAGGGTGGCGGTCTGTCCGGCCAAGCCGGCGCGGTCAAGCACGGAATTTCCAAAGCGTTGCAGATTTACGAGCCATCTTTGCGTGGTGCATTGAAAGCCGCTGGCTTCTTGACCCGCGACAGCCGGGTTGTGGAGCGTAAGAAATATGGCCGCCGCAAAGCGCGTCGTAGCTTCCAGTTCTCCAAACGTTAGGTTTCAGAATAAAGACATTATAAAAAGGCAGGGTTTCATCCCTGCCTTTTTATTGTCTATGCCGTTGTTTCAAAAATATTTATGCCTTTGGCGAGGATATTTGCGGCGAGGATATTTGCCGAACAATGAAATAAGATCATTCGTCTGGCGCGATCAACCCCAGCCCACGCAAATAAATCCCGATGCCGCTTTCCAGCAATTCTTCGGCTGGAAACGGCGACTGGGTGCCGGGTGATCTGCGCGCGAACAACTCGACCACCCCGTGGCTCATCGCCCAGATGTGCGCGGCCACCATAGATGCGGGTGGGCGTCTTTCAGCAGGCATGTGGCTGGTCAATTGGGCTGCGGCCTGTTCCAGTTGGCCAAGCGCGTGGCCCGCGGCCTGTGCCAGTTCCGAATTGCGATTGATCGAAATGCCGCTTTCAAACATCGCCACGTAATGGCCCGGGTATTTACGGGCAAAGGCAAGGTAGGCGCGCCCTGTGCTCTCGAATGCTTGCAGAGCACCACGGTTTTTACTGGTGGCGTATTCCATCAGGTCGCCGAAAATCCGGTAGCCTTCAAGAGCAGCCCCCGCGATCAAATCTTCGCGTCCCTCAAAGTGGCGGTAAACGGCGGCGGGGGTGACGCCCGCCTGTTTGGCGGCCTCGGACAAGGTAAAGCCATTCGGCCCCTTTTCCTCGATCAGTTTCACCGCTGCATCAACCAGTGCGGCGCGTAAATTGCCGTGGTGATAGCCGCGTTTGCTCATTTACCGCATGTCCTGTTTCATTGAATCCACCTGGTGGGCCGAACGCATTTTATTCAAAACGCTGCCTCGGACCACCAGATAAATATATATTTCATTTATGCTACAGGACACGCTTTATTCTACCCAGATTTCCGGCCCACCACAGATTTTATCATCAGGCGCGCAGGCGATTTTGGTGTCCTTGCCATCATAGTCAATCCCGCTTAGCACCGCACGGATGGTGGCAATGCGGGCGCGGCGTTTGTCGTCGGAACGCACCACAGTCCAGGGCGCGTTGTCATTGTGGCTGCGCTTGAATGTCTCTTCAATCGCATCCGAATAGGCATCCCAACGCTTTAAGCCTTCAACGTCAATCCAGCTTAGTTTCCATTGCTTTAGCGGGTCTTTTTCACGTGATAAAAACCGTCGTAGCTGCTCGGCACGCCCGACATTCRGCCAGATCTTGGCGAAATGGATGCCTTCATCCACCAACATTTCCTCGAACTCCGGCAGCTGCCAGAAAAAGCTGACGCGCTGCTCGGGGGTGCAGAATTCAAACACATGCTCAACCACAGCGCGGTTATACCACGAGCGATCAAACAGGGTGATTTCGCCGCCCGCAGGCAGATGCGAGATGTAGCGTTGGAAATACCACTGCGTTGTTTCACGGTCCGAGGGTTTGGACAGGGCGACAACATTGGCGATACGTGGATTAAGGTTTTCGCGTATCCGCTTGATTGCACCACCTTTTCCGGCAGCATCACGCCCCTCGAACACCACGGCGACGCGGGAACCTGTATCCTTGACCCACGATTGCATTTTGACCAATTCAATCTGTAACGCAGCCATCGTTGTCTCGTATTCATCCGAATCCATGCGTTTTTTGTATGGGTAGCTGTCGGACAGAATATCTTTCTTGCTGCCATCCCTGATCATATCGCGCACATCTTTTGGCGCTGTATTTTTGTAGAAATCGGAAATGGCACCGTCAAAAGGCAAGGTCATTATTGGCTCCTTAAGTTATCCGCGCAGGTCGGTTGATTTTTGGCCAATCTTAGCCTGATCAAACGGCGTGGTCAGATATATTTCGCTGATCCAGTTGGTGTAGAGCAAATGCCCGTGACTGCGCCAGCGGTTTTGCGGTGGCCGGGACGGATCATTATCAGGGTAGTAATTCGTCGGAATGTTAATCGGGGTGCCCGCCGCGACATCGCGGTCATACTCGCCCTTCAGGGTGGCTGTATCATATTCAAAGTGGTTGAAAATATACAGCGCCCGATGTGTGTCATCCTGAACCAGACAGGGGCCGACCTCTTCACTGCCAAGCAACGTTACCAGCCCGTCGCGGGCCTCAATTTCGCTACATTTCATTTCGGTCCAGCGACTGACAGGGATCACGCAATCATCGGAAAACCCCCGCAAATACGGCGAGGCGGGTTGCAGGTTCTGGTGGCGAAAACAACCGAACGCCTTGGCATCCAGCATGTGTTTTTGCACCCCGTGCAGATGGTTGATCATCGCCATGCCACCCCAGCAGACGCCAAAAGTGGAATGCACGTTGGTTTGGGTCCACTCAAAGATCTCGCACAGCTCGTCCCAATAGGTGACATCCTCGAATGCCAGATGTTCAATCGGCGCACCGGTAATGATTAACCCGTCAAATTTTTGGTCCTTAACATCCTGAAATGGCTGATAAAATTCACCCATATGCGAGGCGGATGTGGTTTTACTGGTATGTTCCGACATCCGGATCAAGGTCAGTTCCAGCTGTAACGGGGTCGCACCAATCAGGCGGGCAAACTGTGTTTCCGTGACGATTTTCTGCGGCATTAAATTCAGCAGGCCGATCTTAAGCGGACGTATATCCTGCTTATCCGCATGCTTGCGAGTCATCACCATCACGCCCTCTTTGGTCAGGGTCTCGAAGGCGGGCAGGGTGGAGGGAATTCTTATCGGCATTGCTCGGTCCTAATTCGCCGCCGAAATGGCGCTGGCGATCAGAGTGTTAAAATCATCGGGTGTCACAACCTGCGCCACATCTTCGGCCGTTATGGTTACGCCCCAATTATCGGCCATGGCCTGATAGCGCGGTTGGCGATGCGACAGGGCCTCGCCGTAACCCCAGCGGATAAAATCATCAGGATCAACATCCGCCTCGGAGCAGCCCTGCTGCTCAAGGTATCTAGCCCACATATCCAGCATGATATCGGGAGGATAATACATCGGTTTCGGCGCGAGGTTAAAGCGTTCGACCAACTGTTGGGCATGCCCGTCACTGCCCTTGATCCAGACCAGCAACAGGTTGTCCGACAGGTGCCGCAGCACAGGGTCATTCTGGTTGTCAGGGTCCACCACTTCGCAAATTGACCCGCCAGTATCGCAGATAAAATTGTCATACTTATAAAGGGTTTGCGAGCGGTTGATAAAGTAGGACGTGTCCGTCAGCGCATTGATTTCAGCAGCACGATGCTGGTTTTGACGGTGCATGTATTCCTGAAACGGCAGACCACCTTTGGCACCATCACCCGGCTTGCCCATATAGGTGGACAGCGGCGCCAGATTATCAAAGCTGATGTTTGAGGAAATATCCATACTATCGGTGCGCAGCAGTTCCGCCAAAAACGGGTTTTTCATCGCCTCGCGTTTGAAATTATCAACGATGAATTCGCCCATATACCGCGTGCCGATACGGTAATCGACACTATAGTGAAACCATGTGCCGTTGGCCCGCAAGGCGCTCGCCACATGGGTTTTGCCAAGGCCCGACATGCCAAACAGCGCCACGCGTTTGTGGGCGGTTTCGGTCCAGTCGCGGGCGGATTGATAAAACATAGCGTGGCTGCCTTGGGTTATGCGTTGGTCCTAGGTAGCCAGCAGGGCGCACAGGGTCAATTGGAATTGGTGCGCACAAACAAAAAGCCCCGCCGGTTTGGGCGGGGCTTTTGTATGTAGCTTATAACTCGCTTTAAAAGCTATATGCAACTTTGAAGCCAACACCAATTGCATGATTGTTGTTGAAATTGGCTGCAGCAACGCCCGCTGGCAACACGCTAAGGGTTGTTTGGGTATCACCAATATCTATATATTTAACACCGGCGGTGATTTTCATATTGCCTTTGGTATATGAGCCACCCAGCCCAACAGATAAGTTGCCATCCGTAGGCCCAAGGTTTGCGGCAAAGCCGCCGTTGGATTTTTCGTAACCCAATGTCAGGGCCGCGGACCACGTATCATTTATTTTACGGCCAACCCCGATGTTATAGGTTGTTACGTTATTGCTGTAGGATACAATGCTTTCCCCTGTTGCACCCAGATAAACAGCAGGGCGCAGATCAAACTGTTTCCATTTCACATAGCGGATCGAACCAAAAACTAAAGTATTCTTATTCACACCACTTTGGAATTCCAGATTAAGAGATTCCGGTGTTGTAAAGCCCAAATTATTATCAACTGCTGCACCGCCGCCTATGGTTTCGGATGTGGTTACAGTATGGTCGATACTAGAATTATAGGTCAGAGCAACACGTAAGGCGATTTCCGGCTTTTCGTAAGCGGCACCAACAACATAACCAGTTGCGGCGTCTGTATTAGTATTAATCGTATAGTTGCCAACAGCGGGAATAGATGCGTTTGCATCCATACGCTGATAACGAACACCACCATAGACGCTGACATTCGAAGGCAGTGTATATTTCAGCAAACCGGTTAATGAGCTGCTGGAAATTTCGGCTTCTGCGCCAGAGTTGAAGTAAGTGCTGGTTGGATAAAGGACATTCGCTCCATATGGCGTATCATATATAATAGCAGCAGACAGCCTGTCCGAAAACTGGTGCTTGTAGGCGAAGCCAACCTGACTATAAGATTTGGCCATATTACCAGAGGCTTGGCCTGGTGTTACTGCGAAACCAACGCCACTAACGCTTGGAGTAACGTGCGAAAAGGTCAATTCCAGATGATTGCCTTTTTCAAACAATACCATTGCCGACTGGCTGGAACGCTCAATGCCACCCGCAAAGGCGCTTGTGGCCGTTACAGCAAAACTCGCCGCTGTCATCATCAATAGATGTTTCATGTTTTTTCTTCCCTGAGTGTTTTAGAGTGTTTTATATTTATTGAGCAGTCTTTTACCAAAGCTACACCACGCAAGATTGTTACGTCAACAAATGACGCCACGTCACAATCTTTTAACAATCGCAATGTTGTCAATTTGCACTAGGGGCGGGGCTGCCTTTTTTGATGTTCAGGTAGTTTGCCGCGAAAATAATCGCGCCGCCCAGAAATACAAAACCATCCAGTGGTTCATTGTAAAACAGCATCCCGACCACGGCAATCAGCGGCAGGCGCACGAAATCGAACGGGATGACCGTGCTGGCCGGTGCAATCGACAGGGCTTTGGTCAGGCAGAAATGGGCAATCAGTCCGGCCGCCCCTATCAGGATGACYSMSGSYWMKRWSASKRKCGTTGGCAGGTTGATCTGGCCATCATATCCGGCACAGATCAGCCCCATCACCGATTGCATGATCACCAGCCAGAACAGGATGGTGGTTAGGGATGTGTCGCGGGTCAGTCTTTTGGTGAAAATCGCCGATCCGGCAAATCCGATGGCCGATAGTGCCGCCGCACCCAGCCCCCAACTCAAGGTTTCCGCCCCGGGCCTTGCCACAATCAGGATGCCAACAAACCCGAGTATGCCCGCTATTACCCGCGTCTGTGTCAGGCGTTCACCCAGTAGAAGCGGGGACAGCGCGATCACCCAGAGCGGTGAGGTGAATTCGAGTGCGAAAACCTGCGCCAGCGGGATCACGGTTATGGCGAAATACCACAGGTTTTGGCCAATGAAATGGCTGATGTTGCGGATCAGGTGGGTTGAAAAATGGCGCGTGTTGATTTGCGGCAATGTTCCGGCGGTCCCTGCGACAATGGTGACGATCACTATGCCGATCAAGGATCGGTAGAGCAGCAATTCAAATGTATCCAGCTCGATACTGACAGCCCGCCCCGCCACCGCCATTGATGAAAACGACAGGATCGCGCCGATCATCCAGACGGCAGCGCGAAGGGTTGGATTGGTGGGCATCATCAGCCTTCGGATATAGTATAGCTGCGGGGAATGCCTTGGGTGACGCGTGCCCATTTGCTTGATTTGGTGCGGCTTTGGTGCAGATCAAAACCGGCGCGGTTTGCGAAAACCTCGGCCACATTGAAACGGCCCGCATGGTCAGGGTCAGGGGTGACATTGAAACTGACACACCCTGCCTCAAGCCGCGTCAGACGGATGTGGTCGGGCAGGGCGGCGGTGATTTCTTCCAACCTGTCTTCGGGGACATCAATATATCCCGTCAGATCGATTTGCGTATTCCTCATCGCATCATTGTTCCTTAAATATCCCCCGCGCGGAGCGCTCTATGGACCGGACCAATTTTTTTTGACTGCGGATCATTTTATTTTTGATTGATCCGCTTGATTTGTCGATCTCATAGTTTTGGTTTTTCCGTCTTGATCTGGGTTGAAAAGCCGCCGCCATCGATCTCATGCCGCGCGCTTGTGATTGACCATAGACCACTCACCCCAATTCGGAAACCCAGCGCGATAATTTGACCTCCAGCGGCCACTAGCGGATCGCCTGGCATTGTGATGCTCAAGGTGTCGTCACCACGTTTGAGTTCRGCGAGCTTTGCCTTGGCTGCACCCTCGGCCTCAGCCTTGGTGCTGTGGGTGTGAATAGCCCCTAGATTTGTAGACACCTTCTTCCCTAAAAATGAGGCAAGGAGGCCACCATGGGCAATGCAAGATTCAGTGAAGATTTCAAACGGGATGCGGTGCATCAAATCACGACGAGGGGATATCCGGTAGCGGAGGTATCAAAGCGATTGGGCGTCAGCACGCACTCGTTGTATTCGTGGGTGAAGAAGTATTCCAATTCATCGGAAGCTGCTGACAAAGACGAGCATTCCGCCGAGATTAGGCGACTAAAGCGAGAGCTAGCGCGGGTAACGGAGGAACGCGACATCCTAAAAAAGGCCACCGTATACTTCGCCAGAGATGCCAAATGAAGTATACGTTTATCGAGGCACACCGCCCATTATTTKCKWKCMRWSCRWKRKRSSGWYSWKYSCGSKKYCRCCCCAGTGGTTTCTATGCTTGGCTTAAGAAACCTCTTAGTAAAAGGGCTGTCGAAGACAAACGGCAGACAACGCTGATCAAAGAAGCTTGGGAAGAAAGCGGCAAGGTTTACGGGTATCGGAAACTGCATGATGATCTCTTGGATCAAGGCGAGATCTGCTGCCCGAACCGTGTCGCTCGTTTGGCAAGGCGGGCAGGTATCAAGGCCCGGATCGGCTATAAACGCCGCCCAGGCAAATATGGTGGCAAGCCATCGATTGTCGTGGATAACACGCTGAACCGTCAATTTGATGTGGATGCACAGGATCGGTTCTGGGTGACGGACATTACCTACATCAAAACCTACGAGGGATTCCTGTATCTGGCTGTTGTGATCGATCTATATTCCCGCCGCGTAGTTGGCTGGGCGACACATAGCCGTCAATATACCGACCTCGTTTTGCAGGCACTGCTGATGGCCGTTTGGCGGCGTAAACCAACGGACAATGTGCTAATCCACTCGGCCCAAGGCTCACAATTCACCAGCATGGAATGGGCTTCATTTCTAAAGCATCACAATCTGGAACACAGCATGAGCCGACGGGGGAATTGCCATGATAACGCCGTCGCCGAGAGTTTCTTCAACCTGCTGAAACGCGAGCGCATCAGGCGAAGGGCATACAAAACCAGAGAAGACGCTCGACGCGATGTGTTCGACTACATCGAAATGTTCTACAATCCAAAACGTAAACACGCTAGGAACGGGATGCTGTCACCCGTAGAGTTCGAAAGACAGCAGAAAATGAAACAAGGACGTGTCTAGGAAACTAGGGGCTATTCACTTTGAGGTCGGGATTGATACGTTGCTGGTCGGCGGTCTGGACTTTGCCACATTGGATCCAGCAGCGCTTCCAGCGGGCTACAGCCTTAGTGCGGCAGGGGACGGCAGCCTGGTGATCAATTTTGATGGCAGTGATACCATTACCATCGATGGGGTCACGGAAAGCGAGTTCTGGATCGCTTGATCTGAACGACATTTATGGAGAGTACCCCAAAGCGTGGGGCAATTAGGCCTAACTGATGGGGCGGATGCCCTCCCCAAACGGCATCGCAATGTGCCAAGGTGGTGCTGTAGTTACCGCCACAAAAAGGAGAAAGCATCCATGGAAGACATCTCCCGCCCTCCCCATAAACGAAGGACACAAACTGGCGGTATTTTACTCCGCTACAACTGCAATATGCAGCCGCTTCTGTGGACCATTATTGCTCCGCGTTTTACAATTAGGAGTTGCTGATCTCAGAACGTGATGTTCTCGTTTTGTCTGAAGATGGCCATATATGCAGCTTGGGTCCAGTTATCCCAAGGTAGGCTGGCGTGCGCACATGGCCCGGCGGCATCATGGTTTTGACACGGACGTGTTCAGCCATCTGCTGCCTCACCATAGGTTGCACCGCGCGCCTTGATACGCTCCATCCGCTCGCCCAACTCGGCCAGCGTATAGGCGTCGGCCTCAATCATATTCTGGTTTACGGCGGCGACCCAGCGCTCGTAATAGGACATGGTTTCAAAGGCGGCTTCGCCCATATCTTCAATGGCGCGGCGCAAACCGTCAACGGTGAAATACCCCTTGGTCGAGCACAGCACCATCAACGCATCCACCCGCTTTTCCCAAAGGGCGAAATCGTGATCTTCGGGCAGCGGTGCATCCGTATCCTGCCCGCCCATATCATGCCAGCGGCGTCCTGTTGTCTCCATGACGCCACGCTAGGGGCGGGGACGGAACAGCACAAGTCCGAAAGAAGCCGCGATTATTGGCTGCCCCGTTCAGGGCGCGGCACCAGCAAACCTATTCCTCTTCATCCTCGGCCACAAAAAACACCTCGCCCGCAGCCTCCAACTCGCGGATTTCGGCGACAACCGCACTCATCGCTTCCTCGCCATCCGCTTCTTTCACCTTGCCCAGTTCACCCATTTCATCGCGCATCCCTTCGGCCATACGTTTCGAGATGTTGGCAAGGATAAATTCAACCGATTCAGCCAACGCGCCGGCCTGTGCTGCCGCCAGCGCCGTGACCAGAACCGCCTGATCTATACCGCGGGTGATTTTCGGAACGTCACGCGGGTCAATGCGGGCCGGGATGTTGGCAAAGGTAAAGATCGCCTTGCGCACCTTGCTGGCAAAGGCCTTGTCATCCTCGTCCAATCCCGCCAAAACTTCGTCCCGTGTGGCGGCAGGCGAAAAGTTCAGGATCGCGCCGACCCGTTCGACCGGCCCGTCGTCAAAAGCCTGAATCGGCACGCTGTCCAGCTGGGTCGCCAGCGATTGGCCGATCCGTTGCACCGCATCTGGCGTCACCCCGCTGGTTTGTGACACCGCATAGGTGATGCGCCGTGCCTGCTGGCCTGGCAACATCCCCAATAATTCCGCCGCTTTTGAAACGTTCAACTTGGACAGCATCACCGCCGCCACCTCGATGCTCTCATCCTCGAGCACCGGCAACAGGCGCTCTGCCTCCAGTCCCATGATCCGCTCCCACGGATCACCACCACGCTTAACCCCGCCTTCACGGCGCAACCGTTCGGCCATTTGCGGGTTGATCGCCCCGTCCAACGTGTTCAAGGCTGCTTCCAGACCGCCCGAAAATGACAGACCGATGCTGTCCAGCTCGGCGATAAATTCCTCCACCACCGACACCACCGTTTCACGGCTAACGCTGCGCATCGATCCCATTTGCATGGTCAGATCCTGCTGCATTTCTTCGGGCAAATCGGTCAATGACAGTTTGGTCCCCTCGGACAAAACCAGCCGCACGATGATGGCTGCCTTTTGTTGTCGGGATATTGCGGGGGACATCATCGGGGCGGGAAGGCCGATATTTGTCTCTGTCATGGGTGGCAGGGCTGGGGTCAAGTCGCGCATCTCCGATCCGGTTYGCCCCAAACTGGCAGGTATCAGTTAATGTACCCCTTACAGGACCACCCTTTAGTTTCTTTTTCGCTCAAATATCCGCGCCGCAGGCTACCTGCGCTTTGGCCCGCAGGGTCAAAGCGTTTGGGGCGACGCACGAAGTGCGGCGCAACCCCTGCTATCAGCCAAACACCCGCGCAAAAATAGTGTCCACATGTTTGGTGTGATAGCCAAGGTCAAATTTGTCCTTGATCTCGTCCACACTCAACGCCGCCGTTACATCCGCATCCGCCAGCAATTCGGTCATGAAATCGGCGCCATCTTCCCAAACCCGCATCGCATTACGCTGCACCAGACTATAACTGTCCTCGCGCGAAACACCGGCTTGGGTCAGGGCCAAAAGCACCCGTTGCGAATGCACCAGACCACGGAATTTATTCATATTCGCCAGCATGTTATCTGGGTAGATTACCAGTTTATCAATCAGCCCCGTCAGCCGGAACAGCGCGAAATCCAGCGTGATGGTTGTGTCCGGCCCGATGTTGCGCTCGACCGACGAGTGTGAAATGTCGCGCTCGTGCCACAGCGCCACGTTCTCCATTGCGGGCACCACGGCCATGCGCACCAGACGCGCCAGACCTGTCAGGTTTTCGCTCAAAATCGGGTTGCGTTTATGTGGCATCGCCGAGGAGCCTTTTTGCCCCTTGGAGAAGAATTCCTCGGCCTCCAGAACCTCGGTGCGCTGCATATGGCGCACCTCAATGGCAATGTTTTCAATGCTGCTGCCAACCACGCCGAGTGCTGCAAAAAATGCCGCGTGGCGATCGCGCGGGATCACTTGGGTGCTGATCGGCTCGATGTTCAGGCCCATTTTCTCACAGACATGCGCCTCGACCGATGGATCAATATTGGCGAATGTGCCAACCGCGCCGGAAACCGCCCCGGTGGAAATCTCGTCTCGCGCCACCTTTAGCCGCGTCAGGTTGCGGTCCATTTCGGCATAGAAACGCGCGAACGTAAGACCCATCGTGGTCGGCTCGGCATGAATCGCGTGGGAGCGCSCAATGCGGATGGTCATTTTATGCTCCATCGCGCGGCGTTTTAGCACCGCCAGCAGACCTTCCATGTCGCTGATCAGGATGTCAGAGGCCCGCACCAGTTGCACATTGAAACAGGTGTCCAGCACATCGGAGGAGGTCATGCCCTGATGCACAAAGCGCGCCTCGTCATTGCCGATGATCTCGGCCAGATGGGTCAGGAACGCGATCACATCGTGTTTGGTCACAGCCTCGATTTCGTCGATCCGCGCCACGTCGAATTCTACGTCCTTGGCCTTCCACACCGCATCCGCATTGGCTTGCGGAATCACACCAATCGCAGCCTGCGCGTCACAGGCGTGGGCCTCGATTTCAAACCAGATGCGGAACTTTGTTTCGGGGGACCAGATGGCAACCATATCGGGGCGGGAATAACGAGGGATCATATCGGGGCCTTATATGTTGGGTGCAGATGTCGCTTGTATTAGTCGGCCATCGGCAAGGCAGCAAGGTTTACCTTGCCTATAGGTCAGGGGTGGGGCAAAAAGGCGCTAAGTTTACATTAAACAGGAGATGGCGACATGGCGCTAACAGCAACAAATCGGGTTCTGGCAGAGGTTTTCGGCGCGGATCAGGGCATTGCCCTGCGTGCGAAACAGGCCGCATTGGTCGTGGYGGGAATCGCGGCGCTAGCGGTTTCRGCGAAAATCATGGTGCCAATGCTACCGGTTCCGATGTCGATGGGCACATTCGCGGTGCTGACCATTGGGGCGGCTTACGGGGCGCGTTTGGGGCTGGTGACGATCTTTGGCTATATGCTGGTCGGCATGTTGGGCTTTGACGTGTTCGCCACATCCACCGCTGATTTGAACGGGCTGGAATATATGATGGGCAGCACCGGCGGCTATCTGGTTGGCTTTGTGTTGGCGACGGTTGCGCTGGGGCTGTTGGCAGCCCGTGGCTGGGACAGATCACCGGTGAAAATGGCTGGCGCGATGCTGATCGGCAATGCGTTGATCTATGTGCCGGGTCTGTTGTGGCTGGGCGCGCTTTACGGCTTTGATGAGCCGATCCTTGCGTGGGGCCTGACACCGTTTCTGGTTGGCGATGCGGTGAAGCTGGCGCTGGCCGCTGTGCTGTTGCCTGCCTTGTGGAAACTGGTCGGTCGCGCCCGCGGCTAGGACGCTCATCAAGCCTTGCGGCTTTCTTCGCTAGCGAGAAGTGCCCGTCAGGGAGCGCCGAGCGGATGGTTTGATACGAAGGCGTGGCTTACAGGCCGCGCCTTTTTTTCGAGGTGAATGAATGAAATATGTCGGCTGTCAACATATCCGCGTTTGGGACCATCAGGCCAACATCGGGTTTCCGGTGTTTGTGATGTATCCGGCGGCGGATGCACATGGAACCTATGACCTTCCCCCCTTCACCGTGACCGCAGGGCTGAACGCAGCCGTGGCGGCAGGGCAGTTCCCTGTTGTGACCATCTCGCACGGCTCCGGCGGCAATCGCCTTGGATACCTGATGCTGGCCCAAGCGCTGGCCGAGGCGGGGTATGTGGTGCTGATGCCCGAGCATTTCGGCAACAACACGGACGACAATTTCCTGTCAGGCAAAACCCGCAATCTGGAACTGCGCCCGCGCCACATCTCTCTGTGCATCGACGATATTGCCCGCAACGAAATTCTGGCAGGCGCGGTGCTGACGGATCAGGTCGCGGTGATCGGCCACTCGATGGGCGGTTATGCGGCGCTGGCGGTGGCGGGCGGGCAGGTCTGGAACGCGGCAAAACGCAAGGTGGCTGTGGGGCGCGATGATCGGGTGAAGGGGCTGGTTCTGATGGCCCCCGCAACCGCGTGGTTCACGCCGGACGCTTCATTGGCCAATGTCGTGGTGCCGATGCTGATCTATCAGGCCGGACATGATGCGTTCACCCCGCCGGACCATACGGCGCGGGTGCTGAACCAAGTGCCGGGCAGAACGCAGATCACCCACCACCTCGTTGAAAACGCAGGCCATTTCTCGTTCCTCAGCCCGTTTCCCGAGGCCCTGATTCACCCCGACTTCCCCCCGTCCCAAGACCCCGCCGGCTTTGACCGCACAGCGTTCCAGCAGCGGTTGGCGGGGGAGGTCATTGCGTTTCTGGAGGGGGTGCTATGAAAAAGAAACGCGGCATAAAAGACGCACGCCACTGGTTCGCCGAAGATGTGCGCATTGCGGCGCCGGTGCGTAACAATCCGGCGATCATCACGGCATTCTCCAAAATCCCGCGCGAGCATTATCTGGGCGAGGGGCCGTGGCGCATCCATCCACGGCAATTTGACCGACCCGCCTATATCAGCGCCACAGCCGATCCGCATCACATCTGTCACGACGTTCTGGTGTCAATTGACCATGACCTCGAGATTAACAACGGGCTGCCGTCGCTCTGGGCCTATTATCTGGACCAGATGGATATTCGCCCGGGTGCTACGGTGCTTCAGGTCGGGGCAGGGGTATTTCACCGCGATCCTTGCCGAACTGGTGACGCCCAGCGGGCGGGTGATTGTCTATGAAATAGACGAGGCCCTCGCCGAGCGGGCCAAAGACAATCTTGCGGGTTATGAACATGTCGAGGTTTTGTCGGGCGATGCGACCAAAACATCAAACCTGCCAGCTCTTGATGCTGTCGTCGTGTTTGCGGGCGCGACCCATGTTCCTGAAAACTGGCTGTCAAACCTTGGGGAATCCGGACGCATCGTGATCCCGTTTACAGCGGATGATCATTGGGGGTTCATGTTGCTGCTTGAGAAACGGGGCACTGAAATGCATGTGTCGTCACTGGGCAATTGCGGGTTTTACCATTGTAACGGGGCGCGCCAGCCGGATGAGGCGGTGGCGCTCAAATCCGCATTGGAGGCGACGGGGGGCAAAGCTCCAGCGCTTGGCCAGATGTATCAGGGGCGGCCCGCTGCGGAAGTGCCGAATGTGTGGTATGTTGGCGGCGGGTTTTGGCTGAGCAAAGCGTGAAACTACTAAATTTGAGGCACAGCGCTTGAGGGTGCTCGTGTTTCTGGATGGGGTGTTTTGGGTAAGTGGAAAGAACGGTGCGTGAAATCACGCACCCTACGGCTTGCTTGAATGTGGTGAGTGCATTGTTAATACCAACCCAAGAGGGATATTAGATGTGTGTTTTTGTGCTGGTTGCTGGGGGGTAATTGTTCATTGGATGTAATTTGGAAAACCGCCATGCTGAGTGTGTGTGGTCGATCTGCAACCCGAATATGTGACAATGACACTGTTGGTCCTGCTGGTGAAGTAATAAATCTCGATCATGACAAACTATATGAGGGCCTTGGCAATGACATCATCAAAGCTGGGGGTGGGCCGCTCAGAAAATGGGGCGGTCGGGTGAAGCTCCTTTTTATCATATCATTCCTGATGTTCCCTGTCCTTGCCATCGCGCAGGAGGATGTCGATCCTTCTAGCGAATGTGCCGAGGTTCTTGCCGCGCCGCCCTTCGCGGATATGCTAACCAGAAATGAAGGTAATGATTTCCACGAGCTTTCTCCTGTGAAAAGCGGGCGGGCGTTATTAGGGCTTGAATGCAGTGTCGATGAGCTGACTGAATTCTTCGAGGACGCCGGGTGGGAGTTTCGTGGTTACGAAACGACGAGACTGGGTGGGCCTCTCGGGGCGGACGGTGACCTTCCTGATTATTATGTAGATGCTTCGGCAGATTATTGCCTGAAGCGCCCAACACTTTTCGGAAGGTTTGGCTACAGATGTCGGCCAAGCGCCGCAATCTTGTTCTTCGAGGGGCGAATTTCCAATCTAATTGTTTATGTCTCTAAATAGGATTTAAAAAATGCCGATATATGTTGAATCACGTGACCTAAACGCCACTTTAGGTTTTGTCGCCGAACACCAGTATTTGGTCTACATTTCCGATGGCGATGAACTCAATTATGACGCATGGCAGCGGGCGTAGGGTGCGTGATTTCACGCACCACCCCGTTCAACACGTGTTCCCCGCTACTCTGCCAGAACCGTCAAAATCTGCGATGAATGCTCCAAGGTCTTATGCACCGGACACTTGTCCGCAATCTCCAGCAGCCGTTTGCGCTGATCATCGTCCAGATCACCCCCCAGATGAATTTCACGCCGAAAGCTGTCGATTTTCTGCACCGCTTTGCCCGCTTCGGCGTCCTGTGCGTGCACCTTGTCGTGGGTGACATCGACCCAGACATATTCCAGCGGCCATTTTTTGCGCCGCGCATACATCCGGATGGTCATGCTGGTGCAAGCGCCCAGCCCCGAGGACACAAACCCGTAAGGCGACATGCCGCGATTGGTGCCGCCATAGGCCAGTGGCTCGTCCGCCAGCGCGTGGTGCAACGGCCCCGAGGTGATGTCTTGCAAATACCCGTCGGGATCAGCCTCGCGCACCCGCACCACGCCTTCGGGCGCGCCAATCGGTGGGGCAGGCGGGGTCAGGTCCAGATAGCGCGTGACCCATGCGGCGATCACACCGGCGGCGTATTCGGCGTCGGAGGCTTTGCTGATCAGGTGATCGGCCTCGTCCAGCGTCACAAAGCTTTTGGGGTGTTTGGCGGCTTGAAATATTTCGGCGGCGTTGTCGATGCTGACCACGGTGTCGAGCGGGGCGTGCAGCACCAAAAGGGCGCGTTTCAGATTGGCGATGGCAGGTTTCAGCTCGGCCTTGGAGATGTCCTCGATAAATTCACGGGCAATTTTGAAGGGCCGCCCGCCAAGGCAGACATCGGCCATGCCCTCGGTGCAAATTTCCGAAATGGCGCTTTTGAAATTATGGGTGACATGTTCGGGGTCAAAGGGCGCCCCGATGGTGACAACCGCCTTAATGCTGTCGATCTGGCCCGCCGCCTTCAGCACCGCCGCCCCGCCCAGCGAATGGCCGATAATCAGCTCCGGTGCCATGCCGCGCGCCGCCAGATAGTCGGCGGCTTTAACCAGATCATCGACGTTCGAGGAAAACGAGGTGTTTTCAAACTCGCCGCCGGAATGGCCAAGGCCGGTGAAATCAAACCGCAGCACCGCAATCCCCATCGCCGCCAGGCGGCCCGCGATGCGACGGGCGGCGGGGATGTCTTTGGAACAGGTGAAGCAATGGGCAAACAGGGCTGTGGCCAGATGATCGCCTTGGGGCATATCAAGGCGCGCGGCCAGCGGATGGCCGCTGTGGCCCTCAAATGTGATGCGTTCAGTCGGCATATCGGGGGGATTCCCTTTTGGTTTCGCGTTTGTCCTAGGATGGGTAACACGGCGGGGATGCGCAAGGGATGTGTCACAGCGCTCACGCCAGAGTGATATCAGGCGCGCGGTTGTGAACGGGCCTGTGCTGACTTATACGACGCCCAGTCTGATGTTCCACCACAGTATGGTCACAGTATGATCACAGTATGAATTGGACCGGATGACGATGCGCCACGTGATTTCCCTGATATTCCTGATCCCGCTGGTGTTGTTGCTGGGCAGCCATTTTGGCGCAGTTCATCCATTGGGGGATTCACTGGCAGTGTTTCGCGGCCCGCTGGCTGTGGTCGGGGGGATATCGGCCCTGATATTGGTGCGGCTTAAACCAAAAGGGGCGGGCGTGGTTGCGGCTGTGCTGGTAGTGTGGTCGGCCTATACGGTGTTGGCCCCAAAGCTGGCATTTTCGTCGGCGCTGGATGCGCCCTATGCGCTTTACCAAAAGAATATGCGCTTTGATATGGCATCAACTGTGCCGTTGCAGGGGGATATTCTGGAGCACAACCCGGATTTTGTCACCTTGCAAGAGGTTAGCGCGAACAACCTGCCCATCCTTGCCAGCCTGAAAGAACAATACCCCGCACAGGTATTTTGCTCCTTTGCGGGGGTGGGTGGTGTCGCGGTTGCGGCGCGTTGGCCGATGGTTGCGGGGTCTGGGCGATGCGAGGAGGCCAGCGGCATGGCGGCGATGCAGCTTGAAACGCCCCACGGCCCAGTCTGGCTGGTGTCGCTGCATTTACATTGGCCATATCCGATGGGGCAAGCGGCGCAGGTCAGGGCATTGGTGCCGATGCTTGTGGCACTAGAGGGTCCGGTGGTGCTGGGCGGTGATTTCAACATGGTGCCGTGGTCGCACACGATGCGCAGCATTACAGCAGCCACTGATACGCAGCGGGTTGGCGCGCCCAAATACACGTTTTGGCTTGCAAAATATTACTCCCTGCCGATCGACCATGTGTTGATCAACACAAATTCTCGCCCTGCCGATACATGGAAACGCCCGCAGCTTGGATCAGACCACAACGGGGTTCTGGCACGTTTTTATATCCGTTAAAGAGTGACGCGCCTTCCCCTTCTTCTTTTCCTAAATACCTGCGCCGCAGGCTAACACGCTTTGGCCCCGCAGGGGACAAAGTGCTTGGGGCGACGCGCGAAGCGCGGCGCAACCCTATTCAACCGCCCATCAACGCCGCATCAAACGGATAAGTCGCCAGGTTCTCGTACCCGTCCTCGGTGATCAGCACCTGATCCTCCAGCTTGATCGAAAACGCGCCACCATCCTCGCCAACCAGCGCCTCGACACATAAAACCATGCCCGCCTCCAGCGCGTAATCAAACGCGCCCTCGACATGCTGGTCCCCGTATGTCACCAGCGGCCATTCATCACACAGCCCGACCCCRTGCATTTTGCAGCCGTATTTCCATTTGTCGAAAATCGGGTCCGGTTTATGACCGTTCATCGACAATTCCTTGATTGACACACCGGGGCGCAGCATTTCAATGTTGCTCATGATGTGCTCGTGCTCGTGGCGCATAGATCATCGCGTTTGTCGGTTTGGCATCACCAATCCACCAGGTGCGGGAAATATCGACGCAGATGCCGTATGACCCGATCATATCGGTATCAAAGGCCACGATCTCGTTATTTTGCACAATGCGCGGTCCGCATTCCTGAAACCACGGGTTGGTGCGCTGGCCTGATGTCAGCAGGCGGGTTTCGATCCATTCGCTGCCGCGCCTAATGTTTTCGCCGTGCAGCACTGCCCAGATGTCATCCTCGGACATGTTACCCTGCGGCACACCCGCGCGCGGCCCATGCAGCATGATCTTGTCGAGCGCCAGACGTTTGTTGGTGCCAGAATGGGCCTCGACCAACGCCCGCACCTCGTTTGAAAACACATCTGCCGCCACACTCGCCTTGTCACCCCGATCAAAGTAAAACAGATCGGCGCCAGAGCGAACCTCGCGCATCAGCGGGTTGTAATCGGCCAGAAATGGCGAGTTTTTATAGTCCCACAGCACCATGTAGCCATCGGCGCATAACAGCAGGGCGCGAAACGGGTTGTGGGTGTTCCACAGCTGCATGTTGGTGGTGTCGCTGGCATAGCGGATGTTCAGCGGATCAAAAACCAGCAACGCCCCATAGTCCCGATCAACGACATGTTGCGTCAGGCGTTTCCAGCGGTGTTCGCGCATGGCGGCCAGATTGGGCAGGGTTAGCTCTGCGGCCTGCCATTCGCCAAAGGCCGATTGGGTCGGGTCGATTTCAATGCGATTCGCATCATTCGGGGTGCCATCGCCCAACTTATCCCCACGGGTCGGGTCGATTTTGCGCGTGTCACGGTAATGGGCTTGCATGCTGTGCCTCCTTGCATTTGCCGACCAGTGCGGCCGCGATCTGCGAATTGTGTATGTATGAATACGACGCGTTTTCGTCGGGTTTGGGGGATTATGCCCTGCGTGCACGTTGCATCCTGTTTCTGAACCCCACCGGAGAAAGAGGCCCGATATGACCCAGAGCTTTACAGATTTTATGGTTAATACCACCTACGGCGACATCCCCGAGGATGTGCGCAAGGTGATGCGCCGTAGCCTGATGGATACAATCGGCGTCGCGGTGATCGGTGCGACCACTGAAATATCGGGCATTGTGCGCCGTTATGCCGATGAATTCTGGAATGCGCCGGATCACAAACCACGGGCGCGGATGATCATGGACGGGCGGCGGGTTTCGCCGGCGGGGGCAGCCTTTGCCGGCGCATTCATGATCGATTCCATTGATGCGCATGACGGGTTTTCGCCGGCCAAGGGCCACGCAGGTTCGGCCGTGTTTCCGGCGCTGCTGGCGGTGATGGAGGAGCGGCGCGGGGCGGGGCAGCCGATGAGTGCACAGGACTTCATGCTGGCGATGGTGTTGGCGKATGWSKTTGRCKWKCSCKSKGSYTTKGMRATGCNCSSYRCKGKCKCSSRWYMYYRCMSMYYSGGGGCNMTRSRRYGCSGTKGSYKKSGCSKCSGCCRSSGCSMGAWTKCTGGGGCTGGAYSSSGRGSRSAYYSSSCATGCSSYRGGSATYGCCGAATAYCACGGSCCGCGCAGCCAGATGATGCGCTGCATTGATTTTCCGACCATGCTGCGTGACGGCGTTGGCTGGGGTGCGCCCACCGGCGTTGCTGCGGCCTATATGGCGCAGATGGGGTTCACCGGTGCGCCTGCGATTACCGCCGAGAGCGACGAGGTGAAACCGTGGTGGGATGATCTGGGGGACCGCTGGGAGGTGATGGAGACCCATTACAAGCGCTACCCCGTTTGCCGCTGGGCGCATCCGGCGCTGGATGCGATTGAGGAATTGATGCAGGTGCATGGTCTGGTTCACACCGATATTGCGCGGATGCGGATACAGACGTTTCATAATGCAACGCGGCTGGCTGGCGGCGCCCCGAAAAACATGGACGAGTTGACCTATTCCATCGTGTATCCCGCTGCGATGATGGCGGTGCGTGGCAAAATCGGGCGCGAAGAATTGCTGGACGATGTGCTGCATGATCCTGACATCCAGCGGTTGGCGCAGGCCACGGAACTGGTGAAAACTGCGCATTACACCGAAATATCCACCCGCAAACGCTGGGCCGATGTAACGCTTTATCTAAAGGACGGGCGCAAAGTGCAATCCGAGCCCAAAACGCCCAAGGGCGATGCGGATGATCCGCTGTCGGATGCTGAACTTGAGGCCAAGTTTGATCTGTTGACAGACGGGTTGATCACACCGCAACGGGGGCAGGAAATCAAGGATGCAGCGCGGGAGTTTGATGCATTGAATGCGGCGGATTTTGCCCATCTTCTGGAGAATGTATACGGCGCGGTTGGTGGCTAATGCCGATCCTGCAATCCTGTCTACCCTATACCCCGTGGTCTGACCGCGCCCTGTGCCGGTTTCGGGGTTTGCAACCGGTGGCAGCGGGGGACTGGTTGCAGATTGACGATGCTTACGGCGCCCAGATGGTGGAAAAGGCCCGACTGATTAATGAGCGACCGCATGACGTTCCGGCGCTGAATGAGGGGGCGCGGGCAGCGGGTGAGGAGCTGCTGTCGCGGGTGGTTGACGAGGTGCGCGGGATTGACGGGTTACCGTGACCACAGATGTCGTGACACGGCCCGATGGGGCAGAAGTGGCACTGGATTATGCCGATCCGCTGCGCCCTCTTGGCCAGTTGGTGCAAGAGGATTTCTGCATCCTGCAAAAGCAGGGCGAGGAACATGTGCTGACGGGGGCTTTGCTGTATTTTTTCGGCCAGATGGACCCTGTCGGAAAAATTCATGCAACCGTTGGCCATGATCCACGTGCCGATCGACAGTTACGACGACGATATGGCCAGACGGGTGCAGTGGATGTTTGACATGGTGCGCCCTATATAAGGTCCGAACGCCAGACCATTCTGCGCCTGGCCAACACAGATGCGATTGTGTTTTCGATCCATACCTATCAGATTAGGCGCGAAAGCCTGACTGCGGATCAGGTCGCCACATTGGCCGAAACCTCAATTCCCACCGCCTGAAGGGACTTCCATGGACAACGTTGCGGCCCAATACGAGGCATATCCTTACCCCGAACGTGATCCTGCCGACGAGGCCAAGCGGCTGATCACCGGATCCCCCTCGCATCCGCTGGAAATTGATCACCATGTGTTTGGCGGCRAACGGGACTGGCGCAAACCCTTGCGGGTGCTGGTGGCGGGCGGTGGCACGGGGGATGCGTTGATCCAGTTGGCGCAGGTTCTGACCACGGCCAATCGCGCCTATGAAATCACCTATGTCGATCTGTCCCGCGCCTCGCGTAAAATTGCCGAGGAACGCGCGGGYGCGCGCGGGTTAACGAACATCACCTTCAAAACCGGCAGCCTGCTGGATGCGCCTGATATGGGGTCGTTTGATTACATCGACTGTTGCGGCGTGCTGCACCATTTGCCGGAGCCACAGGCGGGGTTTGATGCTTTNGCGCGGGCTTTGGTCCCTGATGGCGGTCTGGGGTTTATGGTCTACGCGCCTTACGGGCGCAGCGGGGTTTATCCGTTGCAAGAGGCGTTCGGGGTGTTGTTTGAGGGTCTGACGCCCAAGGAGCGTTTGGAACGGGCCAAGGCGGTGTTCGCCAAACTGCCCAAATCGCATCCGTTTTTGTGCAACCAGCATGTGCAGGACCACCAACAGGGCGATGCAGGGTTTTATGACTTGTTGCTGCACAGTCAGGACCGTCCGTTTGATGTGACAACTTTACTGGAGACGTTGACGCGTGCGGGGTTGCGCCTGTCCTCATTCACCCAGCCTGCGATGTATGATCCAGCGGATTTGCTGGGCGCGGCGGTGACGCCCCCTGATGATCCGGCGCACTCTATGGCGGTGGCGGAAAAACTGCGCGGGACGATCAAAACCCATGTTGGATATGCGGTGCTGAAAGATGTGAAAACCGCAGTGGTCGCCGGAACCGACCCCGCATTGATCCCGCACCTAAAGGCAGGTGCGCCGCAAGCCGTGGCCCGAGAGGTGGCCAGTAAAGGGCGGCTGCGGCTGACAGTCGGGGCGGAAAAGCCGGTGCTGGAGCTGCCCAAAGCCGCAGCACCACTGATTGCGCTGATTGACGGGCGCAGATCGCTGGGTGAAATCGCGCGCGGGGGCCGGATGGACGGATTTGCGTTTAACGCGGCGTGGGGGCCGGTGCATCGGGCGCTGACAGGGCAGGGGTTGTTGCTCTATTCACGGCTGTTGGTCTAGGTGCTGATGTTATTGTGAAAATTTGCGACGGAAATCCCGTGCTGACCCGTTATAGTATGGATACGCCGTTCCAAACGGCCGGAAACAACAAGGCGGGGCTAATAATATGCGGATATCCAGGCGGCACTTTCTAGGCACAGCTTCAGTGGCCGTATTTGCGCCAGCGATCATCGGGCGGGCAATGGCGGCGACGGGCGGCAAGGCATTGCCGATCCCCGATGTTCTGGATCTGCGTGGTGGTGGCGGTCCGCAAGCGTTAGATGCAATGGCGGCGCACACGACCATCCTTGAAGGGCGCGAGACGGTAACGGTGGGCTACGGGCAAGGATTTCTTGGTCCTGTGATCAGGGTGAGGCGTGGCGAAACCGCGCGGCTGAACCTTGGCAACCGGATTAACGAGCCGGTAACGGYGCATTGGCACGGGATGCATATTGATGGCGATCAGGACGGTGGGCCGCACAGCCCGATTGCCAATGGCGAGGTGATGGAGGCAGTACTGGACATTGATCAGCCTGCCGCAACGCTTTGGTATCATTCACATATACATCAACGCACCGCAACCCATGTGTGGTTCGGGTTGGCGGGGATGCTGATCGTGGATGACCCTGATGCGCCGGATGCGGGGCTGCCCGGCGATTATGGCGTAGATGATATTCCGCTGGTGGTGCAGGACCGGATTTTTGATTCAGGTGGCCAGATGTTATACGCGCCGCAAGGGCCGACCCTGATGATGGGGTATCGGGGCAGCGAAATACTGGTGAACGGGGCAATCCGCCCGCAAGCCACAGTGCCACCTGCAATGGTGCGGCTGCGGGTTTTGAACGGATCAAACGCGCGGATATTCCACTTCGGGTTCGAGGATGGCCGACAGTTCTATCAGGTGGCAAGCGACGGCGGGCTGCTGCCAGCCCCCGTGCCGATGAACACTCTGACACTGGCCCCGGCTGAGCGGGCCGAGATTATTGTCGATTTCAGCGATGGTGCGGCGGCGCGTCTGCTATCGGCCCCTGATAACAACACGATGATGGGCGGTATGGGCGGCGGCATGATGGGGATGATGCGCGGCGCTGTGCCCGAAGCTGTGGGCGATGGCGGGGTGTTCGAGGTGATGACATTTATCGTGGACCAGCCCCGTTCGGGCGGGGTGACGAGCTTGCCCCAAACGCTGACGGGTGCCCCTGTGCCTGCCTTTGGCGAACCTGTGCGGCGACGTCAGTTCAGCCTTGATATGATGCCAAGCGGAATGGGCATGGGCGGCGGCATGATGGGGATGATGCAGGGTGGCCACGGCATGGCGATCAACGGCGTATCGATGGACATGGGCGTGATCAACGAGAAGATGCGGCTGGGCGAGGCCGAGATTTGGCAGGTGTCCACCAGTGAAATGGCACACCCGTTCCATGTGCATGGCTGCTCGTTTCAGGTGCTGTCGTTAAACGGGCAAAAGGTGGATTTTGGCCGTATGGGCATGAAGGATGTGGTGCTGGTTGATGGCACGGCAGAACTGCTGGTGCAGGYGGACCGCAAGGCCAATGCGGACCAGCCGTTTATGTATCACTGCCACATTCTGGAGCATGAAGATCTGGGAATGATGGGGCAGTTCACGGTGGCATAAGCGCAGATCACCGCCCTGCCTTGATCAATACGAAAGGCAGTGTGCCTTGTGCAAGGTAGGTATTACTGCCCAGCTGCTGCAGCATGAAATCGGCCACATCGGCGGTTGAAGCTTTGATCTTCAGCTTGCGCATCCGCAGATCAAACCCGTGCCAGCAATCACCGCTATGTGCCCCCTTGGCATCAAAGGCGGCGGGGCGCGCGATGGTCCGGTCCAGCCCGCTGGCCCGAATAATGCCTTCCTGCATTTCATGGTCGCGGTAAAGATGGCGCATCATCAGGGGCACCAGCAGAAATTTATAGGGCGCGGGCAGCATTGCGTGGCTACCGTTGGCCCCCCATGCCGGACAGACAAATCAGCCGCGTCACACCGATCTGCTGCATCGCGTTGACGATATTTGCGGTGCCTTTGGCGCGCAATTGTTCCTTGTTCATCAGCGGCATTGCCAAAGCCGCCGGAATATCGCGTCAGGCGGTGTATCTGCATTTTGCACCGCGAGTTGAATTGCTAGGCGATACAACTAAATATGTAGATAAAATCAAAGGCTTGAATCAGCGCCTTCTCGCTGTGACAGAGGCAAAATATGCCATCGGAATGATGAATGCCTATGTCGATGTCTGGGGGAATTACCTGCCCGAAATACACGGTTTGGCGGGCGCGTTGCTTGCGGTGCGTGAAACGGATGGCGCGGCCGAAGCCGCATGGGATGAGTGCATGTCATGCCACCGCGACGGGTGTGCTGGCATCGTGGCCGCATTGAAATCCGAAGAAAAACTCGCGGCAGGCTGGGCTGATTCTAAAGCCACAGAAATGATGTGGGTGCTGTTGTCATTCCAGACGTGGAAGCAGCTGACGGTTGAATGCGGCTGGTCAACCCAGCAATACATAAAGTGGATAAAGACAGTTTTGGCCCAGACCTTTGTCAGCTAGGCATTGGTTTTTGGATTGCTTTGCCTTGTCGCGGTTGTTCGATTTACCCGAATTCGCGCACCTGTATGAATTTGACCAGTGAATATTCGAAGCTTTTCTGGTTGCGGTCCGCAGTGATCGTGCGTTTGGCGTACGAAGTGGCGGCCAATGCGGCCTGAACGGGGGCGGCGAACATTGCTATCGCTATGCTGGCGGCAAGAATAGGTGCTGAAAATTTACCGGATATAATGCCCTCCCTTAATCATTACGCGCCGACTGTAACGTGGCAAAAGTGCAAATAGCAAAAACCCTTTGCACAATGCCAGACGGAGGCTGCGGGTGACGTTATTTGATGCGACCAAAGCGGACGCGCTGCGCGGCGCAGTGTGCAAGGATACGGCACTGGTCGAAGCCGTGCTTTACCCCGGGCTGCCACCCCGCCCCTGAGCATGATGTGGCGTGCCGCCAGATGAAGGCGGGCTTTGGCGGGATGCTGTCTTTGCTGGTCAAGGGCGGCGAGGATGTGGCCCGATTTACGCAGACGTTTTTCCCCAGCAACTTCATTGGGCAGGGTCGAGAGCCTAGTCGAGCATCGTAAAACGGTGGAGGGGCCACGTTCACTGGTCGCCCAGAATCTGTTGCAGCTGTCAGTCGGGATCGAGGATGTGGGTGATCTGATTGCCGATCTGGAACAAGCGCTGGAGCGGGTGCTGTAGATATGCGCAGTCATGGAACCAAATAGCGACACGCAAATAAAAAGGGCGCCCGATATGAGCGCCCTTTGATGTTTCTGGTGTGCGGATGAATACCCGCCACGCGCCTTAGCAGCTATAATACATCTTGTATTCGATCGGATGCGGTGTGTGTTCGTAGGCGTAAACCTCGTCCCATTTCAGGTCCATATAGGCCTCGATCTGATCTTTGGTGAACACGTCGCCTGCCAGCAGGTAGTCCATATCGGCTTCCAATTCGTCCAGCGCTTCACGAAGCGAGGCACAGACCGTCGGGATACCGGCCAGCTCTTCTGGTGGCAGATCATACAGATCTTTGTCCGATGCGGGGCCTGGATCGATCTTGTTTTTGATGCCGTCAAGGCCAGCCATCAGAAGGGCTGAAAAGCACAGGTAGGGGTTGGCGGCAGGATCAGGGAAACGGGCCTCGACACGTTTTGCCTTGGGAGATTCCGTCCACGGAATACGCACGCAACCCGACCGGTTGGAGGCGGAATAGGCCCGCAGAACCGGCGCTTCAAAACCCGGGATCAGGCGTTTGTAGCTGTTGGTCGCCGGATTTGTAAACGCGTTCAGCGATTTGGCGTGTTTCAGGATGCCGCCGATGAACCATAGCGCCTGATCCGACAGATCGGCGTATTTGTCGCCGGCAAACAGCGGTTTTCCGTCTTTCCAGATCGACATGTTCACGTGCATGCCGGTGCCGTTATCGCCAAAAATCGGTTTGGGCATAAAGGTGGCGGATTTTCCGTAGGCATGCGCCACATTGTGGATCACGTATTTGTATTTTTGCAGCTCGTCCGCTTGATGCGTTAGCGAGCCAAAAATCAGGCCCAGTTCGTGCTGACAGGACGCCACTTCGTGGTGGTGTTTATCAACCTTCATGCCCAGACGCTTCATCGTCGACAGCATTTCGCTGCGGATGTCTTGGGCGTCATCAATCGGGTTCACTGGGAAATAGCCACCCTTGATACCGGGCCGGTGGCCCATGTTGCCCATTTCATAGGACGTGTCGGTGTTCCAGGACGCATCCCCCGCATCAACCTCGAAGGAAACCTTGTTCATCTCGACGCTGAAACGCACATCGTCAAACAGGAAGAATTCAGCCTCGGGGCCGAAATAGGACACATCCCCAATGCCGGATGCGACCAGATAAGCCTCGGCTTTTTGTGCGGTGCCACGTGGGTCGCGGCTATAGGCCTCGCCGGTGTCGGGCTCGACCACCGAACAATGCACGGCCAGCGTTTTTTCGGCATAGAACGGATCGATATAGGCCGAGGCCGGATCCAGCATCAGTTTCATGTCGGAGTTGTCAATTGATTTCCAACCGGCGATGGAGGAGCCGTCAAACATAAAGCCTTCTTCAAGGAAATCTTCATCCACCAGATCGGCAACCACAGTCACGTGTTGCAGTTTACCGCGCGGATCGGTGAAGCGAACGTCAACATATTCGACGTCCTCGTCCTTGATCAGCTTTAGCATGCCTTTGTTGTCCATTTTGTTCCCTCTTTTTTGAATAAATAGTGCTGTGGTGGTGTTTCGCCGGTTTTATATCGCGTCTATGCCGGTTTCGCCGGTGCGGATGCGCACGACCTGCTCCACCGCGGTGACGAAAATCTTGCCGTCGCCGATTTTGTCGGTTTTGGCGGCGTCTATAATTGCTTCAATGGCGCTGTCGACCATAGCCCGGGAAACCCAGAAAAAGTAATGTTTGATGTTACTAAACCAGGGCCAATTAGTGTGTTTGTCACCAAACTCGTAGGCGTCGGTGTATTGTCAATAATTATCTGTCCAATAATAGAAGAGTAAATGCCAATTGAAAATATAAGTAATGATAAAATTTTCATAGTCAATAAATTTGTAGTGTCTAATGATGCTAAGACTTTCATTCTTGGATAAAAGTTGCATCACTTTTTAATTTAATTACGAATATAGCTTGTTTTTTGCAAATAATGCCGATTTTTGAGGAGTTCAAATAAAAAAAAGCAATGGAAGCAACACAAAAATACATTTCAGAAAACAAGCAACGGTTCGTTGACGAGTTAATAGATTTACTAAAAATACCATCTGTTTCTGCGGATCCTTCTTTTTCAAAGGATGTATTTGCAACCGCAGAAATGGTTGCACATCGTTTAAAAGAAGCAGGAGCAGAGAATATTGAAGTGTGTGAAACAGCAGGTTACCCTATTGTATATGGTGACAAAATGATTGACGCCTCCCTCCCTACAGTTTTGGTCTATGGACACTACGATGTACAACCTGCAGACCCAATTGATTTATGGGATTCTCCAGCTTTTGAACCAGTAATTAAGAAGACGGAAATTCACCCAGAAGGAGCCATATTTGCTCGTGGCGCTTGTGATGACAAAGGCCAAATGTACATGCACGTCAAGGCTTTTGAAGCAATGATGGTGGCAGATGAACTTCCTTGCAATGTGAAATTCATGATTGAGGGAGAAGAGGAAGTTGGAAGTGAGAATTTGGGCATCTTCGTGCAGAATAATCACGAGCGTTTAACAGCAGATGTTATTCTTGTTTCTGATACAGGAATGCTGGCAAATGATGTTCCTTCTATCACTACAGGACTTAGAGGATTGAGTTATGTCGAGGTTGAAGTGACAGGTCCTAACCGTGATTTACACTCTGGATTGTATGGAGGTTGCGTTGCCAATCCTATTAATATCCTCGCAAAAATGATTGCTTCTTTGCACGATGAGAATAATAAAATCACCATTCCAGGATTCTACGATAAAGTGATTAATTTGACAGATGAAGAACGTGCTGAAATGGCAAAAGCACCTTTCAGCAAGGAAGCATATTGCAAAGCTTTAGACATTGATGAGGTGATGGGAGAAACTGGTTATTCTACGATGGAAAGGGGTTCTATTCGTCCAACATTGGATGTGAATGGGATTTGGGGAGGTTATATTGGTCAAGGTGCGAAAACCGTAATTGCTTCGCAAGCGTTTGCAAAAATTTCGATGCGATTGGTTCCAGATCAAGATCCAATTGAGATTACAAATTTATTTTTAAAGCATTTCGAGTCCATTGCTCCAGTGGGAACAAAGGTTAAAGTTACGCCGCATCATGGTGGAGAACCTGCGGTGACACCTATTGATTCTATCGGTTACAAAGCGGCAAGCATTGCGTATGAGAATACCTTTGGTAAAAAACCAATTCCAGTAAGAAGTGGAGGTTCAATTCCAATTGTGGCGATGTTTGAGAAAGAATTGGGCTTGAAATCGATATTAATGGGCTTTGGATTGGATAGTGATGCTATTCATTCTCCCAATGAACACTACGGTTTGTTTAATTTCTACAAAGGAATTGAAACCATTCCGCATTTTTTCGTTGCATATACGGAGTTGATGAAAAAATGATTCAATGATATAATGCTCTAATGATAGAATGTTTCAGTTTACTAAATAAAAAGCGATGTATAAATTATTTTTCCCATTTCTAGTCATCCTTTTCGTTTCTTGTTCGCAAGAAGAGGAGGTTAAGACTAATGAAAGTATTGAAATCACCTTTCAAAGAACGGTAACGAGCGATCACAATCCTGATGTGAATGGAATTGATACAATTATGGTTACAATTGACGGTAATTTGAGCAAAGAATATAACTTATATGATTTTAACCACTCTATTTTAAATGCAGAAACAAAAGAAAAAACCTTCTATTATATAGGTATTAATTCGGACACCTGTTATAATATTTTATCTGACACTATCGACTATAAGATGCAGGAATTACAAGGCAAGAAAGAAATTCTTGGCTATGCTTGTAAAAAGGCAATTTTTACTTCAGTTAAAGATACAATAACGGCGTATTATACAGATGAATTATCTGGCAACTTTACTTTTCGACCAGGATTAAAAATTAATGGAACGATATTGGAAATGTATCTTCCAGACCAGTTTGGTTATAAGAATAACTGGAAAGCCGTCTCCATAGATAATCATTCAAAAACGATGATTAATTATCCAGTTGGTTATTACAATGACGAAGATGAAGACTATTTAAAGAGAAGAACTGAATTCTGGGAGGAATTGTCTAAGAGTTTGAAATTATTAGAAGTAGGTCAACCGGCACCAATTTTTTCCAGCAGAGATATTTACGGAGAACTCATTGATCTGGAAAAGCTAAAAGGGAAAGTAGTAGTTTTAAATTTTTGGTTTGTTTCTTGTACAGGCTGTGTTGCTGAAATGCCTGAACTAAATAAAATTAAAGAACAGTTTCGAGATAAAGATGTTGAATTTATTTCTATAGTTAGCAATTCTAAGAATGACATATTAAAATTTTTACGCAAAAAAGAATTTAACTTTAAACATATCTCAGAAGGTGGCTTGCTATGTGTCAAGTATGGCGTAACAGGAAGTCCAACATCAATAATTATTGATAAGGAAGGAAATATTAGTAAATTATATTATTTTATGATGGTTGAACCTCACATTGGCTATGATAATTTTGTGGAAGCAATATCAGATGAACTTAACAAATAAAACTATGAGCATTTCGACAAATTTAGACACTGCATTGAACTCATTTCTATATAGGCTCAATGCAAGCAAAATAATCATCATCCTAACTGCATTCTTCTTAGCAACTTCTTGCACATTCTACGAGCCAGAATTTCGTGGAGGTGAGAATATAAAAATGGGTAAATTAAATGGTAAAACACTGAAGTTAACCGTTGATGCTGACATCTACAATGAAAATAGTTTTGCACTCAAAGTGAAACCGTCAACTTTAGACGTCTATATAGAAGATCAGTACATGGGCAAGGTTCATTTGGATAAGAAATTCAAGATGAAACGAAAATCAACGACCCGCGTGTCTGCCCCTTTAACATTGACACTTGCGGACGGCGCAATGTTTAAACTATTAGCTCTTGCGAATAAGAAGAACCTGAAAATTCGTCTATCAGGAAAAGTAAAAGCGGGTGCTTTTTTCATTTCAAAAAAGATAGATGTCAATGAAGAAAAAACGATTAGCGGCATTAAATCTAAATTGGGACTGTAGGCTTCGTGACTTTTAGCACCTCAGTCTCCTCAACCTACAACCCGAGAGCTTTTATTATGAAAAGTAAGCGTAGATGGATTTATTATTTGCTCCTTATTCCAATTTGTTTTGAGGTGGCATTGCTCGTGTTAGGTTATCGAAGATATACGCCTATTGATTACACCATTACTTCTTCACCCGCTTATTGCCTTTCTCCCGATGCAAACTTTGGTTTTGCGTTAAATCCAGGTGAATTTGAAGTGACCATCAACAAAAAACTGACTTATTCTGTCGCGCACACCAAAGATTCACTAAGAGAGATTCCTTTTGCACTTTCTGACTCTGCGACAAGAAAAATCTACTTGTTAGGATGCTCTTATACTTATGGAATGGGCGTAAATGATGATGAAAATTTCCCAGCTTTGATTCAAAAAGCAATGCCGAACACAAAAGTTAAAAATCTCGGCGTTCCTGGACTTGGAACGGTTCAAAGTTATTTACAATTGCAAAAAATGATTTTGGAGAATGATATTCCAACGACAGTAATTCTCAATTATGCAGATTTTCATGACATGCGCAATGCGTTGACGCCATTCTACCGAGAAAACTTAAAAATTGGCTTTGAACGATCGAGCAATGAGGTGAAATTGATTATGAAGTCCAGTAGAATTCCCTACATTGAGAAAGTAAACGATGACTTTGTACTCAGCTATTGCAAATGGAATGATTTATATGAAAACTGGACGTTTAGGAGTGTTTTTGCAAGCGTTAATTTTTTGCAAGCAAAATCGGACCTTTCTCAAGACGAATCGATTCCCAAAAAAGAGATTACTTTTTATCTTGTAGAAGAGATGAAAAAACTTTGCGAAGAAAACGATATCCAATTCATCATCACTGGAATAACTCAAACAAACGACACGCAAGCAACGCTAAAAGAGTTTGCAAAAATGGGCATTCAAATTCTTGATATTTCTGTTGATTTAAGCCTTGAAAAATACAACAACATGCCGTATGATAGTCATCCGAATAGGTTGACGCATTCGATTTGGGCAGAGAGGGTTTTGGAGGTGATTAAAGATAAAAGATGAAAAAAAGAGTTGCTGTTTTACTGATTTTTCTTCTCCTTGTTTCAGGGTTGGTGTTTTACATGAACAAAAAGGGCGATTTTAATCCTTCTCATAAAATTGGAGATGCAATTGATAGCCTGAATCATGTCAAAGTGTTTTACAATGGAGGTGTTAGCAATGTTCAATCACGAAATGTCATTGACGGATACAACCTTGGGCTTAAATACCAATGTGTAGAATTTGTAAAGCGCTACTACTTTGAATTTTATAAGCACAGAATGCCAGACACTTACGGTCATGCAAAAAGTTTTTTTGACAAGAACGTTGAGGATGGAAAAGTAAACAAACTAAGAGGGTTGTTACAATTCGATAATCCAAGTCTTGCAAAACCTCAAGTTGGAGATATACTTGTCTTTGATGCTACTACATTCAATTCATACGGACATGTAGCAATCGTTTCTTCTGTGTCTGAAGATGAGATTGAAATTATTCAGCAGAATGCCGGTCCGTTTTCGTCAACTCGCGAGAAGTATCAATTAACGCAAGAATTACACCATTATAAAATTGAGAATAAACGAATACTTGGGTGGTTGCGAATGAACTAACCTTCCGAAGCAATGCGCATTTAATCACATCCTCTTCACAAACTCAATCAACAACTTTGTAATATCCGCATATTCAGCAAAGCTCAACTCCTCGTACGTGTCAAAAATATCATGATAATGACTGTTCTGACCCATTGTATAGATAAATATCGCTGGAACTCCTTTTTCGGTGAACCAATAATGATCAGAATTGGCTGCAGGGCCTCTAATTTTCACTTTTGCAAGAAGGTCTAGTTCTTTATTGATTTTTTGAAGCAAATCGAACTCTTTTTTAAACAAAGTCCCGTTGACAACCGTAACTCCATGCTCGCCACTGCCCATGATGTCTAAATTGACCAAGAATTTTATCTTTTTCAACTTCAAAAGGGGATGCTCTGTGTAGAATTTAGAACCAACCAATCCTGCTTCTTCTCCAGCAAAAGCAATGAAGAGAATGTTGTATTTCGATGGATGCTCTTTAAAATATTTTGCCATTGTCAGCAACATTGCCGTACCCGACGCATTGTCATTAGCACCGGGAAAGTGAGTGTCGGCTCCCATTCTTCCTAGGTGGTCGTAGTGAGCGGTAAATACAATCGTTTCTTTGCACTTTTTTTTGGCTGGTAAATAAGCAATGACATTTTGCGTTTGGTAATTCTCAATGACTTTTGCATCAACATTCATTTCTAACTGAACCCCTTTTTGGTAGACAGAATCTTGAATTTGAAAATAAGGGAAATACAATTGCTCTCGTCCAACCGACCACGTAAATTTCTTATCAACGAGCTCTGCAACGGGCATTAATTGAGCAATTTCGTGCATGATTGGAAGAATTTGCTTCACGGTATCTTTAGATGCTCCAAGAAAATTAAAGACCATTATTTGACTATTTGGAACGCGCAAAATTTCAGAAATCAACGCTCTCATATAATCTAAATCGAGAATTTGCGCGGCTGACACTTCGGTTGGATGCATAGAATATTGCCCACCTTTAGAACTAGGGTTGATGGAGAAATGAAGGCCAGGAACAAGCTGTTTTTCACCTTGACTCAGCGCCATTGCTCCCGGAAAAGTGTTCACTGACAACTGAAAATCTTGGTAGAAACCGTCGCCGTATGCCTCCGCTCCGATTTTCTTAAATTCTTCTACTAAATAGGCAGCAGCAATTGAATCGCCGTGGTTGACATAACCTCTACCGTGAAATTCTGGAGAACACAATTGCTCCGTTATTCTGCGAATTTCTTCTATTTGAGAATTTACAACGGTAGAAAACCCAATGAAAAGGAGGATGAGGGTGCTACGCATATCGTCTGTTTACAAAAGAAACAAATTCCGTTACTGATTCTTCTTCGGCGTCCCACTCGTGTTCCGACGCTAAGTCATTGATTTGAGTATTTGCTTCCGCTAAATCATTTTGAGCATCCAATATTTTGACTGCTTCATTAAAAGATTCACTCGAACCGTCAAATAAATCATTGATGAAACGCAATTTCTCATTCAAACCAAAAGCACCAATTAAAGTGTCAATTTTGGTCCCTATTGAAAAACTGTGTGTTGAACTGTCCGATAATTTTAGTTTAGAAACAAAATCTTCAGTTGAAGGAGAATTCACAGGCGCTTCTTCATCAATTTCGATATTCTCTTCTACAATTTCTTGAAGAACCTCTTTGTTTTCTGAAATGTCGCCCAAAATATCCTGAATAGAAGGAGGAGTTTCTATCTTCATTTCTTCTTCTGTCAATTCAATAAGAGGGTCCTCTTCTTTTGTGTCATTCTCAACTTCTTCTGATGTTGTAGTGTCGTTTTCAGCTGGATTCCAATCGAAAGGTGCTTCAGATTTTGGGACTTCGAGAGCCTCAGTCTCCAAATCAGAGGTTTCAAGGCTGGGGGCTGAGGCTCTCGAAGCCCCAAATGCCTTGTACTTCAAAATAATTGATCTTTCATGTATCGACCTCGTAAGAAGTTCTAAATCAGTCAGTTCTACGATTGATAAATTTCCTTGCTCCATTTTATCAACCAAGTTTTTCACCTTGTTGATTTGTTCTTTGTATGATTTTAATTCCATAATTTTCTACTTAAAAAAAGCCTTATCCTATTATTTTCCAAATGCTTATTTTTTATCCTCTCAATTCTAGAAAGACTTTTCAACATTTTAAGCAAGTTGCTAACGAAGTCACTTTTGGCAGTGACAAAATAACGAACTTGGTCGTCAAAGTTACCGAAGAATTTTAAGTTAGAAAGCGTTTATTCTATCTTTTTCTCTTCGTTTCATTGTTAATAACCTTGATGATATGAATATGTTTTTGGAGCACTTCCCTGATGATAACAAACAACATGGTTGGGTAGAAGTGGTGTGTGGTTCAATGTTTTCTGGAAAAACGGAAGAATTAATTCGCCGTTTGAAGCGTGCAGAATTTGCCAACCAAAAAATATTATTGGTCAAACCAGCAATCGATGATCGTTACCACAAAGAAAATGTTGTGAGTCATCAAGGGACTTCTTTTACCGCTTTAGCAGTGAAGGATTCGCAAGCCGTTTTGGATATTTGGAAGAAAGAAAAGGTTGTTGCCATCGACGAAGCACAATTCTTCGATGCCGGAATAGTTGACGTTTGCAATTCTCTTGCAGAAAAAGGAGTGCGCGTAATTGTTGCAGGTTTAGACATGGATTTTCAAGGTGTACCTTTTGGACCGATGCCGCAATTATTAAGCATCGCAGAATATGTCACAAAAGTCCACGCAATTTGCCTATCTTGTGGCAGTTTGGCGCAATTCTCTCACAGAACGGGGGATGCCAAAGAACAAGTAATGGTCGGCGCTGTGGAGGAATACAAACCTCTTTGTCGATCGTGCTTTAATAAAATCGCACATTGAAACTGAATTATTCATACCAAGAATTAACATCTTTATTGGCAGTTGAAATCAAAAATCATTCTGCTGTAATTCAGTCTATTGAATACGATTCTCGGAGAATTATTAACGGAGAAAACGTCCTCTTTTTTGCATTAAAAGGAGCATTTAGAAACGGTCACGACTTTATTGATGATGCCTATTCGAAAGGAGTGCGTCATTTTGTTGTTTCGAAAAAAAGTGCAACAGCAAAGTTCAAAGATGCGCATGAAATTGTCGTCGAGGATGCCTTAATTGCCTTAGAAAAACTGGCAACTTATCATCGGAAGAAATTTAACTACTCAGTCGTTGCGATTACCGGCAGTAACGGGAAAACAACTGTTAAAGAATGGCTGGGGCAGTTATTAAGCGGGAGCAAAAATGTGGCAAGAAGTCCAAAAAGTTACAATTCTGTTCTCGGCGTTGCGCTTTCTCTGTTAGAAATGAAACCACAAACAGAAATTGCAATCATCGAAGCAGGAATTGGAGAAAAAGGCACAATGCTCCGAAAAATGAAGATGATTCAACCAACTCATGGCATTTTTACGTCTTTCGGGAAGGCGCACAGTGAATTGTTTTCTTCTAAAGAAGAACATTTTGAAGAGAAAATGAGCTTGTTTCAAGATGTTGAATGCTTTTTTTATCCGGAGAATGCAATTCCGACGTGTAAAAATGGAAAAGCAGTCGCTGAAAATAATTATTCTGATTTACTAAAGAATTTTAGCTTAAAAGACAGCGCCAGTAGGCAAAATGCACGACTTGCCATTGCGATGTGCAAAGAATTTGGACTGTCTGATGATGAAATAAAGGATAGAATAGCAGATCTTTCTCCTTTGGCTTTGCGTTTAGAAAGTTTTGACGGAATAAACGGCAATACTATTCTCAACGACACTTACAACCTTGATTTAGACTCTTTGGAGCATTCACTTTCTTATCAATTGGCGAATTGCAACGGAAAAAAACGAGTCCTTGTTTTGGGTTTGCATGAGAAAAACGAAGCAAGAGAACTGGCAATTAAAAGAGTGGTCGCTCAATTCGAGCCGATAAGCTTACATTTTCAATTTCCGAACAAAAAAGTAAAAATTGACGAACAGAATTCAAGTATTCTTATCAAAGGAACTCGTTCTGCAAAAATGGAAATTTTAGCACATCAATTGAAGCAGCAAAATCATCAGACTTTCCTTGAAATTGACCTAAAAGCAATTCGTCATAACATCAATTATTACAAATCGAAAATTGATGATTCTACGCAATTATTGTGCATGGTAAAGGCTTCCTCTTACGGTTCTGACGCCAAAACAATGGGCTTGTTTTTAGAACAAATTGGCGTTGATTATTTGGGAGTTGCTTACGTGAATGAAGGGGTAGAATTAAGGAGCAAAGGTGTGAAATTGCCAATTTTGGTAATGAACTGCGAAGAAAACGCCTTCTCTGAATGTGTTGATAATCAGCTAGAACCAGCAATTTATTCATTGAGGCAACTAAATTCTTTCATTACCGAATTGATAGGTTGTGGAAAAACGAACTATCCAATTCACCTAAAATTAGAAACGGGAATGAAGCGCTTGGGCTTTGAAGAAAGCCAGTTGCCCGAACTCATTGGAATCATCAAGGGGCAACCAGAAATTCGTGTGCAAAGTGTCTATTCTCACTTGGCAGAAAGCGACCTTATTGATTCTCAATTTACGAAAGAGCAAATCGCAAGATTTGAGAATGTCAGCAGTCAAATTAAGGAAGAGTTGCCTTACAAATTGATGCGTCACATTCTCAATTCTGATGGAATTATCAACTATGCTTCAGCGCAATTCGATTTGGTTCGTCTTGGAATCGGGATGTATGGAGTCACGGAAAACGAAAATCTTCGACAAGCCATTGCTTGGAAGAGCACCGTTTCTCAACTCAAAGAAATCCGCAAAGGAGAATCGGTGGGTTATGGCAGAGCATTCGTTGCGGAAAAAGACATGACAATTGCAGTGATTCCGGTCGGTTATGCAGACGGTTTTCGCAGAAGCTTATCGCATGGCGTTGGTGGTGTTTACATTGGTAATCAATTCTGTCCCGTCGTTGGAAATGTTTGCATGGACATGATAATGGTCGATGTTACTGAACTCGGGCAGATTAAGACTCTTGAAGCTCGCATTAATTCTGTAGAAATTATTGGAGAACATCAAACAGTTGCTTATTTGGCTAGTAAAATGAACACTATTTCTTACGAAGTAATGACGAGTTTTTCCAGTCGCTTGCATAGAATTTATCTCGGATAATTCTTCTATTTAGAAGAGGCCCCCCAATATTCGTAAGTTAAAGACATATTTATAAAAATCTAAAATATTGGTAATCAAATTCTTAGGGCTACATTTTAATTTTTTAACAAATAAACGATACTAATAGTTGCAGAAATGATAGTAATACTATTATCTTTGCATGTAAATAAACTATAAGTGAAAAATATTCATATACAAATAGAGGTTAGCAAGGAGTTGTACACTAAGAATCCTGATTCTTCAGAATTAGGGCGTAAAATAATTTCTAGCAGTATTGAATTAATCAATGAAATTGGTTTTGAATCTTTTACGTTTAAAAAGCTAGGTGCGACGATAAATTCTCCAGAAAGTTCTATTTATAGGTATTTTACTAACAAGCAAGCACTGCTAATTTACCTTACGAGTTGGTATTGGACGTGGACTGAATATCGTTTGGTTTTTGCAATGACTATTGTAGCGTCTATAGATGAACGATTAAATAAATGCATAGAAATTCTGACTCAACCTGTAGAGGTTGACGATGACATTTCTTATGTGAATGAGATATTGCTCAGCGAAATTATTTTTGCAGAATCGCTAAAAGCTTATCACACTAAAAACGTAGATGAGCAAAATAAGATAGGTTGTTTTGAAGCTTACAAGAGTGTAGTTCAGCGGGTAAGTGACATTGTTTTGGAAATACAGCCTGATTTTGAATACCCGCACATGTTAATTTCCACAATTATAGAAGGAGCGCATCAGCAAAAGTATTTTTCTGAGCATTTACCAGCCTTGACAGATAAAGTAAAAGATAAAAAAGCAATAAATAGTTTTTATACAGAGTTGACTTGGAATTTTTTAAAGTCAACAACAAGAAATTAAATAAAGAAAAATGGACACGAAACGAATAACTCCCGGTCAACGTTTTTGGAGGTTGTTAAAACCAGATGCTAAGGAAGTACGAAATATCTACATTTATTCTATCTTTAGTGGGCTTATTAGTTTATCCCTTCCTTTAGGGATTCAGTCAAT
>NVTS01000109.1 GCA_002732995.1 Marinosulfonomonas sp. | reverse complement strand
ACTTTCTCCCACATAATCCCCAACCTCGACGGTTATACCAAGCTCTTCTTTGAGCTCCCGACGCAGGCATTCTTCTGGAGTCTCACCATGCTCTATTTTCCCGCCAGGAAACTCCCACTTTTTTTCAAGATGCTGGCCGGGTGCCCACCTTGCAACAAGAACTGCATCACCCTTGCTGAAAACAGCAGCTGCAACATCAATGATCCGATCATTTTTCACCTCTGCCATCATGCTGCCGCCAGTCGTGCTGTTGCCCTGACCAATTTACCCGGCATTGGGTATTGAAGTTGCCAGATAATCGACATCGGTTTGCTGCCAGTATAACTGACATATTTTGCTGGGCCAAGAAAATAGTATGGGCAAGCCAGGTTGTTTTTCTTCTTTTGCTCTCTGACAAAGAGCAACACATTGCTCCCTTCTTTCTGGTGGTTCACGTAGCGTTTTCCGGTGGGAGAAATATCACTGGTTGTACTTTGGGACTGCCAATGGAAATGGGTTTCGTCCAAGGCATAATCTTTGTACATGGTTRTGGGGGAGTAGTCTTTTTCTGTTTTGTCCAGAGTGACAAAAAACAGATCTGTCTGAATATCAGAAAGATATTTTACCCCTTCCCGGACAGTTGACCGGGATTCAAAGGTAAGAAAACCCAGCCCGGAGAGAATCTCGTCACGAGTATAGCTCCCGTGTACTGAAAGTGGGCAGGCAACTGGCACATCTATTCTGTGGACGACTGTTTTCGTTCTGTTTATAAGCAGTTGAATGAGCTCAAGAGCCTCATCGAAAAGGGTCTGATTTTGTTTGAGCGSSKMAAYMTYSSSMARRMKSSWMWMSYGMRSYRGCKYWKYGWWMYMYWYKSRSRMRSRKRRCAYSRKCAGCAATCGTTCTGTTTCAATCGACGGAATCATACCAACCTCCAACGAAAAACGGCGCCCCGCTACGGGACGCCGCTTCCGATTTCTAAGCCACGTAAGGCTTAGGACGCTTTGGTGATGAACGACACAGCGTCGCCAAATGTCTGGATGGTTTCAGCAGCGTCATCCGGAATTTCAATGCCGAACTCTTCTTCAAAAGCCATAACCAGCTCAACTGTATCCAGGCTGTCAGCGCCCAGATCGTCGATGAAGGATGCTTTTTCAGCTACTTTGTCTTCTTCCACACCCAGGTGCTCGACAACAATCTTTTTAACGCGGTCTGCGATGTCGCTCATGGTTTATTCCTTTTATCGTTTAGGGTCTTGCCCGTTTTGTTTTCAGATGACCCGACTGGACCACCCAAACCCCGCTTTCACGGATATACCGATCAGCGCAACATGCGCCCCCCGATGAATTCTGCGCCGCCTATAGCACATCGCGCCCTTAAGGCAAATGTTTTCGCTACATCGGTTACGACGAAAAACATGGGTCAATGTAGCGTAAATTACAAGGCTTTCCACCCGACTACAGCTTTAATACCTGTGTTAGCACCGCAAGAAGCACCTCGATATCCGCATCCGTTGTATACACATGCGGTGACAGGCGTAACCAGCACCCCTGCGCCTCCGCAAAAGCCATCGGCTCGAAATGACGGACGTTTAGCAGCTTGGCCGCAATCCCGGCCTCAAACAACGCCTTCATAGCCTCGGCACCCTGTTCAACACCCAGCTTTAGCGACACACTCCCCGTCTGTCCTGCTTCAACAGCCACACCGTGCGCCAATGCCCAGTCCCGCAACGCATCCGAGCGCGCCATGATCTGCGCCTGAACCACCTCGGCTCCGACATCCATAAAATGATCAATCGCCACGCCCAGCCCCAGCAGCAGCGCATTGTTCTTGTCCGCAGGCTCCAGATCACTGGCGGTGAATGTGCATCCGTCCCTAACCCAGACCATTGAGGCCTGCCGTGGTCCACGCAGCCATTTGCGCCCCGTCGCCACAAACACATCGCAGCCGATCCGGCCCACATCCACCGGCATCTGTCCCAGCGCTTGTGCGCCGTCGATAATGTATTTCATCTGTTCAGGGCGCGCCAGCGCACCGATCGCCTCGACCGGATAGCGAAAGCCGCCCACAGCCGYGACCATCGGCACAAACAGGGCGGCCACATCCGCGCCCATACGCGCGGCCCACGCCCCCGGATCAGGGGTCTCGCCAGATAACGCAGGCAGAACCTCGMCCGTCACATCCCCGCGCAGTTTCAGCGCGCGATAAAAATCACCCCAGTCATGCGGGGCCACCAGCACCCGTTTACCAGCCAAATCCATCCGCGACAGCATCGCCAGCCAAGCCGTTGTTGTGGTTGCAAAAAACCCGATTCGGTCAGGCTCAGCCCCCAGCAATGTGGCCGCACTACGCCGCACATCCCGCAACGGCTCGGCCCAATGCAGGGCTGCACCATCCGGCCCCATTTCGGCCTCGCAGCGCAGATACTCGACAGCCATTTCATACACAGTCCCCTCGGGAACCCCGTGGCTGGCYGCATTGARMKWKMMWGTTSKYKSYRKKGCSTMMRSSWTYGCSWTKSMSSYWWKCMYWYGYMRKGKSGMYMCCGKYWSRKAKSMYGCTTCATCAGAGGCCAGATACAACACAGCCGCCGCAATCTCCTCGGGCGTGCCCATCCGGGCCGCAGGTATCTGCTTGTTGATCGCATCCTTCTGATCATCGGTCAGCGCATCGGTCATCGGCGTCGCAATGAACCCGGGGGCCACCGCATTCACCGTGATCCCGCGACTTGCCACCTCATAGGCGATGCTTTTGCCCATCGCGATCATTCCCGCCTTGGCCGCTGCATAATTGGCCTGCCCGGGGTTGCCTGTGGTGCCAACGATAGACGAAATATTCACAATCCGGCCCCAGCGTGCCTTCATCATCGGGCGCATCACGCCACGACACAGCCGCATGGTGCTGGTCAGGTTCACTTCCAGAACCGCCGCCCATTCCTCGTCCTTCATCCGCATAAACAGGTTGTCGCGGGTGATACCGGCGTTGTTGACCAGAATATCCAGCCCGCCCATCGCCTCGATTGCCTGCTTTGGCAACGCATCCACGGCGTCCGCATCCGACAGGTTGCAGGGCAGCACATGCGCCCGCTCGCCCAGTTCGGCGGCCAAAGCCTCAAGCGGATCAACCCGCGTGCCAGACAGTGCCACCGTGGCGCCCGCGCTGTGCAACACCTTGGCAATCGCGCCACCAATGCCACCGGATGCGCCCGTTACCAGCGCCGTTTTCCCTGTTAAATCAAACATTATGCCTCACCCTTCATTTGTTCTACTGCGGCGGCCACATCCTCGGGCGTGCCTACTGCTTTTGTTGAAACCTCTTTGGCAATGCGCCGGATCATGCCGCACAACGCCTTGCCCGCGCCGATTTCGTAAATCTCGGAGACGCCCTGCGCGGCCATATATGCAACGCTCTCCCGCCAGCGCACCGATCCGGTCACCTGCTCGACCARCAGGCTGCGGATCACATCGGGATCCGTCACCGACTCGGCCCGCACATTGGCCACCAATGGCACCACCGGCGCCTTGATCGCAACATCCGCCAATGCCTGCGCCATCACATCTGCGGCTGGCTGCATCAAGGCACAGTGGAACGGCGCCGACACCGGCAACATCACCGCCCGACGTGCTCCACGCCCCTTGGCTATCTCGCAAGCCCGCTCAACCGCCGCTTTATGCCCCGAAACCACAACCTGCCCCGGATCATTGTCATTGGCCGCTTGGCAGACCTCGCCCTGTGCGGCCTCCTCTGCGACCTCTTTAACCGCAGCAAAATCCAGCCCCAGCAACGCCGCCATCGCACCAATGCCCACCGGCACCGCGTCTTGCATCGCCGTGCCGCGCAACCGCAGCAGACGCGCCGTATCGGCCACTGAAATGGCACCCGCCGCCGCCAATGCCGAATATTCGCCTAAACTATGCCCCGCCACAAACGCCGCATCGCCAACGGACACGCCCTCGGCCTCCAGCGCCCGCATCGCCGCCAGCGACGTCGCCATCAAAGCAGGCTGCGCATTTGCCGTCAGGGTTAGCGCATCCTGCTCCCCCTCCCAGATCAGCGCAGACAGCTTTTCGCCCAGCGCCTCGTCCACTTCATCAAATACCGCCTGCGCTGCGGGATATGCAGCCGCCAAATCACGCCCCATCCCGATGGTCTGCGCCCCTTGTCCCGGAAATACAAATGCTCGGCTCATTACCCACTCCTTTTGCTGTCAGATCACGTTCCTTCGCAAATACCCCGCCTGCCACACATACGCAATCGCCCCTATCATTGTTCGACAAATATCCGCGCCGCAGGCATCAAATCTCTTTTCGTGCACATAACCGGTGCATACAGGCCGAATTTATCCCACGCATCTGCCCTGATATGTCACTCTAAACATAAATCAGGAGCCAGCCATGTTCCGCAGCAACACCCAGACCACCTACGGCAGCGTCAGCAAGGTCTTTCACTGGTTGACCGCCCTGTTGATCCTCACAGCGTTTCCGCTGGGCATCCTTGCCAATGGCGCGCCCTTTGCCACTGGCGAAGAAATCGTGCAAAAGGCATGGCTGTTCTCGCTACATAAAGCCGTCGGGGTGACGATCTTTTTCACCGCCCTTGCCCGTATCCTCTGGGCGATCAGCCAGAAAAAACCTGCGGGCCTGCACTCTGATAACAAGCTGGAAACCTTCGCTGCCGAGGCCGTCCACTGGCGGCTCTACATCTCGATGTTGATGGTGCCGCTGTCGGGCTGGCTGCATCACGCCGCCAGCGTCGGCTTTGCCCCGACCCTTGGCGCGCTCAGCTCGCAAGCTCTTGGCGCTGACTTCTTTGACGCCACGGCCACCCGACAGCCCGTTTCACCGCCGATATTGAGGCGGCTGGCGACACATACACCGCCACAGGCACCCTGACGGTCAAAGGGGTTGAGCAACCCGCAACCCTGCCCTTCACGATGGCAATCAATGGGGAAACAGCCGTGATATCCGGCCAGCTGATCCTTAACCGGCTGGATTTCAGCATCGGGGCAAACATGCCGGACGAGGCATCGCTGAAATTCCCCGTCGCGATCAGCATTGATCTGACGGCAAGCCGTGGTGGCTCATAGGATGGATGTAATCGGCTTCTTTTTAGAAGCAGCCTTCAGTTAAATCCGGGACGGCCGCAATGCAGGACAAAGCTGTCAATCGGGCCGCCGGAATTTTCGAAAATTCCGACATGGAAAATTGCAATTTTCCAACTCGTTTTCTTTCAAGAAAACGCTTCACCTGCCAACGCAGTGCATGGTCAATCTAGGCTCAATACCGTCATTTATCAAACTCAGCTAACGGCCCGATCAAGCACACCCTCAAAGTAATGTTAAAAGGTCGCCCCTAATATAAGGGCGACCTATCCTATTCATAAAATGTTGTCGGATCACTCGGCCTTCATCGCCTCGATCGAGATCATCACGTCCACCTCGTCACCAATAAATGGCGCGAACTTGCCAACCGAAAGTTCGCTGCGCAGCAGTTTGGTTGTGGCGTTGAGCCCCGAGAACATGCCCCAGGTGGTCGAAAATCCAAGGTGGTTATAAGAGAAGACAATCTGGCTGTGACTGGCATCCAGTATGTATTTTTCCGGTGCACTATAGGCTGTGGTTGCGGTCACGGCGGTGATGGCTGCGTCAAGTAATATGTTTTTCATCTAAGTTCCCCATTTGTATTTGCAATGGGTCCCAGTGCCGGCGCTGCAAGGCTTTAGGGCAATATGCTATGGCTCAACAGTTTGCGTTCGAAAATGAACAGCATCGGGGCACTGAAATCTACACAGCGATCAGGCAACCAGTACCGGCTTGATCACACCCTTTGCCTCTTTCAGCATAAATCCACGATTGGCCTTGGCACGCATTGGGATTTTATCGCCCAGGATGTCATAGGCCAAACGATCCCGAAGGCGGGTCAGATGTTCCTCGTAATCAATGGCAACCTCGATCGCCAGTGCCGAATCCGCCAGACGCAACATAAGGCGCGACTTGCCGTGTTCAGTGGTTGCACGGTCAATAAATACCGCATCGATTTCCCCGAACTTTGTCCGGCTCAAAACCCGTGCATTGCCTTGCCTGTTGCGCAATACCTCGCGCACTTCCGAGCGCGCCAGATCCACCTGAAATTCATTTTCCGTGCCATGCGAGGCAAACCAGACCAGCGTTATGCCAACAATCCCCATTATCGTGGATATCCCCAGCTTGAAGCCGAGGATGTCCGACGAGATGGCCGACCCCGGCAATGTCCAGAACCCGAATGCCGCAAACAATAACGAAACACCGACAAAAGCCGCCGTCCATTGCATCAATATCGCCAATGACCGGGCACGGTTTTGGCAGCGTAGAATATACCCCCAATAGGTTTCATTCGCTGAGACCGATGGTTCGCGTGTGGTTGTTTCTGTGAACTCTTTATTATTGGAAATTGCGTTCATTGTTTTTCCTCCAAGGGTCTTCTTGTAGTTGTGTGTCACAGCCAAAATTGACGAAACTTGGGCACGGATGGTTCATTTTGGCGACTTGGCAACTGCCCCGGCGGCAACTTCCCTGCCACACGACCCTGACCAATGTGTCTTGCATCAGTGGCCCAGCGATGTATAAGGCGGCTTCCTTGTCGCATTAATTGCAAACCAGCGTAGTCTCTCGTGGGTGGGTCGTGGCAAGGGTTTGGCCCACGCTTTGAAATGCGCTTTGATATGAATTGGAGTATACATGCCGCTATATGAGCATGTKATGATTGCGCGTCAGGAYCTGTCCAACACGCAAGCYGAAGGTYTRATCGAACATTTTGGYRSYGWRSWWMSSKWYAAMGGTGGCCAACTCGTGGATCACGAGTATTGGGGCATCAAAACCATGGCCTATAAAATTAACAAAAACCGCAAAGGCCACTATGCTTTCTTGCGCTCGGACGCACCTGCTCCGGCCGTTCAGGAAATGGAACGCCTGATGCGTTTGCATGACGATGTGATGCGTGTTCTGACCATCAAAGTTGATGAGCACAAAGAACTGCCATCCGTTCAAATGCAAAAACGCGAAGAGCGCGGCGACCGCCGCCCCCGTCGCTAATCAGCCGTTAATTTTAGCCAAAGAAAGGCCCTAACCCATGGCATCTAAACCATTTTTTCGTCGTCGTAAGGTCTGCCCGTTCTCGGGCGAYAACGCACCTGCGATTGACTACAAAGACACCCGCACCCTGCAACGCTATAYATCCGAGCGTGGCAAAATCGTGCCGTCGCGCATCACCGCCGTTTCGGCCAAGAAGCAACGGGAACTCGCCCGCGCCATCAAACGCGCACGGTTCCTCGCCCTGCTTCCTTACGCCGTGAAATAAGGAGCAAAGCACATGCAAGTAATCCTGATGGAACGTGTGGCCAAACTGGGCCAAATGGGCGATGTTGTAACCGTAAAACAAGGTTACGCCCGCAATTTCCTGCTGCCTCTAGGCAAAGCGATGCGCGCCTCGACAGCCAACATTGCCCACTTCGAGACGCTGAAATCGCAACTCGAAGCCCGCAACCTTGAATCCAAGGGCGAGGCTGAAAAACTGGCCGATAAACTGAATGGCCAGCAGTTCGTTGTGATTCGGACAGCATCCGACGCCGGTTCGCTTTATGGCTCTGTCACCATCCGTGACGCTGCAGAAGCAGCCACCGCTGACGGGTTCTCGGTTGATCGCAAACAGGTTGCCCTGACTGCGCCAATCAAGGAACTGGGCCTGCACGCCGTAATCGTGCGCCTGCACCCCGAAGTCGAGGCAACGATCGAAATCAACGTAGCCCGCTCGGCCGAAGAAGCCGTGCTGCAAGCCGCTGGTAAATCGATTGCCGAACTGGCCGCCGAGGCAGAAGCCGAAGCCGAGTTCGAGATTGCCGAGTTGTTCGACGATATCGGTGCAGCCGCATCCGAGGACGACGATCTGGTTGCCGCGCCTGCAGACGAAGAAGCCCCCGTTGAGGCTGCTGCTGAGCAAGCCGCTAGCGAAGAAGAAACCTAGGCATTTGTCTTCTGATAAATTTCCAAAGCCGCGCCGGATCACTCTGGCGCGGCTTTTTTGTTAACCAATCCTTCATTGTTTACGACAGGTAAATGGGCTTGCAACCACCTGACAACTCCTGTTTTTCCTTTAGTGTAAACGGCTTACCAAACAATTGGACGAATTTCCGATCTTAACCAAACATTCATTGTTAAATAGAAGTGAACCACTACCGGCTGACGCCGGTAGCATCCCGTTTGGAATGTAATTCCAGGTACTGCATGATGATCTCGTCGGTCACATTCCCCGATGTTGTC
>NVTS01000108.1 GCA_002732995.1 Marinosulfonomonas sp. | reverse complement strand
GACCCAATATGGGCATCGGCAGCATCACACCCGCCCAGAAACTGAGAATGGCCGCGTAAGTTCTACGACCGTATCCCGTTAAAAATGGGATGATTACCCAAGTATCTGTGTCAAACTACAGTCAAACAACAGCCAACCCGCAGGATAAAACGCAGTTCATCCGCGCTGAAATGCATGCTCTCGAATCTACGGAAGTGTTTGGCTGGGACGGTAGGATTCGAACCTACGATCTGCGCTACCAAAAAGCGTTGCCCTACCACTAGGCCACGTCCCAACTGGAGCGTTTTGCATTTCTCTAAATCAAATATCGAAAATTCACCCAACTCTTGGGGGGAATTCTGATWCAGGTTAGATGCAAATTGCTCTGGCGGGTAGATACGATGCTGGCAATGACTCTTCAAGCCCTGAAATAGGAAAACTCTGTCTAGATGCGGCTATTCCTCCGGTGCGCTTTTGCTGAGCAAATCGCCATCACTGGTCTCTTTGCGTTCATCATTGATGATTTTCTCTAGCGCTTCCTGATCGGCTGCATCAACATTTCCGACTATCACAGCCTCTTTAACGGGTTTCTTGGGCTTTTGGGCTGAGGTTTTGCTTTTGGACGCATTTGTATCCGAATCCATAATCACGCGATAGGTGGGTTCGGGCAGGGAAATTCCAGCACCTTCCAGAGCAATTTTGGTCAAGTTTATCGCTTCGCCTTTGGCCAAAGAGCCGCTCGATTCCCGCTGATTTATCCATGCTGTCACTTTTAGGGTGATGCTTGAGGCGGCCAGATTGTCGACCCAGACATTCGGAGCAGGGGCGGTCAGGATGAAGGGCAGTTTTTTGAGCGTTTCAAGCACGATCTTGCGGGCTATTGCCATGTCGGCGTCTGGGGCTATACCCAATTCATAGGTAAAGCGTAATTCGTCGTTGCGTGAATAGTTGATGATGCGGCTTTTGAATACGGTCGCGTTGGGGATACGGATGTGGTTGCCATTCAGCGACAACAAGATTGTCGCGCGCGATGTCAGGCGGATCACCTTGCCCATATCGCCGTTGATTTCGATCAGGTCATTGGGCCGGAATGGTTGGCGCATCGACRGCAGGRTTGACGCGATAAAGTTTTCAACCGTGTCGCGCACAGCAAACCCGATGGCCAGACCGATGATTCCGGCGGCCCCCAGAATGGTCGACAACAACGCTGTGGCGCCGATGATATCAAGCGAAACAACGACGGCGGCGATGATTGCAGCCACACGGAGAACCTGCCGGTAGATATCGGCGATAAAGGCGTTCGGTGCGATCCGGTTCCATGGCTGTTTGCGTCGTGCGATAAAAAACCCGAGGAATACGATCAGCGCAAAAACCGCCAGCGCCACCATCGCCAGCGGCAAGAAGGCGACGGCTTGTTGTATCCGCGTCCAGAACCGCTCGATTGCGGGGTTCAGGCGTTCAACCAGATCGGTGGTTTCGCTGACGTTGTTTTCTATAGTGACCACGCTGTCGATCCTACTGACCAGTTCCCCGAGCCGTAAAATCGCATCCCCGTCAAGGGCGGTGCCCTTGAGCGAAACGATGCCTGAGGATACCGTGACAGTGACGTCGTCATAGCCGTCCAGCTCGCCCAGAATGTCGCGGATACGCACAGCGATAGCGGCGTCCTGCTGGGCACTGTCCTCAACCTCGATTGTGCCGGTAGGTTGGGCCTCGCCGCTGTCTTGGGCGGTGGCAGGAAGGGACAGGAGCAGAAGAATAAGCAGGCTTTTGATCAGGCGCATCGGGAAAATCCGTTCATTGAAATTTGGCTCAGCTTAACCGTGCTGAAATCACAATGCCAGTCAGATAATCCTGACCAGATCAGATCGTTTGGTCGTAGTCGCCCACGCTTGGTTCAGTCCGGATCACGGCGTCTATATCCTTGAAAATGGCCCGCATTTCGGCGTCACTTTCGGGGCTTTCACAGACCACTACCAGGTTGGGTGTATTGGAAGATGCCCGCACCAGGCCCCATGCGCCATTGTCCAGAATGACACGCGCACCATTCACTGTGACGATCTGGGAAATCTTGCGTCCTGCTATGGTGCCGCCGTCTTTATGTCGTTGCACCAGCTTGGCTACGAGGCGTTCCAACACGTCGTATTTTTCGGTGTCGGCACAATAGGGTGACATGGTTGGGGTGGCGAATGTTTGCGGTAGGGCGCGGCGCAGGTCGGACATGGATTTATCCGGGTTGCGGTCCAGCAATTTGCAGATTTCAACTGCAACGCGCATGCCGCAGTCATAGCCACGGCCAATCGGTTCAGCCAGGAAATAGTGGCCGGATTTCTCAAACCCCGCCAGAGCGCCAATTTCCTTAACTCGACGTTTCATGTGGCTGTGGCCGGTTTTCCAATAGTCAGCCTTGGCCCCGTATTTTTGCAATTCGGGGTCCGAGGCAAACAGGCCGGTTGATTTCACATCGGCCACGAAGATTGAATTCGGATACAGCTTCGCATAATCCCGCGCCATGATCACGCCAACCTTGTCGGCAAAAATCTCTTGTCCGGTGTCGTCAACCACACCGCAACGGTCCCCGTCACCATCAAAGCCAAGTGCAAGATCGGCACCGGAGGCCGTAACGGATGCAGACATATCATGCAGCATTTCCATCGCTTCGGGGTTCGGGTTGTAATGCGGGAATGTGTAATCCAGATCATTATGGGACGGCACGACTTCAACGCCAATGCGTTTGAATATTTCCGGCGCAAAAGCAGAGGCAGTTCCGTTCCCCGTGGCACAAACCACCTTCAACTTGCGCCTCATTTTGAAGTCGCCAACCAGATCGTCGAGGTAGGCGTCCATCACCCCGTCGACAAATTCGTATTTGCCGCCCTCGTGCGCCTGACCGTGGCCGCCCAGCACGATATCGCGCAGCTCGTCCATTTCGTCGGGGCCGTGGGTCAGCGGGCGTTCAAACCCCATTTTGACGCCGGTCCAGCCGTTTGGATTGTGGCTGGCGGTGACCATTGCCACGGCGGGCGCATCCAGATGGAACTGGGCGAAATAGGCCATGGGTGACAGGGCGGGGCCGATGTCTTTGACGTGGATGCCAGCCTGTATCAGCCCCAGCATCAGTGCGTTTTTGATCGACGGGGAATACTCGCGGTAATCATTGCCAACGGCGATCACCGGCTCAATGCCACGCTGGCGCATTTGGGTGCCCAAACCCAGGCCGAGGGCGGTGATGCCCGCCAGATTGATATCGTCAGGGTATTTCCACCGCGCATCATATTCGCGGAAGCCGGTGGGGGTGATCATCGGGTCACGCAGGAATTCCCAAGTGTTCTCACGGACCTGCTGGAGTGGTTTCTTCACGGTTCTATCTCGCTATTGGCTATGATTTACGGGCCTTACGCTGTTACCTGTTCGCGCAAGATTGATGCGGTCAATGACATCATCAGATAGGCACCGGCAAAGATCAGGAACGCCAGAATGGTGTTCTCGAATTTGCGCGGATAAGTGGCCTCGTCCGGCGGTATCGGGCTAACCCCGAGCGACAAGTAACGGGTCTGGCGGTTGGCTTCGGCCCGGGCTGTGTCCTTTTGTTGCAGGGCCTGCTGCATCATCATGGTCCGTGTCTCGAGGTTGATCTGTGCGATGGCAAGTTTTGCACTTGTATCAGCAATAGATTCGGAGCCTTCGGAACCCACGGTCAATTGCGTCCTTAGTCCGGCAATAGCGTCTGCGCGGGCTGCGATTCTGCGTTCAAGTTGTTTCATTTTGGCAATGTGCGGGTGCGTGTTGGAATTCAATTCGACCATCGCCAACTTGTCTTGTGTCTGGAACACTTCCAGCTCCTGAATCTGGCCGGTCAAAATGCCAACTTCTACATCCACGCTCAAAATGTTGGATGCTTTTTGCAACTTCAAAACCTCTTGCTGTGCGGCCAGCATCGCGGTTTCAGCTTGGATATAGATTGCATCAGCGCCTTTCATGTGGTCGTCACGCAGGCGGCTAGTCATATGGTCAACCTGATCTTCCGCATATAAAATCAGGGCGTTGGAATAGGTCGCGCTAACCTCGGGATCAGCAGCAATGACTTCCATTTTGATGATGCCCTCGGTCGGGTCATAACTGATGTTAACGCGGCGCTGGTACAGCCTGTATGCGCTCTCGTTGCTTGCGTCCTCATTAAGCCGTTGAATTGGATCAATCCAGTCTTGGGAATAATGTGCCTTGAAGCCGTGGTCACTGTTCAGGCGCAGCATTGCCTCGCGTGATTGCAGATAGCTTTGCACTGCAATGGAATCTTGCGAGGTTGCAAGCCCGGTGCCGCCAAACAGGCTACCAAGCCCACCACTGCCGCCACCTTGGGAGTCTGCCTTTTGGATGATAAACTGGGATTTGGTTCCATACATCGGGGTGGCGATTGCATAGTAGTAATAGCCAACCATAAGCGTGGGCAATAAAACAAAAAAGGCCAGCCGTGACAAAAGCAGCGCCAGTTTTTTGCGCCGCCGTTTGGCAATATCGCGCTGGATGGCGATGATTGCCTTGGCGCGGGCACCTGCCGTGTCCACCTCGGTTGATGGCAGGTTGGCCTGACCAGTCGGGATGGTTTGGGGCAATTGCAGTTGATTTTCCTGCTGCTCCCCATCAGCAGTAACCAATTCCAGCATGTTGGCCCGTTGAAACGGATCAATGCCTTTGGCGCGCAATAGGCGTATCGCGTCAAAATCGGATGTCGGCGCAAGCCCGTATTTTTGGGCCACACGCCGTGCCATGCGCAATTGGCGCCCAGTCAAACCTTCTTTGAGGATGTCATCGATGCTTTGCTCGGTTGCAACTTCACGAGCGTCCGAGACGTCACTACCTATAACACCCTGCGCCGCTTGCGCAGGGGCCGTTGCCGCCGCCGGCGCTGCACTGAGGGATCCGCTGCGGCGGATGCGATATTTTTTGGCTTTAGGCTTCGTAGTCATAAAGTTGCTTCGCCTCCTCCAAGGTGCTGAACATATGCAGCTTCCCGTCCAGTAGCACCGCTGCCGATCTACAGAATCTCTCCAGCACCTCGGGTTTGTGCGAAACGATCAGGACCGTTGTGGTTTTCAGTCGCTCCTGCAGGATATCACCTGCTTTTTTATTGAATTCCGCGTCGGTTGTCGACGGCATCCCTTCATCGATCAAATATAAATCGAAATCCAGCGCCAGCATCAGCGAAAAACTGAAGCGCGAGCGCATCCCCTGACTGTAGGTGCCGACCGGCATATCAAAGTATTCATCCAGCCCGCACAGCCAGCGGCAGAACGACTCGATGTAATCTGGGTCCAGCCCGTATAGCCGCGCGATATAACGCGAATTTTCCATGGCCGACAGTTTACTGATCACGCCGCCCATAAAACCCAGCGGGAATGAAACGCGGCAGGTTTTGATGATCTGGCCCTCGTCCGGTTTTTCCAGACCCGCCATCATGTTGATGATTGTGGTTTTGCCAGTGCCGTTTTTGGCCAGGATACCGATGGAATTGCCCAATTCCACACGAAAAGAGGCGCGATCAAGGATAACCTTGCGCTGCGTTCCTGTCCAAAAGGACTTACTTACATTTACAAACTCGAGCATATTTGCTCCGACTCTGCCTCTAGTTGCCGTTACCCTTAACGGGTTTTGGTTAACAGCTGCTTCTAAAGCAGCTTTACGGCAGTATTATGTCCCAGATACTGTTGGAACTCCATTGATGAATGGCGAATTATGGTAAATTTGGCGATATTATCTCTAATTGGTAAAAAACACCGCCCATAATCGGGCTGTGTTTGGTCTTTGTTTCCGATTCGGCAACGGTCAGCCAAAGAAGCTAACGATCAGCGTTGCCCCCAACAATACCGAAATCCAGATCACCATTGACCCCGTTGGCCATGCGCTGGCCATGCGCCCTTCGGGGCCGTGTGAATGGTATAGGCCCGCGATGATATTCTTGATCCGTGTGCCCAGAAACGCCAGTGCGGCGTTCCAGATTGCACCAACCACGCCCGCGATGCGGCGGATCAGGCGCGGCAGCAGCCAGCGATAGATCCAGTCGGTGTCCAGATTGACCGAGCGCAGTTCGGTTGGATAGATACCGCTGCGCATCAGGATGCCGAATGCGAGCAGGGAAAACATCAGAAGTTGCAACTGCCCGACCACATGGCCAGTGGTATAGGGGATGTAGTCAACCTCATAGGGTAATAGTGCATATAGCGGGGCAGGGTAGATACCGATAACAATGCACAGGGTCGCCGTTAATCCCATCGCCAGCAGCATATGTGTAGGTGCCTCGCGCGGGCGCATGCCGCTGTCATGGGCAAAGAATACAGAGAACGGGATTTTGATGCCGGAATGAGCCAACGTGCCGACCGAGGCAAATACCAACGCTCCCCAGACAATATACATGCCGGCTGATGCGGTTTGGTCCAGAATGATAGCTTTGGTCGCAAATCCGGAAAATAGTGGAAAGGCCGAAATTGAGGCCGCTCCCACCAGACAGAACACCGCGGTCAGTGGCATGGTGCGATACAGCCCGCCCAGTTCGGACGCTTTGGACGAACCGGTGCGAAACATCACTGATCCAACCGACATGAACAGCAGCGCCTGATAAAGGATAGATGCAAATGCGTGTGCGGCCGTGCCGTTCAACGCCATTTCGCTGCCGATGCCGATACCCACGACCATGAATCCCAGTTGGCTGTTCAGGGAATAGGCCAGAACACGGCGCAAATCGTTTCCAAGCACAGCAAAAATGATCGGAAACAGAGCCATGATGACGCCGATATAGATCAGCATTTCCGTGCCCGCAAAACCGCGTGCCAGCGCATAGACTGCAAGCTTGGTGGTGAAAACCGACAGGATTACCGTGCCGGTGATGGTGGCCGCCGGRWWSMWGKCYKKSWKCMWGKWRYGRRKYARCGKGRWSKCSSAWTWKRWMCMSRARRYCSMWWMSMYCAGCYWSGYYRYSMGGCTGCCCAGCGTCATCGCCTCGAACGCCAACGAGCCGGTTTCACGCCAAAACAGGGCTGCGCCCGCCAACAAAAGCACGCCGGAACCGACCTGGATGATCAGATAGCGCATGCCGGTGTGATAGGCCCCTTCGGTGCGCCGCGCCCAGATCAAAAAGACTGAGGCAACCGCCGTGCCTTCCCAATAGAGAAACAGCGTAATCAGATCGCCCGCGAAAACGGCGCCAATGGCCGACCCTGCATATAGCAACGCCGCCACCTGCTGGACCGTGTCGCGCACATGCCAAGCATAGAGATTGCCAAGAAATGCCGCGAGCGAGAAAATCAGTGCGAAGATGCGGGCAAGGGGATCGACACGCATGAATTCAAGGTCGAGGCCCAAAAGCCGTATCGTCCACAGATCGCCCTCGGGAAGTGACCAGACCATAAGTCCTGATGCCACGGGGATGAGCAGCAGCAATGCGGCACGGGCGGGCCCTTTGGGCAAAGCCAAAAGCAGGGCAGCACCTGCGAAAAAGAGGAACGCTACGGGAAAGGTCTCAACCATTGTGATCGATCCTGTCTAACTGTTCTTCTGGGTAATCCTCGGTTTCCACATCATCGGGTGCATAGTAGTCTTCGGGCCGTTTCAGGATCACGCGCATGGCTTTGGCGCAGATCACCAGTGCGGCGCACATGAAAAATCCGTAAAACGCGTAGAACCCGGGAATCTTCTCAACTGGAAGGTAGACTTTTTTCTGATAGACGAAATCGGCGGCGAAAAGCAGCGCACAAATGATATACAGCCCGTAAACGATCCGTTCGACATTTCTCTTGTTGTCCACCCAAAGTAAAGCCCGCCCGAGCGCCGGAAAAGTTGAAGTATCTTCTTTATCCGTCGACATGTTTAAGCCCCCCCTTCTTTGGCGATCAGCGTTTGGGCCCAGATCAGGGCGWCAGCTTTCGGGATTGTCAACGATTTGGATATTTTCCAAGCCAGCCGATTCTCGTTCMACTCGGGGAACCGGCGCCTCAGGTCTTTTAATTCCAGAAGGCGGGCGATTGGCAGCTCGGCGCAGACGGCAATTGTCTCGTCGATGCTCAGGTCGAAATGCGCCCGTAGCGCTTTGCGAATATACAGCTCGCGTTGGCCCTGCTTTTGCAAACGCTGGCCATAGGCGTGCCTGCCCTCATCGGTTTTCGGGGTGTCTGTCATATAGTCGCTCATTGTGCGCCCCCTACAATTGGCAGCAGGAAATCCCTGAGATTGGTGGCATAGAAAAACAGCAGCAAACAGCCGAATGCGGTCAGCGCAGGCGGCAGCCAGACCAACACGGGGGACTCGGCGATTTTGACGGGTTCCGCGTTGGTTTCAGCAGGCCAGAAAAACCCGCGCCCGACGATGGACAGAAGGTAGGCCACGTTCAGCAAGGAGCTGAGCATCAGCACCGCGATCATCACCTGTTGGCCGGCGTCCGCAGCCCCGACAATCAGCAGCCATTTGCCCCATGACCCACCCAGTGGCGG
>NVTS01000107.1 GCA_002732995.1 Marinosulfonomonas sp. | reverse complement strand
GGCGGGATTGAACATGACGCGGTGGTGGCATGGGCCGAGGCGGATTTGGCGGTGGGTGCACAAGGGCGGGTTGCTGTGGCTGATCCGGCGATGACAGCCTTGCAGGCGGCCAATAGTGAAACGGGGGTATTGCAGGATTTACCGGAAGGGTTGGCGCTGACGGATGCCACGCAGGCCTTTGGCAAAATCCCGTTTGCGTTCAACTGGTGCGGCGCGGATATGGCGCTGATTTCGGCGCATAAACTGGGCGGACCCAAGGGAGTTGGCGCATTGGTGGTGAAACGGGGCAGCGACATAGCGGCGCAGGTTCGCGGTGGCGGCCAAGAAATGGGCAGGCGGGCGGGCACTGAAAACGTCATAGAAATAGCGGGTTTTGGAGCGGCAGCTGAGGCGGCAGCGCGGGATTTGGCCAATGGAATCTGGGATGAAGTTGCCGAAATTAGAAAGATTCTAGAAATAATGCTGGCAGAATCAGAAAAAGATACTATTTTTGTCGGGAATGAGGTCGCGCGGCTTCCGAATACATCCTGTTTTGCCGTTCCGGGTTGGAAGGGGGAAACACAAGTGATGCAGATGGACCTTGCGGGGTTTGCGGTTTCGGCTGGATCGGCCTGCTCAAGTGGCAAGGTGCGGGCCAGCCGGGTTCTTAAGGCGATGGGGTTCGATGACGAGATTGCTGCGAGCGCGATCAGGGTTTCGATTGGCCCATTGACGACAAAGGACGATGTGACGCGCTTTGCCAACGCATGGCGCGGACAGTTGGAAAAATTCAAAGCGCGGCGGGCGTAAAAGGAAAATCTGATGGCGGCGACGAGCGAAATGATAGCCAAAGACGGCGTTGAGGAAGAAACCGTTGATGCGGTTCGTAGCCTTGCTGACAATTACAAATACGGCTGGGCAACCGATATCGAGATGGAATACGCGCCCAAGGGTGTGAACACCGATATCGTGCGGCTGATTTCTGAAAAGAACGAGGAGCCGGAATGGATGCTGGAGTGGCGTCTGGCGGCGTTCGAGCGTTGGGGGAAGTTGAAAGAGCCGAAGTGGGCGATGGTGAATTACCCTGATATCGACTTTCAGGACATCTATTATTACGCGCGGCCAAAATCGATGGAAGTGAAGCCGAAGTCGTTGGACGAGGTTGATCCGAAGCTGTTGGCCACTTATGAAAAGCTGGGCATTCCGCTGCGTGAACAAATGATTTTAGCCGGTGTCGAGGGGGCTGAAGGTGCCCCTGCCGAGGGGCGAAAAGTGGCGGTGGATGCAGTGTTTGATTCTGTGTCTTTGGGCACGACGTTCCAGAAAGAATTGGCCGAGGCCGGGGTGATTTTCTGCTCGATTTCCGAGGCTATCCGCGAACATCCCGAACTGGTGAAGAAATATCTGGGCACTGTGGTTCCGGTGTCCGACAACTTTTACGCCACCCTGAACAGCGCTGTGTTTTCGGACGGATCCTTCGTTTACATCCCGCCTGGTGTGCGCTGCCCGATGGAGTTGAGCACCTATTTCCGCATCAACGCCGAAAACACTGGCCAGTTTGAACGCACTCTGATCATTGCAGATAAAGGCAGCTATGTCAGCTACTTGGAGGGCTGCACCGCCCCCAAACGCGATGTGGCACAACTGCATGCGGCGGTGGTGGAGATCATCATTCTGGAAGACGCCGAGGTGAAATATTCCACCGTGCARAACTGGTAYCCSGGYGAYGARAACGGCAAGGGCGGSATYTACAAYTTYGTCACCAARCGSGCCGATTGCCGTGGCGAYMRCGCCAAGRTSATGTGGACRCAGGTSGAAACYGGSTCMGCSGTGACGTGGAAATATCCAAGCTGCATTCTGCGCGGCGATGGATCGCAAGGCGAGTTTTACTCGATCGCCATCACCAACAATTACCAGCAGGCCGATACCGGCACCAAAATGGTGCATTTGGGGGCAAATACGAAATCGCGGATTGTTTCCAAAGGGATATCGGCGGGACGGGCGCAGAACACTTATCGCGGGCTGGTTTCGATGCACCCAAAGGCGCAGAACTCGCGCAACTATACCCAGTGCGACAGCCTGCTGATCGGCGATAAATGCGGGGCGCATACGGTGCCCTATATCGAGGTCAAGAATAACAGTAGCCGCGTGGAGCATGAGGCGACGACCTCCAAGGTGGACGATGAACAAATGTTCTATTGTCGCCAGCGCGGCATGGGCGAAGAAGAGGCAGTGGCCCTGATCGTCAACGGGTTTGCCAAAGAAGTGCTGCAAGCGCTACCGATGGAATTTGCCATGGAAGCACAGGCGCTGGTGGCGATTTCCCTAGAAGGGTCAGTGGGTTGATGGATGCCACCATCACAAACGGTCCCCGAACCAAATCGGCTGCTGAAACTGTAGAATTACTTATAATTTAAATACGCRMWWGRGSRYMYRARRTSTYMAWYRYCRASAWMSTAYWSKYSAARCTWGMWGRKGMSGRMWWRYWRATSMTSWWAGKKRTMKMKSTRKAGATTGGCGCTGGCGAAGTGCATGCGATCATGGGGCCGAACGGGTCGGGTAAATCGACGCTGTCTTATGTGTTGTCGGGGCGCGCGGGCTATGAGGTGACGCAAGGGTCGGCCACATTGCTGGGTCAGGATCTGCTGGATATGGAGCCGGAAGAGCGCGCTGCATTGGGGCTGTTTTTGGCGTTCCAATACCCCGTGGAAATTCCGGGTGTGGGCAACATGACGTTTCTGCGCACGGCGGTTAATTCGCAACGAAAAGCGCGCGGCGAGGATGAATTGTCGGCGGGCGAATTCCTGAAGGACATCCGCGCCAAGGCGAAATCATTGAAAATCGACGCTGAAATGTTGAAGCGTCCGGTCAATGTCGGGTTCTCGGGTGGCGAGAAAAAGCGCAACGAGATTTTGCAAATGGCGATGCTGGAGCCAAAGATGTGCATTCTGGATGAAACCGATTCCGGGCTGGATGTGGACGCGATGAAACTGGTAGCCGAGGGGGTGAACGCGCTGCGGTCCGAAGGGCGCTCGTTTCTGGTTATCACGCATTATCAACGGCTTCTGGACCATATCAAACCTGACGTTGTGCATATCATGGCCGATGGGCGGATCATTAAATCAGGTGGTCCCGAACTGGCGATTGAGGTTGAAAACAACGGCTATGCCGACCTGTTGGCGGAGGTTGCCTGATGGAGGCCGCACGTAAATCGGCGTTAGCGCGATTGCAGGCGATGGGCCTGCCGCAGCGCCGTGATGAATACTGGAAATACACCCGCCCTGATCTGTTAATCACGGAGGATGTGGCACCGGCCGAGCTGTTGATCCTTGACGAAGCGCCGCTGTTTGACACGGTGGAGCGGTTAAAAATCGTCTTTGTTGACGGGGTGTTTGATGCTGATGCGTCCGATGATCTGTCGATGGAGGGTGTCGAGATTTCGCAACTGAAAGATGCGCCGGACTGGGCGCAGAGCCTTTACGGGGTGCTTGAGGAAAACGGGCAAACACCGGTCAAGCGCCCGTTGGCCGCATTGAACAGCGCCAAGGCAACGCAGGGCATCGTGATCCGTGTTTTTGGCAAGGCAAGCAAACCTGTTAGTCTGATTTATGTAAGAAAATCAGAAACTTCCGATGTGATGCTACACCATATTATCCGTGTGGAAAAAGGCGCTGACCTGACCATTCTGGAAAACGGCCCCGCCGCAGCACGGCTGAATACGGTGATGGAAGTGGACATTGCAGATAAAGGCGCATTCCACCATGTGCGCGCCATGGGGCGTGACCACGCGCGCCGTGCGGCGACGCATATTTTCGGGCGCCTGGGTCACGAGAGCACCTTCAAAAGTTTCACCATGACGGTAAACGGCAAGCTGACCCGCAACGAGGTGGTTCTGGAATTAACCGGCGATGATGCCATTGCCCATATCGCCGGTGCGGCGATGGGGGACGGGGATTTCCTGCATGATGACACGGTGTTCATCACCCATGACAGCCTGAATTGCCAAAGCCGTCAGGTGTTCAAAAAGGTGCTGCGCAACGGGGCGACCGGGGTATTTCAAGGCAAAATTCTGGTCAAGGCCGGAGCGCAGAAAACCGATGGCTACCAGATGAGTCAATCGTTGCTGCTGGATGGCGACAGCCAGTTTTATGGCAAGCCCGAGCTGGAAATTTACGCCGACGATGTGCTGTGCAGTCACGGATCAACCACCGGCGCGATTGATGACGAGGCGATGTTCTATTTGCAATCGCGTGGTGTGAGCAAGGCCGAGGCGCAAGACCTGCTGGTGCTGGCGTTTCTGGATGCCGCCGTGGACGAGATCGAGGATGCGGCCATCGCTGACGACATCCGGTCGCGGCTTGAGGGTTGGCTGGCCCGTCGGCGCGACTGATCATGTCGGCAACCGGTGATATCCTGCAAAGCTACCGCAGCCCCCGCACGGTGATCCGGCGCCATTTGGCACGGGGTGTCAGCGAGGGGCGAGTGTTTATCTTTCTGGTTGGAGCATGTTTGCTGGTGTTCATCGCCCAGTGGCCGCGTCTTTCGCGCGAGGCCTATCTGGACGCGTCAGTCCCGCTGGATATGCGGCTCGGGGCGGCATTGCTGGGCTGGCTGTTCATCGCACCGCTGTTCTTTTATGCGATGGCCGGCGTTAGCTATTTCATCGCACGGAGCATCGGCGGGCAGGGCACATCATACGGCGCACGCCTGGCGCTGTTCTGGTCGCTGCTGGTGGTGACACCGCTTTGGTTATTGCAAGGGCTGGTTGCGGGTTTTATTGGGGAAGGGCCGCAACTGACAGTGGTTGGCGTGCTGCTGTTGGGCGCATTTGGCTGGGTCTGGATCAATTCGTTGATCGAGACCCAATCGGCAATAAAGGACGACTGAAGATGTATGATGTTGAGCAAATCCGCGGTGATTTTCCAATCCTTTCGCGCCAGGTGAACGGCAAGCCGCTGGTCTATCTGGACAACGGGGCATCCGCCCAGAAACCGCAAGTGGTGATTGATGCTGTGACGCGCGGCTACGGCGAGGAATATTCCAATGTTCACAGGGGCTTGCACTATCTTTCTAATCTTTCCACCGATAAATACGAGGCGGTGCGCGGCACCATTGCGCGGTTCCTGAATGTGGCGGACGAGAACGAAATCGTGCTGAATTCCGGCACCACCGAGGGCATCAATATGGTGGCTTACGGCTGGGCGATGAACAACTTGGCTGCCGGTGACGAGATTATCCTGTCGGTGATGGAACACCACGCCAATATTGTGCCGTGGCATTTTTTGCGCGAGCGGATGGGCGTGGTGCTGAAGTGGGTCGAAATTGATGCGCTGGGGGATCTGGATCCGCAAAAAGTGCTGGATGCGATCAGTGATAAGACCCGCCTGATTGCCGTTACCCATATGTCGAATGTTCTGGGCACGGTGGTCGATGTGAAATCCATTTGTGACGGTGCACGGGCACGGGGCGTTCCGGTGTTGGTTGATGGATCACAAGCCACGGTGCATATGCCGGTCGATGTCACTGACCTGGGCTGTGATTTCTACCCGATCACCGGGCATAAGCTGTATGGCCCATCGGGGTCCGGTGCGATTTATGTCAAAGCCGAGCGCATGGCCGAGATGCGCCCCTTTATGGGGGGCGGCGATATGATCGACGAGGTGACGCGCGATATTGTTACCTATAACAAGCCGCCGATGATGTTCGAGGCCGGCACGCCCGGCATTGTGCAAACCATCGGTTTCGGCGTGGCGCTGGACTATATGATGGGCTTGGGGATGGAAAACATCGCTGCCCACGAGCGCACCTTGCGCGATTATGCCCGCAGTCGGCTGGATGGTCTGAACTGGTTGAATGTGCAGGGGCAATCGGCGACCAAGGGCGCGATATTCYCGTTCACTATGCAAGGGGCGGCGCATGCGCATGATCTGTCGACCGTGCTTGATAAAAAGGGCATCGCGGTGCGGGCAGGGCACCATTGTGCGCAACCATTGATGGAGCATCTGGGGGTAGTGGCCACCGCGCGGGCATCATTTGGGCTGTATAATACCAAAGCCGAGGTCGATATTTTGATCGAGGCGCTGGAGCTGTGCCACGAATTATTCGCATAAATTGCGGCAGAATCCGGCCATTCCGGATTATACCCGTTCTAAACTTGATCTACGTCAAGGAACTTGCCGCGCTGCACATCGTGCCATGCAGGATACGGCTGGGATGACATGTCACAGCCACCGCCACGCCAGTCCACGGTTGGCACTGGGTGGGACTTCACCCTGCCACGGCCAACGCCTGCATCTGGGCAGAACAATGCGGTGGATTGTCTGGCCTGTCATGACCGTTCCGGTCAATAGACCAAGGGCGCGACCATGGCCGGACATGTGCCGGTGGACCCTGTCAAGCCGGGGATGAAAACCATCACCGGTGCCAAGGCCTGGGCGGTGGACCTGAAGAAGGCGGCCCAAAGTGTTGGCATGCCGGGGCGCGAGAACTGCGGCAACTGCCACTTTTACGGCGGTGGCGGCGATAATATGAAACATGTGATCTGTCCTCGGCCCTGTATAACCCGACCAAAAAGGTCGATGTGCATATGGCGACGGACGGTTTGAACTTTACCTGTTCCACCTGCCACGTCACCGATCAGCACCAATGGGCAGGCAGCCGTTATGATGTGCTGGCGTCAGATCCGCATGGCACCGGCAAACCCGGTGAGCGGCGCGATGTGGCGAGCTGCGAGAGCTGCCACGGCAATGAGCCGCACCCCGTAGGTGGCAACCCGTTGTTGATCGCAAAGGGCATGACGCTGAATGACCACACCGATAAAATTGCCTGCCAAACCTGCCACATCCCCGAATTTGCCCGTGGCGGGGTGGCGACCAAGACCCTGTGGGATTGGTCCACAGCTGGCCAGATGGATGATGGCAAAATCATCAAGCGCCATGAATACACCCAGGCCGACGGCAAGGAATTGCACACTTATCTGTCCACCAAAGGCGATTTCGAGTGGGGCGAGGATGTGGTGCCGTTCTATAGCTGGTTCAACGGGCAGCTCGAATACACTTTGGCCGATGACACGATTGACCCCAGCAAAACGGTTGAAATCAATCGCATCGGCGGTGCGCTTGGTGAAGAGGGTGCGCGGATCTGGCCGATCACCCATATGGTCGCGCCCGCAGCGGATGCGCTGGACTGTCAGTCCTGCCACGCCAAAGACGGGCGGCTGGAGGGGCTGACAGGGTTCTACATGCCGGGCCGCGATCCGTTTTCCTATGTCGGGATGCTCGGGATGCTGATGGTTGTCGGCACCTTACTGGGGGTACTAACCCACGCGCTGTTGCGTAAATTCGTGAAAAAAGACGGAGGATCAAGCCATGAGTAAGCGTCAAGTCAAAGTCTACCCACGGTTTGAGCGCCTCTGGCACTCGTCGCAGGTCTTACTCATTATGGTGTTGTTGTTCACCGGGTTCGGGCCGAACGGATTGCTTAACGTGATCCCGTTCGGTCCCGCCGTGATGTTCCACACCATTGCGGCCTTGCTGCTGCTGGCCCTGTGGATATTTGCCACTTTCTGGCTGTTCACCACCGGCACATGGCGCCAATTCGTGCCGACGCTGGACGGCTTGGTCGAGGTGGTCAAGTTTTACGGCGAACAACATCCACATAAAAAGGTGATCTTCCCGTTGGCCTGGAGCACCGGAATTCTGTATATGACCTATAATTTCTGGGAGCATCTGCCCGACGCGGGTTTCTACATGAACATCATCGCCAACCTGCATTTGCTGGCGGGATACATCGTGGCGGCGTTCATCATTGCGCACCTGTACCTGCTGACCATCGGGGCGGGGTTCCGCGCCCATGTGAAGCCGATGATTTCGGGCTATGAGGATATGAACCTGACGCCCGAACAAGAGGCCTACCTGGAAGAAAACGGGCCTTGTCTCTTGAAGGCCGAGTAAAGCGGACGGCTTTCACCGGCGGGGGCGCAAAACCATTTGCAGTGCCCGCCCGTTTGCCCTAAACCGCCCCATAATGCACCCGTAGCTCAGCTGGATAGAGCGCTGCCCTCCGAAGGCAGAGGTCTCGCGTTCGAATCGCGACGGGTGCACCATTATTTACCAATGATTACAATGAGATGCGCGTTCGGACGATGTGCGGAAAAACGTCATTGTTCGCAGTATGTTCACAGAACGCCGGAATCGGCACCATTTTCATGCAGACGAAAGCAACAAAAAACCGCTGAAAGAGCTGGCACTCTTCTCAACGGTTCATTTGAAAATCTCATTTCCCAAACAACATATCTGATAGGTCGGACTCTGGCAAGGCAGGTGGCATGATGATCGCTACTTTGAAGCATTGTGGATTGCCGCAGGGGGTTAAGCGTTCTGGGTTTATAGAGCATGTTGCGCCAGCCCTAAAAGCGCGGGGAATTAGTGCCTCTGCGATCCATTATCTGGCCAAGGCTTTTGAGGCGTGGACCAGAGATCAGGATTATGTCGCCAATCGGGTTTGCGGATTTTGGCATAAGGTTGGCATTTTGGCCGAAAAGCTATGCGTGAGCGTGCGCACGATCAACAGCATTGAACGCCAGCTTGAAGAGGCGGGGTTGATCAATCGTACCGTGATGGCCAACGGGG
>NVTS01000106.1 GCA_002732995.1 Marinosulfonomonas sp. | reverse complement strand
CGCAATGGCTATGGACTTACAACAATGACCGACCCAATATGGGCATCGGCAGCATCACACCCGCCCAGAAACTGAGAATGGCCGCGTAAGTTCTACGACGGTATCCCGTTAAAAATGGGATGATTACCATACCCGTCGCATGAAAGTTGCCCTTTAGATACAGGTTTTGCGCAGGTTTATTATCTGCCGCGACCAGCAACCCGATTTGCTCGCGCAAGTGTTTCATCTTTGGGCAGGCCATAGTTTGACGAAATTTCAGCCGCATAATCCGGCACGAAATAATCCGATACCCGCCAAATTCGTCAGCCCGCACCGCTGCAATACTATTGCCATATCACGCTCCCCACTCCGCTCCCATCATCTCGCGTAGACGGCTGGCGGTGCGCTCGAATTCAAAAGCTCCGTCCCCTTCAACATAGAGCATTTCGGGCAAGGCCGCCGCTGTGCAAACCAGCCGCACCTTCGCCTCGTATAATGTATCAATCAACGTCACAAACCGCTTGGCCTCGTTAAAATTGGACCGCGATAGCAACGGAATATCCTCCAACACCAACACCCTTACAGCTTCAGTCAGGGCTAGATAATCCGCAGCCCCCAATGCCGTGCCGCACAGATCAAAAAACCCGACCCGTGCCACCCCGTTGTGAAACTTCGGCAGCACCACATCACGCCCCTTAACGCGTAACACCAACGGCTGACCCACAACTCCTGTCAACTCCTGCCAAATAGTGTCCATCGCGGACCGTGCCTTTGGACCATGCAGCACAAAATAACTGCGAACCCCGCCCAGCACATCCTGTCGATAATCCGTCGGGCTGGCCAATTCGTGCACCACCATCTGCACCTTGATCTGCTCGATAAACGGCAGGAATAATTGCCGGTTCAGCCCGTTCTTATACAGATCGTCCGGCGGTCGGTTCGAGGTGGTCACCACCACCACCCCTGCCGCAAAAAGCGCCTCGAACAGACGGCCAACAATCATTGCATCCGTAATGTCGCTAATCTGCATTTCATCAAACGCCAGCAGCCGAACCTGATCCGCAATCCCTGCGGCCACGGGCGCAATCGCGTCATCCACACCGGTTTTGCGTGCCTCATTCATGCCGGTATGAACCTCTTGCATGAACGCATGAAAATGCACGCGGCGCTTTTCCTCAATCCCCAGATTATCGACAAACAAATCCATCAACATGGATTTCCCGCGCCCAACCCCGCCCCACATATACAGCCCACAAGGCACCTCTTCGGGCTTGCGAAACAACCCGCCCAAAACCCCCCGCTTGCGGGTGTTGGCGGCCTCCAGATGCACTCTGATATCCTCAAGTGCCGGCAATGCTACCAACTGGGCCGGGTCTGCCGTTAGCTCCCCCTCGGCCACCAAACGGGCGTATATGTCCTGCAAACGATCAGCCATCACATACTCATATTTCGGCCCGTCCGATAAAGAAAGCCGATGTAACACACTAAGATAAATGATTTGACCCAAGCGTGGTTTTGAACAACGCCCACAAGTCTGGAGATTTCAATGTCCGAGCAACGCACCCCCTGATCACCCCCGTCCTGATTGGTGGCTGCATCATCATGATTGGCCTTTCAATCCGCGCCCGCTTTGKCGGGCTTGACCTGCCCCTGAATTGTCATCCGACCTGAGCCAGAGCCTTTTGGGTTGATACGCCATTTGGCGCAAGTTTAGCAACCGGCTGCCGCGCGGAGCTTTCATGTGGCGCAGCGTGGCAGCCGGTTGCTAAAATCAGGCGCTTGGCGAAGGCTTCTGGCACTTCATATCCAAGTGCTGAATGTGGGCGGGTTGTATTATAATCATGTGCCCGGTCACGAATTGCGATCCGAGCATGGGCGAGATTTAGCAACATGGTCTGGTTGAGCATTTCGTCCCTCATCCGCCCGTTGAAGCTTTTGACAAACCCGTTCTGCATTGGCTTGCCGGGTGCAGTGTCGTGCCAATATCTTGTGACCGCAACACCCGCCCAGCACCGCGTTACAGATCAGTTCGGTGCCATTTTCGCTGACAATCATTCCGGGAGCTCCACGCCTTTCAATAAGCGTTGTCAGCTCTCGCCCGATACGTCTGCCCGAGATCGATGTGTCGGAGATTGCAGCAAGGCATTCATGCGTCACATCATCCATAATGTTCAGGATAAGAAACCGTTGGCCGGAAGCGAATTGATCGTGCACGAAATCCAATGACCAACGGGCATTCGCCTTTGCTTCCACAAGAATAGGCGCGCGCGTGCCTATTGCCTTGCGTCTGGCGCGTCTTTTGCGAACSGCCAGCCCTTCTTCGCGATAAAGACGATAGATGCGATTGATTCCTGATGGTTCACCCTCACAGCACAGCAGGATGAACCGACGACGCTATCCAAATCGGCGCCGCTCATTTGCCAAATCGCGAAGCCGTGTCCGCAACTTGTCCTCAAGCGCCTTCAGCTGTTTGACATCAGGCACAGCCATGCCGGAATGCTTTGACTTCCACGCATAGAATGTGCCCTCTGACACCCCGTGTTTTCGGCCCGGATCATCGGGCTGCAGGGCAACCGGCATCGGTGTTCGTGATCCCCGCGCACGTTTGCGGCCCCTTCGTCGCTTCACGCCCATTTTTCCTCACAGTAGAGGCGATACAGCTTCTTGTGGTTCATGATCATTCCTTTGCGTTCCAACAGCACGCCGACCCGGCGCCTGTCGGTAATTGCCCGCAATCACCTGCCTGCCAATGGGTAGCCGAACCGACGCCGCACAGCGGCAATCGCCTTCATCTCTTCGCGAACTTCTGAATTGTCCGGCGTTGAGACATATCATGATCCCGCATTGCCTTGCGTGCTGCAGCCCGTCGCACATTCGGTGTCGTCAGTTCTTTCCCAGCAAGTTCTTCAATACAACATTATCCAACATCGTGTCTGCCAACAGGCGCTTCAGTTTGAAACTGCAACAGGCGAACAGATAGCCCTGCCTGACGATACAATCCAGTGTATCGTTTATGCCCTCACAACGCTTGGCATCACACCCGTGATTGAGCACATAAATATTACAGCCGTTTACGATGCCAAAGGCAATCATCTATGGCCCCCGAAATAACTGAAATCCTTTATGGTGGAGGAAAGCTTGGCCCCCTTCGGGGGGCCGCCTTTTTGCGTTCGCAACGTCATGCTTGCTTGCATTGTGCTGGCAGTTACAGTATGGTGATAGCATATCTAAAAGGAGCTGATGCAATGAGTCAAATGACTGTAAGGAATATCCCGAGTGTTCAATACGAAGCCTTGAAGCAAGTGGCAGCCGAGAACAACCGGAGTGCCGAGGCGGAGGTCCGTCTGGCAATCGCCCACCTTGTTCAACACAAGACTGGCGAAGGTTTTGGCTCTAAACTAAAAGCTAAATATCGTGGCGTGATTGGGGGTGGTTTCCAATTTGAGCGTAGTAAAGATGTAAGTGAACCGATGGTGTTTGAATGATCATCCTCGACACAAATGTCATTTCAGAACCGCTTAAACCAAACCCTGACCCTAAAGTGATCGACTGGCTTGATGATCAAGACCCAAGCCGCTTGTTTGTTACCGCCATAACACAGGTGGAAATGGAGTATGGCTTATGGAGTTTGCCCAATGGCAGAAAGCGGGCCAGCCTCCACAATGCCATCACGGAGCTTTTTGAAGTGGATTTTCGAGGTCGCATTCTGCCTTTTGATACGATGGCCGCTCTTATGTTTGGCGGTCATATTGCGACGGTAAGGCAATCCGGGAAGGCAGTTTCTGATATGGATGGCATGATTGCGGCGATTGCTATCAGTAATGATCGTTGTCCCATCGCCACCAGAGACGCAAGCCCTTTTGAGGCGATGAAAGTGGAAGTGATTAATCCGTGGGCCTGAATCTGAAAACCCGCGTGCGGCTCCGCATCTATCTGTGGGGCGATGGCGGGCAGGAAATGCCGCGCTGGATTCGGCGGGGTCTTTTTTGATTAGGGCTATCTTTACTCTTGTCCGTTTTGTCTATTTAGTCTATCTTAGACAACAGGAGACACCAATGCGTTCGTTCCCATCTACCGATCTAAAACAGACTCTTGGCGATGTTCTTGATGCAGCCAGTTTTGAGCCTGTCACCATCACGAAACATAAGAAACCCCGTTTTGTTCTGATGAGCATTCGGGATTATGAGCAGCGTTTCAAGAAGGATGAACGACAGGTGTTCGCCGTGGAAGAAATGCCAGCCGAACATCTTGCAATGCTCGAATCCGCTCTTTCCGATGAGACCCAAAAATGAACCCACTCAAAGCAAGGCGATGTATGGGGCTATGAATATCTTTGGCGTCGTGAACATGAAGCCGGGACCGAGCATGGCCGTAAATTGCGCCCGACAGCCCTTATCGCAACGGTTGTTGATCAAGATGGCCGGACAAACCTGTTTATCCTTCCCCAGACGGCAAGTGTAACTTTCAATCAAACCATCCTCCTTGGAAAATAGTGCTGCTGAGTATGTCTTCTTGTGTACATCAAGGCCACCGACGACAGGTTGATCTTCTACTGCCCCGCCGTCCAGCATGGTGTTTTTTGACTAGGGTCAGGACTCGTTAAATCCAGAAGATGACGATTGCGGCGATCTGGATTGCCGACATGAAAGCATGTGCGCAGCGGTCAAAGCGCATGGCGATACGTCGCCAATCTTCGAGAAAAGGCCATAACGGGCTAGTGGCGCTGGTACAAAATCATTTGCACAAGGATCTGTTTACCACTGCCCGGCTGTAAATGGCCGCGTAATTCTACAAGCGGGTTCCATTAAAAATGGGGGGGGATTACCGGATCGTTACCTTGGCCTAGTTCAAAGCCATGACAAAAAGCCACGCAGGCGATTACATGAAGTGTTGAAAGATCAGGGCTGGCAAGAAAATCAGCAGATCACCTTCATGAGCGATGGGGGCGATACCGTGATCAACATGGCGCGCGACATGGCACCCATTACCGACAGGGCATTTTGAGCACATTCTGGACTGGTTCCACATCACCATGCGCATTACCGTCATGCATCAATACGTCAAAGGGCTGGCCCATCACAATCCAATCGAGGCGGAACAATTGGCCAGAATATTGCGCCAGATCAAAGCCTGTCTGTGGAATGGGAATCTACATGATGGACAAATCGCAATTGGTGATTTGGTAATGGATTTGGATGAAGTCGAGACGGACCATGCCAGCATCAAGGCCTTGCGCAAAGCGGCTGCAGAATTCCAAACATATATCACCAACAGCGCTTGGATGATCCCGAATTACGCGGAACGCAGGCAATACGGCGAACGGGTCTCGACCGGCTTTGTGGAAAGCACTGTCAACACCGTGGTGGGAAAACGCTTCTGCAAACGCCGCAAATGCGATGGCCAAAAACAGGTGCCCAACTTATGCTGTAACCCGAACCTGCACTCTCGATGGGACGCTGCCCACAAAGTTCCAGCAATGGTATCCAGGCATGAAATCAGTCACCCAAGAAAAACTGGCAGCCTAATTGCCCCACACTTTGGGGTGCTCTCCAACAGAGCCTGTCTCGTTTGATCCAAGCGCTATCGCCGACCTTTAGGGGCGAGGGTTTCGGCATAGGCCCGCGCCAATGGATGCCGTGCCCTGGCTGCAAATTGCTCGATTGGCAGAAATTCAACAATCCGGCCTTCATCAAGCACCGCAACCTTGTCGGCAATCTGGCGCAATGTGGCAAGGTCATGGCTGACGATCAACATGGATATATTGCGCTGTTGCCGCGCTGTTTTCAGGGTGTTGAGGGCAGCAACCTGGGTGGCCATGTCCAACGAAGACAAAGGCTCGTCAAGGATCAGAACTTCAGGCTCGGCGGCCAGCGCCCGGCTCAGCGTAACGCGCTGGCATTGGCCGCCGGACAGGTTGTAGGGTTTGCGCGCCGCCGTCCCGGTGTCAATTTCAAACTGTTTCAGCAAATCCGTTGCCCTCGTATTCCGCTGGTCACGGCTGCCAATATCAAACCCGTTCAGAGTTTCAAGAACTGCCGCCTTTGCCGACAGATAAGGGCTGAGCGCCTGGGTTGGATCCTGCCACAGATACTGGATTTTTTGCCGTGCCAACCCTGTTCCCGGCATGATAGTATTGCCCTGCAGGGTAATTGTTCCGGCCTCGGCCCGCTCAAGCCCGACAAGGCAGCGCGCCAGGGTTGATTTCCCCGCGCCCGAACGGCCAATCAGTCCGATCACTTCACCGGTGCTCAGATCAAGGTTGATATCATTCAGAACCGGGGTTCCATAAAAGCTCTTGCTCAGGTTGCGGATGCTCAGCACGGGGCCTCCAATTCTGCTGCGGCCTGCCCCAGACGTTGCGCCGCAGGATGGCTGGCATTTTCCAGCGCGTCGGTTGCACAATCCTCGACAATCGCCCCGGCCGCCATCACCAGCGTGCGTGGCGCGATGGCCCGCACCGCCCGCAAATCGTGGCTGATAAACAGCAAGGCCGCGCCGGTTGCCTCGATCATGGCATCGAGCGCACGCAGGATGTCGCGTTCGGTCAGTATATCCAGGCCGGTGGTCGGCTCATCGGCGATTAGCACCCGGGGGCGCAGGATCAGAGCCATGGCAATCAGGCTGCGTTGCTTCATACCACCCGAAAGCTGATAGGGAAATTGCCTGACGGTATCGGCGGGCAGGCCAACGATTTTTAGCGCCTCGGGCACGACCCGACGGGGATCCGCGCCCGATATTCGGGCGGCCTCGGTCAGTTGCGGACCAAGACGCAAGGTGGGCGTCAATGCGGTGCCGGGGCTTTGAAATGTCTGGAAAATCGCGCCTCTTCGTTGCTTGCGCCACATCTTTGGCGACAGTGAAAACAACTCGACCCCTTCAAGCGTGGCGGTTCCGCCGGTCACAGAAAGTGGCGGGCGCAACAAGCCACACAGCGCGGCCGCCGTCAGGGATTTGCCGCAGCCACTCGCCCCGATCAGCCCGCAACGTTCCCCCGGAGCCAATGCGAAGGACACATCCCTCAGCAGCCGCTCTCCCTTTGCGGTTTCAACGCTCAGACCGGATACTTTCAGGATGTCTACCATTGATACGGCTGCCGCTGATCCAGAAGGTCACGCACCCCTTCACCGACCAGATTGAACGCCAGCACCGCCAGAGTAACCGCCAGACCGGGAATAAACAGCATATGCGGTGCCTGGGCAAAAAACGGCCGGGCCTCGTTCAGCATGGCACCCCATTCGGCGTTTGGTGGCTGTGCACCAATGCCCAGAAAACTGAGCGAGGATAGTGCCAGCAGCACCGAGGCGGTATCGAGCGAGATAACAACCGCAAGCGGCGGCAGGATTTGCGGCAGGATATGGCGCAGGATCGTGCGGCTGCGTGATGCACCGGCCAGCCTCGCGGCGCGGACAAAATCGCGTTTTTTCGCCGACAGCACCAGCGCCCGCACCAGGCGCGCATTTGACGGCCACCACCCGGCGGCGATGCCGATCATCGAGGCCTCGAGCGATGCCCCCATGAAACCGATGATGGCCAGCGCCAGAACCAGCATCGGAAAGGCCATGACAATATCGGCAAACCGCATCATCACCGCGTCAACCCGCCCGCCTGCCAGACCGGCGATCAGCCCCCAAGGCAGCCCGATGGCAAAGATCAGCGCCATGGTTATCAATGCCGAACCCAGCGAAACCGGAATAGCCGAAACCACCCGCGCCAGCAAATCCCGCCCCAGATGGTCGGTGCCAAGTATATGCGCGTCGGAAGGTGGTGCAAGACGCGCCAGCAGGTCCATCTTGTCGGGATCGGGCAGATCCAGCAGCTGTCCGGAAAAGGCCAGTGCAAAAAATCCGGTCAGTAATACCAGCCCGGTGACAAGGCCCGCGTGCGCCCTGCCGATGCTGAGCAGCCGACGTTTTGTTCGTGGTTTAATCTGAAAAACATCAGCCATTGTGCAGTTCCTTGCGAAGTTGTGGATCGGCAATGACCACGATGATGTCGGCCAGCAGGCTGGTGACAAAAAACGCCAGCCCCATGAACACCAGATAGGCCTGGATCACCGGAAAATCACGTTGCGAAATTGCCTGCAGGATCAGTTGGCCCAGGCCCGGCCAGCCAAAAATCGCCTCGACGATGACCGCCCCCCCCAGCAAGCCGCCAAAGGTGCTGGCCCATGCGGTTGCCAGCGGGCCGATAATGCGCGGCGCGATGTGATGGCTCAGAATGCGGTGGGGTGACAGACCTTTGGCAATGGCCAGGCGGATGTGGTCCTCGCACATTTCGCTGCGCACCCGCTCATAGACAACGCGGCCTAATGCGGCCCCGCTGCCCAATGCCAGCGTTAAAGCCGGCAGAACCAGATCGCCCAAGGTGCCGTCGCCGACGATCCGCGCCCAGCCCAGCACCATCACAAAGGCGTAAATGAAAACCAGCGCCAGCCAGAATGACGGCACCGAGACCAGCATTATGGTCAGCCCCCGCACCAGTGCGCCAACGCCCTGGCCTGACGAGGCAGCGGCGATTCCCAGGCCGAGCGAGATCAAAATCGCCCCGAAAAGTGCACTGCCCGCCAATGCCAGCGTGGCCGGCAGGTGGATCATGATCTCGTCCAGCACCGGGCGACCAGTGGCAATCGAGGTGCCGAACTCAAACTGCACGGCCCGCATCAGCCAGTTGAAATACCGTGTAAGAAAGGGCTTATCGAGGCCAAATTCCGCCTTCAGGGCAGCAACGTCTTCTGCAGACGGAACAAACCCCATCGCCCGCAATTGTTGCTCAACCGGATCACCGGGGGCAAGAGCGACGATGGCGAAGGCAATGAATGACATGCCCAGCAGGGTGGGCAATGCCGACAGCAGGCGCATAAGGATATAACGTGTCATGGACGTTCCTCGGATATGGCGGGGCGCCAATCA
>NVTS01000105.1 GCA_002732995.1 Marinosulfonomonas sp. | reverse complement strand
TGAATAAGGGGATGTACCCCGCTGCCAAATATCTTCTGGCGGATCGAGGTTATGATGCCGATTGGTTCAGGGACGGGCTGCAAGAAAAGGGCATTATGCCCTGCATTCCCTCCAAAAAGAACCGGAAGCACCAGATCAACTATGATAAAACCTTGTATAAACAGCGGCATAAGGTTGGAAATATGTTTGGCAGGCTGAAGGATATCCTCTCACGCAAGTAAACATGCGTTGCCGGGCAACGGGCGACGCATATCAACCCGCTGTGACCGCTGTGACCGCTGTGACCGCTGTGCGCATACGTTCTTCTCCGCAATCGCATCGCTGATTTTGTTGTTTTTTTGGATTTAACGAGTCCTGACCCTGGTTTGGTAGATATGTTATCCGAGTGGTTTCAAGGGCACATTTAGCGAAGTAGGTTTTTGCCGGGATTTGCTGAAGCCCTTTTTACATTACCTTAACCATGATCGGGAGGTCGTTGGCTTGCACTGATAAGGAACAGGAGAAAGCAATGCGCAGGTTTTTCATTTTGGTATCCGTCATGGCAGGGCTTTCGGGCGCTGGACAGGGTGTCCGAGAAAGATGCGGCGCGGTTGCGCGGGTTTATGGCGTTTGATCTGGACGGGGACGGGTTGGTGCAGGTAGACGAGGTGATCCTGATGGTGCAGGCGTTTCGTCAGGAGGCCTAGGGTTGCATGTGAGCGGTGGCAAACCTGCAAATGCTTGAATTGCCCCTCGCCGCCGCGTGACTGATCGCATATAACGCTGCCAACAACTGGGGAGTCGCATGATATGACCGGAGAATTATCACCGATCGACAAAGCCAAATTTGTCGCTGCCAAACGCGCTGTGGATTACGTCGAGGATGGCATGCGTGTCGGGCTTGGCACCGGATCAACCGCCGCGTGGATGGTGCGCTGTCTGGGCGAGCAGGTCCGCGATGGCGGCATGAAGATCAAGGGGGTGCCGACATCGACGCGCACCGCTGATCTGGCGCGCCAAGTCGGCATCGAGGTGATTTCTCTGGACGAGGCCAAGTGGCTGGACGTGACCATCGACGGGACCGATGAATATGATGCCAACCTGAACCTGATCAAGGGCGGCGGCGGCGCTTTGTTGCAAGAAAAGATCGTGGCAACCGCGTCCGATATGATGGTGGTGATCGCCGATGTGTCCAAACAGGTCGAAACGCTGGGCGCCTTCCCGTTGCCGGTCGAGGTGATCCCGTTTGGCTGGCAAACCAGCAAGGCGTTGATCGAGGAAACGCTGGTCAGCATGGATGTGCTGGGCCAGAACTCTACCCTGCGGCTGAATGGCGAAGTGCCGTTTATCACCGACGAGGGCAATTATATTCTGGACCTGCATCTGAACCGGATCGGCAATCCGCGCCAGTTTTCACTGGTGATCAACCAGATCCCCGGCGTGGTGGAAAACGGGCTGTTTATCGACATTTGCGATGTGGTTGTGATCGGCTATGGCGATGGCCGCGTCGAGGTGCGCGACATCAATGCCGGCACGGTTGAAGAGGACCGCATTGATTTTGTCGAGAGCGATAACCTGTTCACCGATCTGACCGAATAACCATCTTAAGGGCGCGATGCTATGAGTTTTGACTATGATCTATTCGTCATTGGTGGCGGTTCGGGCGGGGTGCGTGCGGGGCGTTTGGCGGCTTCTGAAGCAGGTGCCAAGGTGGCGTTGGCCGAAGAATACCGCATGGGTGGCACCTGTGTTATTCGCGGCTGTGTGCCGAAAAAGCTGATGGTTTTTGCCTCGGCCTATAGCGGTGCGGCGCAGGATGCCAAGGCGTTTGGCTGGACCGATTCCACCATTGGCGCGTTTGACTGGAGCAAATTTCGCGGCAAGATGGATGCAGAACTGGACCGTCTGGAAGCGATTTACCGCGCCAATCTGGCCAAGGCCGGAGTCGAAATTTACAACGCGCGGGCCGAGATGGTCGATGCGCATACGGTGAAGTTGAGCAGTGGCGAGACCTTCACCGCCAAGCACATTCTGATTGCGGTTGGCGGCCGGCCCTTTACGCCAGAATTTGAAGGCTCAGAGCTGACGATCACCTCGAATGATGTATTTAAGCTGGACAGCTTGCCCAAATCCATCCTGATTGTTGGCGGCGGGTTTATTGCCTGCGAATTCGCCTGCATCCTGAACGGGCTGGGCGTTAAGGTGACGCAGTTTTATCGCGGCGCGCAAATTCTGCGCGGGTTCGATGACGAGGCGCGCGGCCATGTGGCCGATCTGGTGCGCGAGCGCGGTGTGAACCTGCATCTGGGCACTGATGTGATGCAGATCGACAAGGTGGATGACGGGTTGTTCGTGAAATGCACCACTGGCCATGATCACTGTTATGACGCGGTGATGTATGCCACGGGGCGCATGCCAAATACCGATGATCTGGGGCTGGAAAATACCGGAGTTAAGCTGGGCCGCAAGGGGCAGATCATCGTCGATGATTACAGCCAGACCGCTGTGCCGTCGATCTATGCGGTGGGCGATGTTACCGACCGGATCAACCTGACGCCGGTGGCCATTCGTGAAGGTGCTGCGTTCGTTGATACGGTGTTCCACGGCAAACCGCACAAGCCGGATCACGATCTGGTGGCAAGTGCAGTGTTCACCCAGCCCGAACTGGGCACTGTGGGCATGACCGAGGAAGCGGCGCGCGACCAAGAGCCGATCGAGGTGTATTCGGCCACCTTTCGCGCCATGCAGACCGGATTTGCCGAGCGCGAGGATAGGGTGATGATGAAACTGATCGTCAGCCAAGCCACGCGGGTGGTTTTGGGCTGTCATATTGTCGCAGATAATGCGGGTGAAATGATCCAACTGGCGGCGATTGCGATAAAAATGGGCGCAACCAAGGAAGATTTCGACAGAACGGTTGCGGTTCACCCGACAATGACCGAAGAACTGGTGACAATGAAGGTGCCGACACGCACCGCGTAAATTCTACAGGTAAATTCGTCCGTGCAAGCGGCTTGAAAATGCCGTATAGAGCACTCAATTAATCTATGTATCTGAATGTAAGGAAGCTAGATGGCTGATAATAACGACGGACCCTGGGGCGGAGGCGGCAATAATGGCGGCCAGAACGGCGGCGGTGATAACCGCGGCGGTGGTGGTGGTAAACGCCCCGGCCAGGATGGGCCGCAAATCCCCGAACTCGAAGACATTGTGAAAAAAGGTCAGGAACAACTGCGTGTGCTTATGGGTGGTCGCGGTGGAGGCGGGCAGGGCGATGGACCTGCGGGTCCGGCATTTACCAAAGGCACGGTTGGCCTTGGCCTGTTGGTGGCAGCTGGGTTATGGGCCATGGCATCGTTTTATACGGTCAAGCCCGAGGAGCAATCGGTCGAGCTGTTCTTTGGCAAATATTCAGCCACCGGCAGTCCGGGGCTGAACTTTGCACCGTGGCCGGTGGTGACCAAAGAAATCCGCCCCGTGACGCGCGAGCAAATCGTCAATATCGGTGTGGGTGTAGGCGGTGACGCTGGTCTGATGCTGACCGGCGATGAAAACATCGTCGATATTGATTTTCAGGTGGTCTGGAACATCAACGATCTGGAAAAATTCCTGTTCGAGTTGAAAAGCCCTGAAGAAACCATCGCGGCGGTATCTGAATCAGCCATGCGCGAGATTATCTCGCAATCCAATCTGGCGCCGATCCTGAACCGTGACCGTGGTGTGATTTCGGCGCATCTGAAGGATCTGATCCAGCAGACGCTGGACAGCTATAATAGTGGTGTGACCATCGTGCGGGTTAACTTTGATAAGGCCGATCCGCCCAAAGAGGTGATTGATGCCTTTCACAAGGTGCAAGAAGCCGAACAAATCCGCGAACGTCTGATTAAAGAGGCCGACACCCACGCCAACCGCGTTCTGGCGGGGGCCCGTGGTGAAGCAGCCCAAGTGCTGGAGAAAGCCGAAGCGTACCGCGCCCGTGTGGTGAATGAGGCCGAAGGTGAAGCCAGTCGTTTTCTGGCGGTTCTGACGGAATACCAGAAAGCACCGGAAGTGACGCGCAAGCGGCTGTATCTGGAAACGATGGAGCAGGTTTTGAGTGGTGTGAACAAGGTTATTCTGGATCAGGATGTTAGCGGGGGCGGACAGGGTGTTGTGCCATATCTGCCGCTGAACCAGTTGCAAAGCAGCGGAGGGAACAACTGATGCGTAAAACTACATTACTCCTGCCTATTTTATTCATTGCCGTCATAACGCTGATGTCATCAATATTCATCGTGGACGAGCGTGAAAAGGCGCTGGTKCTGCARTTYGGTMRGGTKGTYKCGGTCAAGGAWRAWCCKGGTCTSGCSTTYAARATYCCGCTGATYCAGGAGGTYGTGMSYTATGAYGACCGYATCCTRAGCCGYGAWGTTGNACCMCTNSGAGRTSACWCCWCTGGATGATCGWCGYCTGGTGGTYGATGCYTTYGCSCGTTACCGGATTGTCGATGTCGAAAAATTCCGCCAAGCGGTGGGTGTTGGCGGCGAACGTGCGGCTGAAACCCGTATCGACAGTATCCTGCGGGCGCAAATCCGCGAGGTTCTGGGCTCAGTTTCGTCAAACGACATTCTGTCGACGGATCGTGCGGCATTGATGCTGCGTATCCGCAACGGGGCGATTAAGGACGCGCTTACTCTTGGTCTGGTGGTGATTGATGTGCGTCTGAAACGTACCGATTTGCCGCGTGCCAACCTATCGGCCACCTTTGATCGGATGCGTGCGGAACGTGACCGTGAAGCGGCGGACGAGATTGCCCGTGGTCAGGAAGCGGCCCTGCGTGTGACTGCGCTGGCGGATCGGACTGTGGTTGAACTGGTGTCAGCTGCGGCCCGTGAATCCGAGATCACCCGTGGTGAAGCTGACGCCAAGCGGAACGCGATTTTCGCCGAAGCCTTTGAAAAGGATCAGGAGTTCTTTGAATTCTTCCGCTCGTTGGCGGCCTATCGCAAAGCGCTTCAGGGCAACACCACGACGATGGTTCTGTCGCCGGATAGTGAATTCTTCAACTATCTGAAATCGGCAAAACCTGAATGATAGCGACCATTCTTCTGGCCCTCGGGCTGGTGTTGGTAATAGAGGGGCTGGTGTACGCACTGGCCCCTTCTCTTGTGGAACGGCTGTTGGAAGCATTGCAGGAAATGTCGCTAGAGGTCCGCCGCCGCTTTGGCCTTGGGGCTGTTGCATTGGGTGTTGGACTGGTCTGGCTGGCGCAGATTATAGGCTGAAATCTACTTCACAACTGCTTGAAGTGACGATCAGGGGTTTGAGTTCTGGATATTTGTGCCTATCTATAGATCAACCATGTCGCGCCCGATGCAAGGTTGGGTGCGCTGTTTCAGACTGAAAGAGGAGTCGTTTCAAAGTGAAAGCCAAAACTATTTCAATCCCCGTAACCCGTAATTCAACTGACAGCGCCCCGATGCGGGCCATTTGGATGCTGACGTTGGCGGTGATGCTGTTGATGCTGCAAACCGTGATGGGGCATGCCCGTAGTGCGCCCGAAAGCTTTGCCGATCTGGCGGAAGAGATCAGCCCGTCGGTGGTGAACATCACCACGACAACCACAATCGCGGCCCCGACCGGGCAGATGCCCGGGCCCATCGTGCCCGAAGGATCACCGTTCGAGGATTTCTTCAAGGATTTCATGGATCGTGGCGGCAATGGCCAACGTCCACGGCGCAGCCAGGCACTGGGATCGGGTTTTGTGATTTCCGAGGATGGCTATATCGTCACCAACAACCATGTGATTGCCGAAGCTGACGAGATCGAGATCGAGTTTTTCGACGGCACAATGCTGCCTGCCAAGGTGATTGGTCGTGACCCCAAGGTCGATATTGCCTTGTTGAAGGTCGAGAGCGATGTGCCGCTGCCGTTTGTCGCCTTTGGTGACAGTGACATCATGCGCGTCGGTGACTGGGTGATGGCAATAGGCAATCCGCTGGGGCAGGGGTTTTCGGTGTCAGCAGGTATCGTTTCGGCGCGCAACCGTGCGCTGTCGGGCACCTATGACGACTATCTGCAAACCGATGCGGCGATCAACCGTGGCAATTCGGGCGGTCCGTTGTTTAACATGGACGGTCAGGTGATCGGGGTGAACACCGCGATCCTGTCCCCGAATGGCGGATCAATCGGCATCGGGTTCTCAATGGCATCAAATGTGGTGACCCGTGTGGTTGACCAGTTGAAAGAATTTGGCGAAACGCGGCGCGGTTGGCTGGGTGTACGCATTCAGGATGTGACCGCTGATGTGGCCGAAGCGATGGGGCTGGAAACAGCCGCCGGTGCGTTGGTAACGGACGTTCCCGAAGGACCAGCCGCCGAGGCCGGTATCAAATCGGGCGATGTGATCATCGTGTTTGACGGGGTCACGGTTGAAGACACCCGCGGGCTGGTGCGCAAGGTGGGCAACACCGAAGTTGGCAAAGAGGTGCGCGTTGTGGTGCTGCGTGATGGTAAAACCCAGACGCTAAAGATCACATTGGGCCGTCGTGAAACCGCCGAGGGCACTATTCCGGCTGTTGTCGAGGCATCCGAAGCGCCGATTGAGAAAGATATCCTGGGCCTGACCGTCACCGAAATGAGCGACGAGTTGCGCGGGAAAATGGGGCTGCCAGACGGGGCCGAAGGGCTGGTGGTTAAAGCGGTCGATGAGGCAACCGAAGCGTTTGAAAAGGGCTTGCGGCCTGGCGACGTACTGACCGAAGCGGGCCAGCAAAAGATCACAAGCGTTGCTGATCTGGAAGCACGGATCAAGGATGCGCATGAGGCGGGCCGCAAATCGCTGCTGCTGCTGGTGCGTCGCGCGGGCGAGCCACGGTTTGTGGCGCTGTCGCTGGAGTGATTCATCTCTGGTAAAGAACAAGAATCAAGAATGGGGCATCCGGTTGGGTGCCCTTTTTTGCTTTGCGCGGGTACTGGGTTAATTCACGATCACCATAGGTCTGCATCCACCCACGGTTCCGGCAGCGATAGCCGACCTGCCAAAAGCGGTGCCCGCGTGGCCAGCGGCATGGATTGCCATGCATCGCCRTATTCTGCGGGCAGGGGATAGGGCGTTAGCACATGTCTTTCGGGTGAAAACCCGAACCGCTGGCAATACGCCGGATCACCGAGAACAAAGACTTGGCTGACCCCGCTTTTTTTCCAGCCGATCCAGTCCGTTACGGACAAGTGCGTTGCCCAAACCCTGTCTATGGCGCGGTGGTATAACGCCAAGAGGTCCAAGAAGCGCTCCGGTTTGGTACTGGCCTTCAGTTGCGCAAAGGGAGAACAGGACATGGGCAATCAACGCTTCCCTATCGAAGCTGGCCAGCGACAAGACCTGCGATCCCTCCTTGAGGAGGGCGGATACGACAGGCCTTAGGTCCTCATCAGGAAAGGCTTGTGGATAGAGCGCGCGTATCTGCGCTGTATCTGCTGGCGTGGTTTTGCGGATCACCAATCTATTGGTCATGGTTGATCCCCGATAAGCGGCTGCTAGTTACTGTTGGGCCGCGCGTAGGCCACCAGCCCCAATTGACGGGCTGCGGCAAGCGACAATATCCCGCTGTCCAGCCCATGCTGTTTTTGGTACCAGCGCACCGCTTTGGTGGTTTTTGGGTCCATCACGCCGGTTACTGCGCCGCGAAACAGGCCGCGCGATTTTAGCGCCCGCTGTAGGGTGGCAATAAAACCCGTGCCCATATCGGCGGCGCAAGGCACCTCGAACCAGTATTCACTGCGTGGGGTGATGATCTTTTGCTGGGTCAGGGTTTTGTAAACCGCGGGGCTTTGCACGGTTCGATAGGTCGGTGCGCCGTCGGGGGACGGGCGGATCACGGGGCGAGCGGCGTGCACCAGCACCTGTTCGGTCACGGTTTCGACAAGGGCGGGGGTTATGTCCTTGCCCCAGCATTTGCCGCTGCGGTTGTCTTCGGGCGCTTTGGTTAAAATCTGGATCATGTCGGTTTCGCTAACTGGCAGCAAAACAGGAGGGGCGGCCTGCTGACAGGCCGCCAAAAACAGGGATGTAAACAGGGCTGTGGCCCCTAGCATCCAATGGATACGCATTGTCACTGCTCGCCGCCTTTTTGGCTGGATCATTAGCGTGGTCATACGCGGTTGTGGCTGTTGGAGAAAGGGGGATGGCAATTGCCACAAATATTCATCCCGATCTGTAACATTGAAGGCCCAGTCAGGTTGTTTCTGGGCGGGTTTGTGGCCACCTCTGGTAAATCCTGCTGGCAAGAGGTATCTGCCTTGGCTAAAGATTGCAGACGGATTTGATTTGAGGAAAGAGAAATGGCGAAGATTACCTATGTTGAGCACAACGGCACCAAGCATGTTGTAGATGTCGCGGCGGGGCTGACTGTGATGGAAGGCGCGCGTGACAACAACGTGCCGGGGATCGAGGCCGATTGCGGTGGGGCCTGCGCCTGTTCCACCTGCCATGTCTATCTGGATGCCGCCTGGGTGGAAAAGGTTCCGGCCAAGGACGCGATGGAAGAAGACATGCTCGATTTCGCCTATGAGCCGGACGAGGTGCGCTCGCGTCTGACCTGCCAGATCAAGGTGACCGATGATCTGGACGGGTTGATCGTGCATCTTCCAGTGAAGCAGATATAAGGATGCTACGGGCGGCACTCATCGGGGTGTTTGCCCTTGTTGCAGGGTCGGGGGTGGCCGGAGTTGTCTCGGCAGAATTCACTGATCCGACATCACGGTATACGCATGGCATACTTGGCGATGAAATCGAGCATGGCGCGATGGAACTTCGATATCAGAATGCTGGTGGTATGGCGAAAGACGCAGTTCTTCGGGAGTATCCGAAACTCTGTGTATGAGGCTTAGCCCATGCGGGTTTCACGGGTCATCTGTTGAACCGTTCGGGGTATAGGATAGCGAATTGGTTGC
>NVTS01000002.1 GCA_002732995.1 Marinosulfonomonas sp. | reverse complement strand
CGACAACATCGGGGAATGTGACCGACGAGATCATCATGCAGTACCTGGAATTACATTCCAAACGGGATGCTACCGGCGTCAGCCGGTAGTGGTTCACTGTGGTGCCGCAGGATTTTATGAGTGAAGTGGATGTAGCAACCTTGAACTTTATGGCAAATGACGAGGCATTTAAGGCGGTGCTGTATTATGGTGCGATTGCCGCGTCGCCCGAACATGGGTTGACGTATAAGGCAACGGCGGCCTCGGCCAATCACCACACCACAGAGGCGGCTGCAGCCGCGGCGCTCAAGGAATGTAACGGGTTGCGCGGTGGCGGGCCAAAATGCGTTGTGGTGGCGCATATCACCCCGAAAAAATACGTCGAGCGGGCGTTGCAGCTGTCCACCAGCGCGACGGTGGCCTTCAAGAAAACCTATCTGCGCGGTGGCGGGTCCAAAGCATTGGCAATATCACCCAGCACGGGGGGCTACGGCGTTGCCAAAGGCGACGGGGCGGCGGTGGCGGCGCTGGCGGCGTGTGCCAATGACGGGGCACCGGATTGCCGGATTGTTGTTCAGGATTAAGCCGGCGGAATTGAGCTGGCGAGACCATCTGCCCAACAGCGGCATTTTGTAACCTGTTATCAGGGGGTTTAGGTGGATAATGTGCGGTAACGAGACGTTTGGCGGTGATTCTACCCGTCAAAGCCAAGGAGCCGCATTTTGGATTATTCTGCCAAACTCGATGAAAGCCTGCAACGTTTGCATGATGAGGGGCGTTACCGCACCTTTATCGACATCGAGCGACGCAAGGGTGCCTTTCCACACGCGATTTRGCGCCGCCCCGACGGGACGGAAAAACCGATTACGGTTTGGTGTGGCAATGATTATCTGGGCATGGGCCAGCACCCGCATGTGCTCGAGGCGATGCACGAAGCATTGAATGCCTCGGGTGCGGGATCTGGCGGCACACGCAATATTTCGGGCACCACGGTATATCACAAACAGCTAGAGGCCGAGCTGGCAGATTTGCATAAGAAAGAGGCGGCGCTGGTTTTCACCTCGGCCTATATCGCCAATGACGCCACCCTGTCGACACTGCCGCGACTGTTTCCCGGCCTGGTGATCCTGTCGGATGAATTGAACCATGCCTCGATGATTCAAGGCATCCGCAACGGACGCGGTGACAAGAAAATCTGGCGCCATAATGATGTGGCCCATCTACGTGAATTGCTGGAAGAACGGGACCCGGACCAGCCGTGCGTCATTGCCTTTGAATCGATTTATTCGATGGACGGAGATTTTGGCCCGATTGAGGAAGTGCTTGATCTGGCGGACGAATTCAACGCGCTGACCTATATTGACGAAGTCCACGCAGTGGGCATGTATGGCCCGCATGGCGCTGGCGTGGCTGAACGTGACGGGTTGATGGACCGGATCGATATTATCAACGGCACCCTTGGCAAAGCATACGGCGTGATGGGCGGCTATATCGCCACTAGCGCCAAAATGGCCGATGCGATCCGCTCCTATGCGCCCGGTTTTATCTTTACCACCAGCCTGCCACCGGCGGTTGCGGCGGGGGCGGCGGCCTCGGTCAAACATCTAAAGAGCGATCCGCATTTGCGTGCGTTGCAGCAAACACAGGCGCGCATTCTGAAGGACCGGCTCAAGGCGCTGGGGCTGCCGATCATTGATCACGGCACCCACATCGTTCCGGTGCATGTAGGTGATCCGGTGAAATGCAAAATGCTGTCGGATCGCCTGCTGGAAGATTACGGGATTTACGCCCAGCCGATCAATTTCCCGACCGTGCCACGTGGCACCGAACGGCTGCGGTTTACCCCGTCGCCAGTGCATGGCCCTGAGGAGATAGACAAGCTGGTGAATGCGTTGGACGMGYTGTGGTCGCAWTGTGCGCTGAATCGTGCCGAGCTAACCGGTTAGTCTTTGAAAACGTGCATAATTGGTTGTTCTGTGTTAGGTTATCCGTAATAGATCGGCGCATATCGAATCGCCGACTATTTTGGGGWTGATTGTGTGACGACGGAGCAGGGTAAATGATCAGGCGGATTTTCTCGTCCAAAAAGGCTGAAGGCGCCGCGCCCACTGGCTTTGATGCCTATGATCTACGCCTTGGTGACGTGATGCGCGGCGAGCGTGCGACGCTTGGTAAATCCCTGCTGGATGTGCAACGTGAATTGAAAATCAAGGCGACGTATATCGCCGCGATTGAAAACGCTGACCCGACCGCCTTTGATTCCCCCAGTTTTATTGCCGGATATGTGCGCTCCTATGCCCGCTATCTGGGGTTGGAGCCGGAATGGGCGTATCAGGAATTCTGTAAGGAAAGCGATTACGAAACCGCGCATGGTATGTCGGCCAAGGCATCAAGCACGGCAGCGGTCAAACCCGCCCGCCAGAAACGCGAAAACCGTGACCCGCTTTCGGATCCGAATGCAGCGTTTGTGCCGCAAAAAGAACCGATGTTTGCCAATATCGAGGCCGGTGCAATCGGCTCGATTCTGGTTCTGGTCGCGTTGATTGGCGGCATTGGCTATGGCGGCTGGACGGTGTTGCAAGAGGTGCAGCGGGTGCAATTCGCGCCGGTTGAACAATCGCCTAGTGTGACCGACACGGTTGATCCGTTGGCCGCAAGTGAAGATGTGATTGCCGCGGTTGATCAGTCCACAGGGTTTGTCGCCCCGACGCCCGATGCGCTGGACCGGTTGTATCGCCCGCAAGCGCTGGACGTGCCGGTGATGGTGGCACGTGACGGGCCGATATCGGCGCTGAACCCGTGGAATTTTGGCACGCTTGCGCCTGATGATAACCTGAGAGGTGATGAGCTGCGCCGTGTGATGGCCGGTCTGGATACGCCGGATTTATCGCCTGATCCGACCTTGATCAAAGTGGTCGCGGACGGCGTGCCCGAAGTTTCGATATTTGCTGTGCGCCCTGCGTGGGTGCGGATCAAATCGGCGGATGGCACTGTGATCTTTGAAAAAGTCATGGATGCGGGWGAAAAATTCGTGCTGCCCAARACCGAAGAGCCACTAACGCTGCGCACGGGTTATGCCGGCACGGTATATTTCGCGGTGAACGGCCAGACGTATGGTCCCGCCGGTGAGGGCGCGTCCGTTGTTAGCAAAATCGCTTTGGGCGAGGACGAGATCAAGGAAAAATTTGCCTTGGCCGATCTGACCGCCAGCGAAGAGTTGGCCAGCGTCGTTGCGGCCCTTTCGGTTGCCCCTGCGACGGAAATGCCCACAGAATGATCCTGCATGATCCTGCATGATCCTGCATAATCTTGCATAATCCTGCGCCAGACATTGCCTGTCACAGCCTGCGCTATTATCTATCCCTAGACATATATTGAAACTGCCCAAAAAGGCTTGATGCGATGACGCATAACCCAATCCGTCCGTGGCGCGATATTTACCGCCGTAAATCGCGCAAAATCCATGTTGGCAATGTGCCTGTCGGGGGGGATGCGCCGATTGCGGTGCAGACGATGACCAACACGCTGACGTCCGACGCATCTGCAACGATCAAACAGGTGCTGGCCTGTGCCGAGGCAGGGGCAGATATTGTGCGGATATCGGTGCCGGATGTGGCCTCGTCTGCTGCGTTAAAAGAGATCGTGTCCGAGAGTCCCGTGCCGATCATTGCCGACATCCATTTCCACTATAAACGCGCGATCGAGGCGGCCGAAGCGGGGGCGGCCTGTTTGCGGATCAATCCGGGCAATATCGGCAAGCCCGAGCGGGTGCATGATGTGATCCAGGCGGCCAAGGATCATGGCTGCTCGATCCGTATCGGGGTGAACGCCGGATCACTGGAAAAGCATCTGCTGGATAAATACGGCGAGCCATGTCCCGATGCGATGGTCGAAAGCGGGCTGGAGCATATCCGCATCCTGCAAGACAATGATTTTCACGAGTTCAAGATTTCGGTCAAAGCGTCCGACGTGTTTATGACCGCCGCCGCCTACCAACAACTGGCCAAGGCCACAGACGCGCCGATCCATCTGGGGGTGACCGAGGCGGGCGGGCTGGTCTCGGGCACGATCAAATCGGCCATCGGGCTGGGCAACCTTTTGTGGATGGGCATCGGTGACACTATTCGCGTGTCGCTGTCGGCGGACCCTGTGGAAGAGGTCAAAGTCGGCTTTGAAATCCTCAAGTCGCTGGGGTTGCGCCACCGCGGGGTCAACATCATTTCCTGCCCGTCCTGTGCGCGGCAAGGGTTTGATGTGATCAAGGTGGTAGACACGCTGGAACGTCGACTGGAACACATCAAAACCCCGATGAGTCTGAGCATCATCGGCTGCGTGGTCAACGGGCCGGGCGAGGCATTGATGACCGATGTTGGGTTCACTGGCGGTGGGGCTGGCAGTGGCATGGTGTATCTGGCGGGCGCGCAAAGCCATAAGTTAAGCAATGACGAGATGATTGAGCATATTGTTCAGCAGGTCGAGGACCGCGCGGTGATAATAGATACCAAGCTGGCAGAAGAAGAGGCGGTAGATGGCTGATATTGCAGATAAAATTTCTGCAATGGGGCTGGTGTTGCCGTCTGGGCCCGTGATGCCTGCGGGTGTGGTCCTACCGTTTCCGCCCGTTCTGGTGCGGGGCAATCGGGTGTTTGTCTCGGGCCATGGGCCACAAGATAACGACGGCACATTGGCGGGGCCGTTCGGGCAGGTCGGTGTGGATGTGACTGTGGATGAGGGCTACGTGCTGGCGCGAAAAACCGCGCTGTCGATCCTTGGCTCTCTGGAGCGCGAGCTGGGCGACCTGGACCGCATCACTGCATGGTGCAGCATATTCGGCATGGTGAATTGCGCCGCCGGATTTGGTGCGCAGCCGGCGGTGATCAACGGCTTTACCGATCTGATTATCGAGGTGTTTGGCAAAAAGGTTGGCGCACATACGCGCTCCGCCGTGGGCATGGCGTCCTTGCCGTTTGCAATAGCCGTCGAAATAGAAGCAGAGCTGCTGATCGACGGCTAAAGAGTTTTATTCGCCGCGGGCCTCTGCAACCAATTCGCGCATGGCTTCCAGCGGCACATAGCCCCGCACCAGTTCGTCGCCCAGAATAAACGTCGGTGTGCCGGATATTTGCAGGCGCTGACCAAGCGCGCGGTTGGCTTGAATCGCTTGGGTCACTTCAGTGCTTTGCATCTTTTCCAGCAGGGCGGCGGCATCCAGAYCAAATTCCTTGGCCAGCTTGGTCAGGGCATTGCTGCTGGGGGCGCCGCGCAGATCCATCAGGGCGGCGCTGACCTTTTTGTAGGCTTCAGGGCCTTCTACCATCAAAGTGGCCATTGCGAATTGTGCGGTGGTCAGGGAATCCGGCCCGAGGATCGGAAACTCCTTGTAAATCAGGCGGATGTTGCCATCTGACGCAACCAGTTCGGTCACTTCGGGGTGGGCTTGCTGGCAATATGGGCAGCGGTAGTCAGAGAATTCCACCAAGGTGATGTCGCCATCGGGATTGCCGCCGACGTAAGAAAAACCATCATTATAGATCGCATCGGCGTTTTCCAGCAAAAGGGCTACGTCATTATTGGCGGCCTCGGCGGCTTGGCGGTTCTCCAGCACGGCGATGGCCTCCAGCAAAACCTCGGGGCTTTCCATCAGATAGGCACGCACTTCGGCGCGAAACACGTCACGTTCAGTGTCGGTCATGGTGATGATGTCGGTGGCATAGGCCGGATTGACGACAGTCAGTGCGGCAAGTGTTGCCGCTGTGATGAGGCGTTTCATATAGAAGTTATCTCCGTTGTTGCACTGTTTTTGCAGCTCTTAGCACGTCTTGTGCCCTGTTCCAGCCAGCCGAGCCACGCGGCAAAAGGCCCGCGGCGCGTTTGGCGYGAATGCCGGCGTCTTTCAGACGGCCTTGTAGCGCATATCGTTCGGCCGTGGCCAGAGACGCCATGCCGTTATTGCCGGATTTTGCGTAAGCTACGGCCAGATCGCGCATCATGCGTGCGTCTTGCGGATCACGGGCGCGGGCCTTTTTCAGCACCGATAGTGCCTTTTTGATACTGGGGCCGGTGTTTTGCGCCAACAAAGCGCGGCCATATCCGGCAAGGATCAGCGCCTCATTGGGGGCCAGATTAACGGCCCTAGCATAGGCGGCTGTCGCGGCTTTGGCCTGACGGGATTCCAGCAGGATTTGGCCCTTTAGTTCATGCGCATAAGGGTCATTAGGGCGGGCGGCAATCAGCGCGTTCACCTCGCGCAGCGCCTTTTTCGCGTCAGGGATGCGATGATAGGCGATGGCCCGCATCATCATGGTCACATCGTTAAATCCGGTTTTTTTGGCCTCGCGCAGGCTCCAGCGTGAGTTGCGTAAAAAAGCACCCAGTTTGCCACGGGTGCGGGCATACCAATAGGCCGAATTCGGATCGGGTTTGCCGTGCCGCGCATAGGCGGCGGCATAGCCYTTGATTGCSCGAAGGCGCTCGCGTGAAAGCGGGTGGGTCAGCGCATATGGATCACGACGCGAGGCTGACAGGGCTTCTTGGCCGCGAAAGATGTCGAGCACGTCAACCATCGCCTGCGGGTCAATCCCCGCCCGCGCCATATACCGTGCACCGGACTGGTCGGCCGATACCTCTTCACCACGGGTATGGGCCAGAAAAACCCGCTGTGCAGCCCCCGCCGCGCCAAGGGCAATACCGGCACCGGCTTGTGCGTTTCCAGAGGCGGCAGCGGCGATGCCGGACAGTAAAATTCCCAAAYSGKCGRYGGNTYKWKGCCGACCGCATATTGGCCAGCCGCCGCGAAATATGGCCGTTGGCGATATGGGCAGCCTCGTGCGCGATCACCGCTTGCAGCTCTTCGGGGGTCTTCAGTTTCAGGATCAGGCCCGAATGGATGAACATGTGGTTATTGTCGATCACAAAGGCATTCAGCGACGAATCCCTGATCACCAGAATTTTGATCCGTCCGGCATTCAGCCCTGCCGCGGTAAAAATCGGGCGGGCCAGTTTGCGCAGGGCAAATTCGATTTCGGCATCGCGGATCAGGGTTTGGCTGTGGGCGGGGGCCGCCAGAACGCCAGTGGCCGCGACCCAAAACAGCGCGAGTGCCAGAAGACGGTTGATGTGGATAGCTGCCATTGACCTTCACTCGCTGTCTTGGGACAAAGCTGTTAAGTTTTAGGCCCCTGAATTGGGTGCAGTTTGAGAGGGTTGGATGAAAATATCAAGTCGAAGCGTGGTTGATCCCTTTATCGTGATGGATGTGATGGAAGCGGCGCGGGCGGCGGAAGCAGCGGGGCACCACATTATCCATATGGAAGTGGGTCAGCCCGGAACGGCCGCACCGGCAGGTGCACGCACGGCTTTGGCGGCGGCGATGCAGGATCAGGCGATGGGGTATACCGTGGCGTTGGGGTTGCCGGAATTGCGGGCGCGAATTGCCCGGCTATATAACGATTGGTATGGTGTCACGCTGGACCCCGCGCGGGTGATTGTGACGCCTGGCTCTTCCGGCGCGTTCATTTTGGCGTTTACCACCTTGTTTGATGCGGGCGCGCGGGTCGGGTTGGGCGAGCCGGGGTATCCGTCGTATCGCCAGACACTGTCGGCGCTGGATCTTGCGCCGGTTGGCATCCAGACCTCGGCGCAAAACCGCTTGCAACCGGTGGCGTCGGAGCTGAAAGGGCTGGGGTTGGACGGGTTGATTTGCGCCTCACCGGCGAATCCTTCGGGCACCATGCTGGACAAAGGCGCGATGGAGGGTCTGATCGGGGCCTGCGCGGACCAGGGCATCAGTTTTATTTCGGATGAAATTTACCACGGTATCCAATACGAGGGCCGCGCGGTTTCAGCGCTTGAAATCAGTGATGATGTCTATGTGATCAATTCGTTCTCCAAATATTTCTCGATGACCGGCTGGCGGGTCGGCTGGATGATTGTGCCTGATGATCATGTGCGGGTGATCGAGCGGCTGGCGCAGAATATGTTCATCTGCCCCTCGCATGCCTCGCAAATTGTGGCGCTGGCGGCGATGGAATGTGGCGATGAGCTGGAGGCGAATATGGTGATCTACCGCGAGAACCGCCGCTTGATGCTGGAGGGGTTGCCCAAAGCAGGGTTTGACAAAATTGCGCCGCCGGACGGGGCGTTCTATATCTATGCGGATGTGTCGGGCATAACGGACGACAGCCGCGCACTCGCCGCCGAAATATTGGATCAGGCCGGGGTCGCGGTGACGCCGGGGTTGGATTTTGACCATGTTCGCGGGGTGGGCACGTTGCGGTTTTCCTATGCGCGGGCGACGGTGGATATTGTGGAAGGGCTGGCGCGGTTGCAGGCGTTTATGCAGGAACGGCCCAAGTCCAAGGAATAAAAATGGGGAAGGTTGTTTCCGAATTGCGAGGGTCACGTTATAGTCACGGAAAAACGGGCACTTTGAAAATGATCAGTATGATACGGGTATTTCTGGTGATGATCCTTGCTGTGTGCGGGGGGGCGGTTCAGGCGCAAGAGCTGTCGGCGCTGGCGCGGCTGGACGCGACCCGTTCGTTCATTCGGGATCAGGGGTGCTGCGGGCTGGCGATTGATCTGCATTTGTCACAAGCGGTGCCTTATCGGGTGTTCACGCTGGACGATCCTATGCGGTTGGTGGTCGATTTCCGCGAGGTGGACTGGGGCGGGATTTCGCCAGCGGCCTTGCTCGAGGGCCAGAACACCGCCAGCGGAGTTCGTTTTGGGCTGTATCGTCCCGGTTGGTCGCGCATGGTGGTTGATTTGAAGGGGCCGATGGCGGTGCAGACGGCGGGGATGGTCACCGACCCGTCCGAGGGCGAAGCCACGGTGCAATTGCGACTGATCCCATCGGCACAGGCCGAGTTTTCAGCCGCATCCGGTGCCCCCGCCAGCGCGATGTGGGGCGAGCCGAAGATTGCAGATATGCCGCTTGTGATACAGCGGCGCACGGGCGAGGGGCCGCTGGTTGTGGTGCTGGACCCCGGGCATGGCGGCCTTGATCCGGGGGCGCAAACCGGCGGGGCAAGCGAGGCGCAGCTGATGCTGACCTTTGCACGTGAACTAAAAGAGGTTCTGACGCGGGCAGGTGGTTTCACGGTGGTGATGACCCGCAACGAGGATGTTTTTGTGCCGCTTGAAACCCGCGTTAGCATTGCGCGGGCGGCGGGGGCGGATGTATTCATATCGCTGCATGCGGACGCGCTAACCGAAGGCCATGCGGCGGGGGCGACGGTTTATACCCTGTCGGAAACCGCATCGGACGAGGCGTCGGCAAAGCTGGCCGAGCGTCATGAGCGCAATGATTTGCTGGCGGGGGTCGATCTGTCCGCTCAGGACGATGTGATTGCCGGTGTTCTGATGGATCTGGCGCGGCTGGAAACTGCACCAAGGGCGGGTAAGTTGGCGGATCATCTGGTGATCGGTATCCGCGATGCTGTGGGCAAAATGTACAAGCGTCCGCGACAAGAAGCGGGGTTTTCGGTGCTGAAAGCGCCGGATATTCCATCGGTGCTGATCGAGCTAGGCTTTTTGTCCAGCGCCGGGGATCTGGAGAACCTGTTGTCCCCTGAATGGCGCAGTGGGGCGGCGGACGGGATTCGGGCGGCATTGGCCGCTTGGGCGATAACAGATGCCGCCGAGGCACAACTTTTGCGACAATGACGTGGAATTGGTGAAGAAACTGGCGTGATTGTGCTGATTAATGCGGATCACGTTTTGACCCTTGGCGGCAGCGCCCCTATATACTCTAGGAACCACCAGGCTGGAGAGTAAAATTGACCCGAGCTATCCTATCCTTTTTCGGCGCGATATTTAGCTGGTTGACCATTGCTGCCTTTATGGGGGCGCTGACGTTGGCCGCGATTTTCTGGATGTATAGCCGTGATTTGCCCAGCCACGAGTCGCTGGCGCAATACACCCCGCCCACAATCAGCCGGATTTATTCGGGCGAGGGGCGGATCATTGACGAATTTGCCAAGGAACGCCGCCTGTTTGCCCCGATCGAGGATGTGCCCGATCTGGTAAAGCAGGCGTTCATTTCGGCCGAGGATAAAAACTTTTACAACCACAAGGGCTATGACGTTCTGGGCATTGTCAAAGCGGGGATCGATGCGGCGCGCGGCAAGCGTTTGCGCGGGGCCTCGACCATCACCCAGCAGGTGATGAAAAACTTTTTGTTAAGTTCGGACCGGTCTGCCGAAAGGAAGGTCAAAGAATTGATCCTTGCCTCGCGTCTGGAGCAAACCCTGAGCAAAGACAAAATTCTCGAGTTGTATCTGAACGAGATTTTCCTGGGGCAGAACAGTTTTGGTGTCGCCGCCGCAGCCCAAACCTATTTCAACAAAACGCTGGACCAGTTGRAGCCCGAAGAAGTGGCCTATCTGGCGGTTTTGCCCAAGGCACCGTCGCGCTATCACCCCGTGCGCCAACGCGAGCGCGCTGTTGGGCGCCGGAATTTTGTGCTGAAGGAAATGTTTGAAAACGGCTATCTGACCAAGGATGCCTATGAGTCTGCCCGTGAAGCGCCGCTGCTAACGGTGCAAAGCGGCGACTTTGACAGCTTTAAAAAAGCGCTACCGCCGCGCGACTATTTCACCGATGAAATCCGCCGCCAGCTGACCAAGGATTTTGGCGAGGGCGAGTTTTTCTCGGGCGGGTTAAGTGTCCGCGCGACAATCGATCCCGAGATGCAGATCGAGGCCGCCAACGCGATGCGCAGCGGGTTGGAAGAATATGACCGCAATCAGGGTGTCTGGCGTGGCACAGGGCAGGTCCTGCCGCCTGAAGCATTGGTGGACGAGTCAGCATGGCGCGCGGCCTTGGCCGATCTGCGCATTGCCCGTGATGTGTTTCTAGAGAGCCAGTGGCATCCGGCGGTGGTGCTGGAAGTGACCAATAACGGTGCCCGCGTAGGCATCGAAACGGTTGACGAGAATGACGACGGCCATTGGGTGCCAGCCAAGGATATGGCATGGGCCCGCAAGCGTTTGGAAACCGGCAAACTGGGGCCGAAAGGCAAGCTGCTGAAAGTGGGCGACGTGGTGCATGTCCGCGCGATGGAGACGGATGCGGATGGCGCATTCGTCCGCTGGACCCTGCGCCAGATCCCTGAAATTCAGGGTGGGTTCATGGCGATGGACGTGCATTCGGGCCGCATTATCGCCATGCAGGGTGGGTTTTCCTATCAGCATTCGGTGTTCAACCGTGCCACCCAGGCGCTGCGCCAGCCCGGCTCGAACTTTAAGCCGTTCGTTTTTGCCGCGGCGCTGGACAGTGGCTATACGCCCGCGACAATTATCGTCGATGCACCAATTGAATTTTCTGCCGGAGGGGATATTTGGCGACCAATGAACGCGTCGAACAGGTTTTACGGGCCAACCCCGTTGCGCACCGGTATCGAGCAGTCACGAAATGTTATGACCGTGCGTTTGGCCAGCGAAATCGGCATGGATGTGGTGGCGCAATACGGTGAAAAATTCGGAGTGTATGACCGGATGGAACGGTTTTTATCAGGCTCGTTGGGCGCACAGGAAACCACATTGATGCAGATTGTGACCGCCTATGCGATGATCGCCAATGGCGGCGAGCGGATCGAGCCGACGCTGGTTGACCGCGTGCAGGACCGTTACGGCAACACCATCTATCGGCGTGATCAACGGGTGTGTGATGATTGCCAGCTGGCGTCGTTGCCTGCGGGGCAAGCGCCTGCGATTATCTCCAACCGCGAGCGAGTGATCGATGCAATTACTGCCTATCAAATCCGCTCAATGATGCAGGGCGTGGTCGAGCGTGGCACCGCCAAAGGTCGGGTCAATCTGGGCGTGCCGGTCGCCGGCAAGACCGGAACGACGAATGACGCCAAGGATGTGTGGTTCACCGGCTTTACCTCGAATATCGTTGCGGGCTGTTACATGGGGTTTGATACCCCGCGCCCGTTAGGGCGGGGCGCCTATGGTGGCTCGATGTGCGCACCTGTGTTCAACCAGTTCATGAAACAGGCCACCCGCAAATATGGCGGCGGTAAATTTGCGGTGCCGCCCGGTGGCCATTTCATCAAGATCGACCGCTTTACCGGCGCACGTCTGTCGGATGATACAACCGGACCCAACGTGGTGGCCGAATATTTCCGCGATGGCGAAGATCCGATATTTGGCATTACCTTTGACGGTGGCTTTGCCATGGGGGCGAACCTGCCTTTGTTCAAAGAAGCCGAGACGGTGACCTCGGTGACCACATCGAGCGGGGAGACGATCAATCTGGGTGGCAAGGCCAGTTTCGGGTCCCTGTCGTCGGGCGGGCTGTATTGAGCCGAAGCCGTTATTGGGGGCAGGAAAAGAGACTTTTGTGCCGATCATACTGGTCGAAAACAGCTGAACCCATAAGTTTATATATCTAAGGGGAAGGGGGGATTGACCCTGCCCCTGACATTTATTGCAAGCGGCCCATTTTTCATAAACAATTCATTTAATTTAGAAACGGGGACGTAAATGGTATCATTCGCACTTATTTTCATGACATCTCTTGGACTATAGGGGCGCTTGCTTTCAATCTTTTTGACGATGATGACGATACATCGCTAGAAGACGATACATTGCCAGAAGAAGAGAACACCCAAAATGGCACCGATGGGGATGATGTCTTTATTGGCAGCTGGGCTGATGATACCCTGAACGGTGGTCTTGGCGAGGACACCTTATATGGGGGCAGTGATGATGATATTACCGTTACCGGAGACAATAACACCTTATTTGGCGGTGATGGAGATGACAGGATTGTTACTGATGGCAGCGGAAACCACATAGAAGGCGGGGCCGGTGTGGATACATTTATCGTTGGCAACGATCCTGCTGCAATTCTCTATCGCAATTGGCGCGATTACGACTACAGATTCAATTGCGATACCGTGACAATCACCGATTYTGATCCGGCGACCGAGACTTTGCGGGTCGATGTGATGGGCGGCACAATCGATCAGACCTTGCTGTCGAGCCAATCCTACGGCGATGATCTCTGGGTGGTTTTGAGCGCCCCCTATGGTCAGGATTTCGTGGTCGCAATTTCGTGGTCGCAATACTGGAAGGTGTCAGCGGCGATAGTATTCTGGATGGCAGTCTCACCTTGCATGAACAGGTTTAAGGGCTGGCACCAACCCTTGCCCCTGAGCTGTGCGATTGCTATCAGGCGAGGTGAATAACCGTCATCAGGGGCAGGGACCATGCGCGCAGAAATTGAAAACACCGTTGCCGCGATTGATAAATCGTTAGGCCTGCTGCGCCAGCGGATGGATTGGGGCACCGCCCGCCACCGTTTGGAGGAGTTCGATGCCCGGGTCGAGGACCCGACCCTGTGGGATGACCCCGCCAAGGCGCAAAAACTGATGCGGGACCGTCAGGCATTGCTGGATGCGATCAAGACCTATGAGGATATYWSMCAAGAGATGTCCGACAAYGTCGAGATGATCGAATTGGGCGAGATGGAGGATGATCAGGAGGTCATCACCGAGGCCGAGGCCGCGTTGATCAAACTGGGCAAACTGGCCGCGCAAAAAGAGCTGGAAGCGTTGCTGGATGGCGAGGCCGATGGCAATGACACATTCCTTGAAATCAATTCGGGTGCGGGCGGCACCGAGAGCTGTGACTGGGCCAACATGCTGGCGCGCATGTATGTGCGGTGGGCCGAGAAAAAGGGCTATAAGGTCGAGCTGCAAAGCGAGACTGCGGGCGAGGAGGCAGGGATTAAATCGGCCGCCTACAAGATCAGCGGCCCGAACGCCTATGGCTGGTTGAAATCCGAAAGCGGTGTGCATCGGCTGGTGCGCATTTCTCCGTTTGATTCAGCGGCCAAACGGCACACCTCGTTCTCATCCGTCTGGGTTTATCCGGTGGTGGATGACAACATCGAGATCGAAGTGAACCCCGCCGATATTCGCATTGATACTTACCGGTCTTCGGGTGCAGGTGGGCAGCACGTCAACACCACGGATTCCGCGGTGCGGATCACCCACTTGCCCACCAATATTGTGGTGACCTCGTCGCAAAAATCCCAGCACCAGAACCGTGATAYTGCGATGAAGGCGCTGAAATCGCGCCTGTACCAGATCGAGTTGGACAAGCGCAACGAGGCGATCAACGCGGCGCATGAGAACAAGGGCGATGCGGGCTGGGGCAACCAGATACGCAGCTACGTTTTGCAGCCCTACCAGATGGTCAAGGACCTGCGCACAAATTACGAGACCTCAGACACCCAAGGGGTTCTGAACGGTGATCTGGATGCGTTCATGGCCGCCACACTGGCGATGGATGTCGCCGGAAAATCCCGCGCCGAGGCGCAGGGCGACGACTGATCTTAAGCGGTGGTTATCGCCGGATAACAGATTTCCCTTGCCTAAAGTGCATTTGCTCCATTAGCCTTTGAAGCGCGAATGGGAGAAATAATAATGGCAGCAATAAAAGAGCTGGCACCTTCAAAGGTGCCAGAAATCAATACCGTTACAGTTTCAATGCTAAAACAGGCAATTCAGGCGGGGTGGAGCGATTTTATGGCCTACCCGTTGTTCGGCCTGTTCTTTGGCGGGGTGTATTTTTTGGGCGGGGTTTTGCTCTGGTATGTGACAAACGCCACCGGCCAGACCTATTGGATCATGATCCTTGGCTTTGGCTTTCCACTGATCGGGCCGTTTCTGGCGGTGGGGTTGTATGAAATCAGTCGTTGCCGCGAGCGGGGTGAAAAGCCGACCTGGGCCTGTATTTTGGGCATGGCGTATCGGCAAAAGAACCGCCAGTTCCCGTCAATCATAGTGGTGATCGTTTTCATATTCATGATCTGGATANTTGCCGGACACATGATTTTCGCCGTGTTTATGGGCCTGTCGACGATGACCAATATATCCTCCTCGTTCGATGTGTTCCTAACCGTAAACGGGCTGACCATGTTGGCTGTCGGGGCTGTTGTCGGGGCAATTCTGGCCGGATTGATTTACGCGATCACCGTCATGGGGCTGCCGCTTCTGCTGGACCGCGAGCTGGATTTTGTCACCGCGATGATCGTCAGCTTCCAGACCGTGCTGCAAAACCTGCCCGTTATGGTGCTGTGGGGGCTGATCATTGCTGTGACGTTGGCCATTGCGATGCTGCCGTTTTTTATGGGGCTGCTGGTGGCGTTGCCGGTGCTTGGGCATGCATCCTGGCACTTATATCGGGCGGCACTTAGTCCGGAAAAAGAATAAACAACCATATGATATGAAAACGGGCGCCAGCATAGCAGCGGCGCCCGCAGTAAACTCAGTGTAAATTCAATCCTGAAGCTATCAGGCCTTGTCGGCAGGTTTTGGCAAAGGCGTGGATTTGCCAGCCTTGCTAAGCGGGTCATCCTGACGCTGAACCGAGCCTTCAAAATGGGCACCTGATTCAATCGCGATTGTTTTGTGGATGATGTCGCCTTCGACCCGTGCACTTGATGTCAGGCGCACCTTCAATCCGCGTACACGGCCCACAACGCGGCCATTCACCACCACATCATCGGCCATCACTTCGCCGTTGATCGTAGCACCTTCGCCAACTGTCAGCAGATGGGCGCGAATGTCGCCATCCACCTGACCTTCAATCAGAATGTCGCCCGAAGTTTTCAGGTTCCCCTTGATGTGCAGATCTGCAGATAGCACAGATGCAGGGGGCTTTGGTTTCGGGGCTGACGCCTTGAAGTCGCTGGCGGATTTCGGTGCGCCTGTCGCTGCCGGTTTGTCGGTTGCGCCCGCTTTGGGGCCAGGGTCATTGATTTTGCTCTTAGAAAACATCTTTTGCTGCCTTGATATAAGTCATCGGGTTAACGGCTTTGCCGCCGACGCGCACTTCATAGTGTAAATGCGTGCCTGTAGAACGTCCAGTATTCCCCATAGCACCAATTTGCTGCCCGCGCGAGACCCTTTGCCCGACCTTCACAAGAATTTTCGACATATGAGCATAGCGGGTTTCGATGCCGAAGGCATGCTGGATCTTGACCAGCTTGCCATAACCCTGCCCCCAACCGGCGGAATAGATCACGCCATCAGCGGTGGCATAGATCGGTGTGCCATGCGAGGCGGCGAAATCGGTACCGCTGTGCATCCGGCCCCAGCGCATCCCGTAGGGGCTGGTGAAGCGGAACGCGGATTTGATGGGGAGGGCGAAAGGCGCTTTTTGGGCCGCAATGCGGTATAGGTTCAGCCGAYMMMGRYKGKYMWKGATCCCATTGGCGCGCATGGTATCTGCATCAGGTTCTTGCCCCATTGTCGAATAGGACAGCGGCGTTAGCGGGCCACCTTGTCCGGCATAGCCACGACGCACTTGTGAAATCAGGCTGTCGCTGGACAGGCCTGCAGCGCTGAACATTTTGTCCAGTGGCTTGACTGAAATTGTCATCRCATCTTCGAGTTGGGTAAAAATGCGGTTATTGCGCTCCCGAACCACTTCGGCCTGAAATTCCAGCTCGCGGGCGTAATCAAACGCTTTTTCAGCATCCGTGGCGATCTGGTCGCGCTCGGCGGCGGTACTATCCAATGCGGCGGTCAGAAAATCAACGGTTCCAACAGCGTCATCAACCCGCCCAGCAGTGGTTTTGCCGCCTTGCGGTGTGCCGTTCAATTCCAGCGACAGCTGTGCGGTCTGGATGCGGGCCTTGTCACGCTCGCCCATTGTGTGGCGCAGGGTGGACTGGATCACGTCGATGCCTTTTTCCAACTCGGCGCGCCGATCCTCGGAAGCCAAAAGGGCGGATTGCATTTCGGAAATCTGGGACAGGGCGACGTTGAACCGCTCGCGTGCGGACTCGGCTTCTTTGGCGCGGATGTCACGTTCAACCGATAGGGAATTCAGGCGCGTTTCATAGGTGATCTGTTCGCGTTTCACCTGTTCGCGCACATTGCCCGATCCGATGCTATCCATCAGCAATACGGCGGTGGCGATGATGGCCCAGCCGAAAATCACTGTGCCGCCGACCCAGCCCAGCAATTGGGTGCTGGGGGTCAGGCGGATGAATTTCGTTTCTGTGTCCGACCGCAGAAACATGCGGCGTTCAGGAAATTTGCGCCCTAAGACAGCGTCTATTTTTGTGAGTAGTCGAGAAGTCAAAACTGATGCCCTATCTGTTTGTCGTATGTGCAAGCATATGTCCCCATAACGCAGGCCTGCCCAGCTTGATTAACGGAGTGGGGACTCTGGGGCAAGAAATTTGAGCAGTTCCCTTGGTTTAACCCTCGCTTCAGTCGAAAAGCGGGCGGGTTTTTGCCTATGGATCGGGCCAAATCGGGCAAATCCTGCATTTGCCGCGGCGGGGTGTCGCAGGGCGCGGCTCATGCCTGTAGATGACGCACCGCTTCCAGCACCTCTTCGGCGTGCCCCTCAACTTTGACTTTTGGCCAAATGCGGGTGATTTTTCCTGTCGCATCTATCAAAACGGTGGTGCGGGTGATGCCCATAAACACCTTGCCATACATCTTTTTCTCGCCCCATACGCCGTAATCTTCGCAGGTATGGTTGTCTGCATCCGACAACAGCGGCATAGCCAGATCGTATTTGCTGCGGAATTTACCGTGTTTCGCAATGCTATCCTTCGAGATGCCCAAGACATACGCCCCGAGAGATTTGAACTCGGGTGTTAGATCGGTAAAGGCGCGGGCCTCAAGGGTGCAGCCCGGCGTGTCATCGCGGGGATAGAAAAACAGCACGACCGGGGCGGGGCGCAATTCGGATAGTGTAATATCGGCAGTATCATCACTGGGTCCACCAACACTGGGTCCACCAACACTGGGCAGAGTAAAATCGGGTGCGATTTGGGCGGTTTTTAGCATGTCATTCCCTTTTGTTCATTTTCAGGTTCAATTTTAAGGCTTTACGGGCAAATATAAAGGGACGTATCGGTGTTCTGTCAAATGGACCTGTAAAAAGGCACGAATAGGTAAATGAGCGAAGAGCAGGCCATCAAAGCGCAAAAGCGCAAGCGACGACGCAAGCGCGCGGGCTATGGTCTGTGGGGGTTGGCCAAACTGCTGGTTCTGCTGGTGGCGGTCGGGTTGTTGTTGTTTGCGGTATCGGGCAAATCGTTCAAGGCACCCGAATGGATGCAGACGCGCATTCTGGAGCAGTTGAATTTGGCGGTGTCGGATGGGGATGTACGGTTTCAAACGATCGAGTTGAAGTTCGAAAAGGGCTTCAAGCCCACCGTGACGGTGCAGGACCTGGTGCTGCGCAATGCAAGCGATGTTGTCGTTGCACAGGTCACGACGGCCAGTGCATCGCTTTCGCCAAGTGCGTTGCTGAAAGGTGAGGTGCGGCCGACGGACGTGCGGCTGGATCAGGCGGTGATTAATCTGCGCCGCGCTCGAAACGGTGAATTTGACCTTGGCTTTGGTGTTAAAATAGGCGGCAGGGATACGCCGACTACGACATTAGGTGAATTGCTGGACAGCGTCGATCTTGCGTTTGAAACACCTGTGCTGGCAACTATTGAAACGATTGATCTGAGCCAGCTAACGCTGAATTTTTCCGACGCACGGGCGCGGCGCGGCTGGTTATTGACAGATGGTAAATTACGGCTGGATCAGGACACGCAAAAGATCGGGATCAGTCTTGGGTTTGATCTGGATTACGGGGCCGAGCAACCCGCAACAGCAGAAATGACATTCCAAACGCAAAAGGGGTCAGCCAGAGCTGGTTTCGGGGCTGTGATTGAACAGGTTGCGGCGCGTGATCTGGCCAGCCAGATACCGGCGCTGGCCTGGCTCGAGGTGCTGGATGCGCCAATTTCGGGTGCGTTGCGGGCCGAAATTGGCGAAGACGGTCTGCTGGGGGAAATGAACGGCACTTTGGAAATCGGTGAAGGGTCATTACGCCCGACCGATGATGTGCGTGCGATTGCGTTCAATTCAGGCCGTGCCTATTTCGGGTTTGATCCGGCGACGCAAAAAATCCGCTTTGACAAACTATCGGTGAAAACCGAAGCGGGCCTGTTGGTGGCCGAGGGCCAAGCCTATTTGCGCGAGGTCACCGACGGGGTTCCAGAGGTGCTGTTGGGGCAGTTTCGGATTCTTGAGGGCGTGGTGAACCCCGAGGGAATATTCGCCGCACCCGTGGTGATTTCGGGCGGGGCCGTCGATATGCGGCTGCGGCTGGATCCGTTCACGCTAACGATCGGGCAGGCCGTGGTCGAGGACGGGGCGCAGAGCTATCTGGCCAAGGGCGAAATCAAGGCAAATAAGACKGGCTGGCATGTGGCGATGGACGCCAAAGTGAACGAGATCGCACCGGACCGGTTGGTGGCCCTATGGCCGCTCGCCGCCATTCCCGGCACCCGTGACTGGATTGAACGCAATGTGAACAGCGCCAGAATATTCAATGTAAACGGATTGTTACGGGTGAATACAGACGAGAAACCGGTCTTCGCGCTTGGGTTTGAATTTGATCAGGCCGATGTGCGTTATATGAAAACCTTGCCGCCGGTTAAAAACGGTGCGGGGCATGGGGCTATTGTTGGTGGATTATTGACTGTGGTGGTTGCAAAGGGGCAGGTGACGGCACCGGCGGGTGGGGCGCTGGATGTGAGCGGCACTGTTTTCCAGATACCGGATATCAACATTAAAGGGCCGCCTGCGGTTGTTAGCCTACGGGCGCGGGGACCTGTTCAGGCGGCGATGTCGTTGCTGGATCAGCCACCATTCAAGGTGATGACCAAGGCCGGACAGCCGATTGATCTGGCGACGGGGCAGGCTGATATTGCGGGTGAAATCCGGTTGCGGCTGGTCAAGAAAATTCTGGTTGAGGATGTGGATTACGATGTGGCCGCCACGCTGCTGAATATGCGCAGCACCAAGCTGGTCGAGGGCCGGATTCTGACGGCCCCTAAACTGGCCCTGACCGCGACCCCCGACGATGTTGAAATCTCGGGGGCTGGCCGATTGGGGCAGGTGCCGGTGCAGGGCAAATGGCACCAGCAGATGGGACCGGAACAGGCGGGCACATCGCGGCTTGAGGGCACGGTCGAGCTATCACAGCGCTTTGTTACCGAGTTTGGCATCGGTCTGCCCAAGGGCAGTGTTTCGGGCGCAGGGCTGGGCCGGATCGAGATTGATTTGCGCCGTGGGCAAGCCTCAAAATTCCGGCTGGTTTCGGATTTGAACCGTGTGGGTCTACGGCTGGCCGATCTGGGCTGGTCGCTGCCCAAAAATGGCAAAGGGCGGCTCGAGGTGGTCGGCACGCTTGGTTCGCCGCCACAGATCGACAGGTTGCTGATCGAGGGTGCAGGATTGCAGGCTGTGGGTAAGGTGACGTTGACCCCTGCCGGTGATCTGAAATCGGCGCGGTTCTCGCGGGTGCGCCTTGCTGGCTGGCTGGATGCGCCGATTGAACTGATCGGGCGCGGGCGCGGCGCAACACCGTCGGTCAAGGTGTCTGGCGGTCTGATTGATACGCGCAAAACCACATTTGGTAGCGGCACAGGGGGCGCAGGTGCAGGCGGCAATCTGACCGTGGCGCTGGACCGGTTGATTGTGTCCGAGGGCATTACCCTGACCGGTTTTAGCGGCGTTTTCACCCGACGGGCAGGGTTCACGGGTGATTTCACCGCGCGGCTCAACGGCAAGGCGCCGATATCGGGCGTGGTTGTTCCATCCAAGGGCGGCAGCTCGTTCCGGATCAAATCCCAAGATGCAGGCGCTGTGTTTCGCGCCGCCGGTGTTCTGGATTCGGTTCGGGGGGGCAGTATGGATCTAACGCTGATCCCGCGAAAAGGCTATGAGGGGCAGTATGACGGGCGGTTGTCCGGCAAAAGAATCCGGATCAGGGGGGCACCGGCAATGGCCGATCTTCTGGGCGCAATCAGTGGCATCGGGTTGCTGGAACAGTTGAACGGGCAGGGCATCGCTTTTTCCGATTATCAGGTGCGGTTCCGTTTGACCCCGCGTCAGGTGATTATCACATCGGGCAGCGCGGTTGGCGCGTCCTTGGGGGTTTCGATGGACGGGGTTTATAATCTGGGGGTTGGCACGCTGGATATCCAGGGGGTGATTTCACCGATCTATTTCCTGAACGCTGTTGGCCGGATATTCACCCGAAGGGGCGAAGGGCTGTTCGGGTTTAACTACCGGATGACCGGCAAAGCCGCGGACCCAAAGGTGCGGGTCAATCCACTATCGATCCTGACGCCGGGGATGTTCCGCGAGTTGTTCAAGCGCCCGCCACCGAAAGTTGAAGAATGAAACTGTCCGATTTTGATTTCGATCTGCCGGAAGGCTTGATCGCCACGCGGCCAGCGCGGCCCCGCACGTCGGCGCGGATGTTGGTGGCGCATGGCAACGCGATTAGTGATCAGCGGGTCTCTGATTTGCCGGACGTTTTGCGGGCCGGCGACCGGTTGGTGTTGAACGACACCAAGGTGATCCCCGCGCGCCTGTTCGGGCGGCGTCACCGGATGAGTGCGCAAGGGGCTGTGGCGGCGAAAATCGAGGTGACATTGCTGGAGCCGCAACCGGATGGGGGCTGGATGGCGCTGGTCAAGCCGTTGAAAAAGCTGAAGACTRGCGAGGATGTGGTGTTTTCCGATGATCTGGCAGCAACCCTGGTTGAGAAGATCGATGGCACTGCGATTTTGCGGTTCAACCTGACGGGCGATGATTTTGACGCCGCTTTGGCGCAGGCGGGCGCAATGCCTTTGCCGCCCTATATCGCGKCMMAACGRCCCGYGGAYGCGCAGGAYWWRMMGGACTAYCARACSRTYTWTRSYMRMMAWNAAGGKGSCGKTGSYGSCCCSMMMGSMRKMCYTNCATTTTRMSRAWSRTYTGYTSGMGNAAATTAYYRSCAARRGGGKYRATTTTACCCATGTGACCCTGCATGTCGGGGCGGGGACGTTCCTGCCGGTCAAGGTGGATGATGTCAGCCAGCACAAGATGCATTCGGAATGGGGCGAGATCAGCCAGCAAGCGGCGGATGAAGTGAATGCGACGCACAGGTCCGGCGGGCGGGTTATTCCGGTTGGCACCACAGCGCTGCGGTTGATTGAAAGTGCGGCCGGTTCGGACGGTCAATTGCAGCCGTGGCGCGGCACCACCGATATTTTCATCCGGCCCGGATACAGGTTTTTGGTGGCCGACGCGTTGATGACCAATTTTCATTTGCCCAAATCCACCTTGATGATGCTGGTGTCGGCAATGATGGGCACGCAAACTGTGCGCGACATCTATAAACACGCGATTGCGCAAGGCTACCGGTTTTTTTCCTATGGTGATGCGTCGATTTTGTTTCCTTCGGGCCAAACGCGACGTTAAAGCGTCGCCGCATAGGTAGCGAATCTATTCGGATGCCGCCACGATTGTCACCTGAAAACCCGCGCGGAGAGACGACATGTTACAAGTGCTGAGAAGCTCGTGGGCGTTGCTGCTGGGCATGCTGTTGCTGATGATTGGCAACGGTTTGCAAGGCACGTTGCTGGGGGTGCGTGGCGGGCTGGAAGGGTTCTCGCCATTTACCATGTCTGTGGTGATGTCGGCCTATTTCGTCGGCTTTCTGGGCGGGTCCCGAATGACGCCTGACCTGATCCGCCGGGTGGGCCATGTGCGGGTGTTTGCCGCCCTTGCGTCGTTTATTTCTGCGGTTCTGATCCTCTATCCGGTGATCACCGAACCTGCCGTCTGGGCATTGGGGCGCGTGGTGATCGGGTTTTGCTTTTCCGGTGTTTATGTGACGGCGGAAAGCTGGCTGAACAATTCGGCCACCAATGAAAACCGCGGCAAGGCGCTGTCCTTGTATATGATCGTGCAGATGGCGGGGATCGTGACGGCGCAGGGCCTGTTGGCGGTAGGTGATCCGTCAGGATATGTGCTGTTTGTGGTTTCCTCGGTGCTGGTTTCGATATCCTTCGCGCCGATCCTGTTGTCGATCAGCCCGACACCGGCCTTTGCCACCACCAAACCAATGAGCCTGCGCGAGTTATACCATATTTCGCCGCTGGGCTGTGTTGGCATGTTTCTGATGGGCGGGGTGTTTTCGGCGCAATTCGCCATGTCAGCGGTTTACGGCACACAGGCGGGCATGTCTGTCGGCCAAATTTCGGGTTTTGTCGCCTCGATTTATATCGGGGCGCTGTTGTTGCAATATCCGATTGGCTGGATTTCCGACCGGATGGATCGGCGTCAACTGATCATGGTGGTTGCATTTTTGGGCGGGATCGGAGCGGTGCTCGGGTTTATCTACGAGAGCAATTTCACCATATTGCTGGCTGTGTCATTCCTGATTGGTGGCATGGCCAACCCGCTATATGCGCTGCTGATCGCCTATACCAATGATTTCCTCGCGCACGAGGATATGGCCGCGGCCTCGGGCGGGCTGATATTTATCAACGGGTTGGGGGCGATCACGGGACCGCTGATTATTGGCTGGTTGATGGGCCAGATCGGGCCTGGCGGCTTCTTTTTGTTTTTGGCGGGGCTGATGTTTGCGCTGGCCGGATATGCCGCCTACCGAATGACCCAGCGCGCCGCAACACCGGTTGATGAAACCGGCAGCTACGCCCCCATCACCCCGTCGGCGTCCCCCGTTGTGGTGGAATTGGCCCAAGAGGTGTTTATCGAGGCGGCACTGGAGGAAGAAAACAACACTGAAACAAATGATTAGAGTCAAACCAATCCAATTGGATTAAAAGATTCATCACCCGCCCGAGGCAGCGTTTGCACAGCATAATGCGTTCGGGCGGGGTGATGAATGCGACTAGATTGGTTTCGCTCTGAAAAAGGGTGTTGCCAAATCGCAAAAGTTTTGTAACGGTCCTTTTTAATAGGGAAGCATTGTGCAAGGGAGTGGTCCATGCTTAACCCCCGTGAGGTGACAGATTTTTGGCTGAACGAAGTTGGGCCAAAAGGGTGGTATATAGCGGATGATGCGGTTGACGCAGCAATCCGCGATCGGTTTTTAACGACATGGGAAGAGGCCCGCGATGGCGGCCTTGCGGGTTGGAAGTTAAGGCCCGACAGCATGCTGGCCTATTTGATTGTGGTCGACCAGTTCCCGCGCAATATGTTTCGGGATAGCGGCGATGCCTTTGCTACCGATAAAATGGCGCGCTGTGCCGCCAAAAAAGCGATCGAGAAAAAGTGGGATTTGAAAGTGGCCGAACCGCAGCGGCAGTTTTTCTATCTGCCACTGATGCATTCGGAATGTCTGAGCGATCAGGAGCGCAGTATATGCCTGTTCAAAACGCGGATGCCCGAGACGGGTGAATCCAACCTGCTGCACGCCAAGGCACATCGCGAAGTGATCCGGCGGTTCGGGCGGTTTCCTTACCGTAACGTCGCACTTGCGCGTCGTGATACGGATCTGGAAGTGGCGTTTATGGAGCAAGGCGGTTATAGCGTGGCGGTCCAGGCTGTTCAGGGCTGATTATTTATCCTGTGATATCAGGTGGATACCGTCTTTTGGGCGGCATTGCGCCCTGTGCATTGAAGCCGTCCGCAAGATAGTTTAATATCAAACTAGTTTATCAACTGGAGAGTTTCCAATGCCCGCAGATGCAAAACTTAAGACCTATGATGTGATTGTTGTCGGGGCCGGGCCGGGTGGCTATGTCGCGGCGATCAGGGCGGCACAGCTGGGCCAGCGCGTGGTGATTGTAGAGCGCGAACATCTGGGCGGAATTTGTTTGAACTGGGGCTGCATTCCGACCAAAGCGCTGTTGCGATCCAGCGAAGTGTTCCATCTGATGCAGCGGGCCGGTGAATTTGGCCTGTCAGCGGGCAAGATCGACTATGATCTGGACGCGGTGGTGAAGCGGTCGCGTGGTATTGCGGGGCAGTTGTCGGGCGGCATTGGCCACTTGATGAAAAAGAACAAGATCACGGTGGTGATGGGGGCGGCGACTTTGCCCGCCAAGGGGCGCGTTTCGGTGAAAACCGATAAGGGCGTTCAGGAGCTGACGGCCAAGAACATTATCCTTGCCACAGGTGCGCGGGCGCGCGAATTACCGGGGCTTGAGGCCGATGGCGAGATGGTCTGGACCTACAAGCACGCATTGAACCCGCCGCATATGCCCAAAAAGCTGTTGGTGATCGGATCGGGCGCGATTGGCATTGAATTTGCCAGTTTTTACAACACATTAGGCGCGGATACGACTGTGGTCGAGGTGATGGATCGGGTGTTGCCGGTCGAGGATATCGAGATTTCCAAACTCGCCAAAAAGCAGTTTGTAAAACAGGGTATGAAGATTATGGAGAAATCTATGGTCAAGCAGCTGGACCGTGCCAAAGGCAAGGTAACGGCGCATATCGAGGTAGGTGGCAAGATCGAGAAGCACGTGTTTGACACGGTGATTTCAGCGGTCGGGATCGTGGGTAATACCGAGGATCTGGGCTTGGAGGCGCTGGGGGCGAAATTGGACCGTAGCCATGTGGTGGTGGATGAGTTTTGCCGCACCGGTGTAGATGGCTTATATGCAATCGGTGACATCGCGGCCCCGCCGTGGTTGGCACATAAGGCGAGCCACGAGGGTGTGATGGTGGCGGAACTGATCGCGGGCCAAAAACCGCATGCCGTGCGCCCCGAGAGCATTGCAGGCTGCACCTATTGCACGCCACAAGTGGCCAGCGTGGGCTATACCGAGGCCAAGGCCAAGGAGCTGGGCTACGAGATCAAGGTTGGCCGGTTTCCGTTTGTCGGCAACGGCAAGGCGATCGCATTGGGCGAGGCGGAAGGCATGGTGAAAACCATATTTGACGCTAAAACCGGCGAATTACTGGGGGCGCATATGATCGGGGCCGAGGTGACCGAACTGATTCAGGGCTATGTTATCGGGCGTCAGTTGGAAACCACCGAGGAAGATTTGATGCGCACGGTGTTCCCGCATCCGACATTATCGGAAATGATGCATGAATCTGTGCTGGATGCCTATGGGCGTGTGATCCACATGTAGAGCCAAACCAATCCAATCGGCTTCAAGAATTCATTACCCCGCCCGAGGCAGCGTTTGCAAAGCATAATGCGTTTGGGCGGGGGGATGAATGCGCATAGATTGGTTTGACTCAAAGCCGGCGGGGAAGGATTTTTGAAAAATCCTTGGTAAAATTCTTTGAAAGAATTTTAAGCGCGGACGATTTTGCCGCCCGCATTCGCCCAATTTCCAAGGCCACCAAGGTTATGCACGGTTTTGTAACCCATTCCCGTCATGGCTCGCACGGCCATACCTGAACGAGCGCCCGTGGCACAGTAAATGCCGACAGGGGTGTCGACACAGAGTTCCGGCATCACTTCGGGGCTGCGCGGGTCGGCCTTCATCTGGAAAGACATCAGCGGCAGGTGGATCGCACCATCGGCTTTGCCGGTTTGGGCCACTTCGTTACCATCACGCACATCGATCAGGATCAGGGTGCCAGCGGCCACCTGCTCAATCGCGTCAGCCATCGATAGCTGCGGCCCAGCGGGCTGCTTGTTGAAAAAGTTAAACATGTCGGTTCCTGTTCGCGTGTCAGAATTGATTGTATGGCTAGATATATTCGTAAATCAGAATGTATCAAGGTGATTTTGTGAAAAAGGTGAATTATCCGGCGCGTTGAAAGACAAACACGCCGGATTTTGGTATTACTTTACCGAAAGCGGCTGGCGGATCAGCACATGCCCGTCCTGACCCATGACATACATGATTTCATAGTCACCGGGYGCATCCGGCACTTTGACAATCAGCGGGCTGCCGTCCCGAGTATAGGCGTAACTCTCATAGCTCTGATTGCCCACCCGACTGATGGCGATGCGGTCATTATCATAATCCGGTCCCGTCCATTCAACCACAAGGTTTGCCCCGGGGGCGGTGGCATCTTTGGTCGTCAGGGTGGCGCCAACAGTTTCAACCGTCAACCGTCAACGGGCGCGTGGCCAGTATGGCCTTGGGCTTGCCGTTCCGGATGTAGCGCAACAGATACGTGCCCGGCGTTGTGGGCGCACGCAGTTTCAAAGGGCTGCCATCACGAGTGTATTCAAAAGCGATATACTGATTGCCGGCACTGCCGATTTCGGCGACCGTGGTGTAATCATTCTTGTTATTCGGACCATCCTATTCAATGGCAATGTTCGATCCGGCAATGTTCGATCCGGCGATGGCTGTGTCGGGTGTTGTAAGGGATGCGGGCGGGATCAAGACAGGCAAACAATAGTCACTGTCATACGGCCCTCGGAGACCATGAACTCGGCCTCGGCCACAGCCTCGTCTTCGGGTCGCAATACTTCTACCCGTCCGCGACCGGCCAACATATACATGGTGAAATTATTGTCGTGTGGGGTGTTGATGATGATAATTTTGTCATCAYRTYYYWKMYWMYRWWMYAAAKRMKATTSWAWTRYWGRRSCWWCKYWRMMSYYRAWYRMGMSGMRGGTKMSMTTCMCRSSRYCYSSMYCRRCAATCACTTGCAACGTGTCGTTCAGCTCGCTGGCGTTGCTTGCGGTGCGAAACGTGCCGCCGGTTTCTTCGGCCGGATATTGCAGATCGGCACGATCTTTGGCGTCAGAAATATCAAAGCCGGTCACGTGGGCGGTGAATCAATACCGGCGGCTTCAAGGCTTCGGCCCACCTCGCAAGGGTCCAGATCGCAAGTCTCGCGCCCGTCCGAAATTAGAATAACGGCTGCACGTTCTTCGGTGTATTTCAGCGCCTCAGCGGCCTGAATCACCGCGGCTGACAGCGGTGTTTTGCCCTTTGGCGTGATCGCATTAACCGCGGCCCTGATAGCATCGCGCGTATCACCACCTGGCAGGATCACAGTTTCAATATCGCTACAATCTCCTTTGTGCCGATGGCCATAAACCGTCAGGACCAGCTCCTGATCTTCAGGCAGGCTTTGCAACAATTCACCAATCACCTCTTGCGCGATGGTGATTTTCGCCTTGCCATCAATTTGGCCCCACATCGAACCCGATGCATCCAGCACCAGAATGGCACGGGATTTTTCCTGCGCGAAGCCAAGGGCAGGGAGGAGGCAAAGAACGGCAGCGAGGAGATATTTGATCATGGGCTGATCCCATTATTATGCGCGTCTTGACCACAGGCTAAACCCTTTCCCTAAAGGAAGGTAGGCCAGGAATACCCGTATACGACAAGTTCCGGCTTTGTTCCCATTATTTGATTGGTCTTTGGCCCAGTTTGCTTTAACCGTTAAGAACTGGTGAACAGGTGGATCATGGCAGAGCAGAAAAACATCGAGGTGCGCGGCGCGCGCGAGCATAATCTGAAGAACATTGATGTGGATATTCCGCGCAATCAACTGGTGGTGATCACCGGTCTGTCCGGCTCGGGCAAATCCTCCTTGGCATTTGATACGATCTAWGCCGAGGGCCAGCGCCGATACGTTGAATCGCTGTCGGCTTACGCCCGCCAGTTTCTGGATATGATGGAAAAACCGGATGTGGACCACATCTCGGGCCTGTCGCCGGCTATTTCGATCGAGCAGAAAACCACCTCGAAAAATCCGCGCTCCACCGTTGGCACCGTGACCGAAATTTACGACTATTTGCGGCTGCTGTTCGCCCGCGTCGGCACCCCCTTTAGCCCCGCCACCGGCAAGCCGATTGAAGCCCAGCAGGTGCAGGATATGGTTGACCGGATCATGGGCATGGAGGAGGGGCTGCGTGCCTACCTGCTGGCCCCGATTGTGCGCGACCGCAAGGGGGAATACCGCAAGGAATTCGCAGAGTTACGCAAGCAAGGCTTTCAGCGGGTCAAGGTAGATGGTGAATTCTACGAGCTGGACGAGCCGCCAACCTTGGACAAGAAATTCCGCCATGACATCGACGTGGTGGTGGACCGGATTGTGATCCGCAAAGGTATGGAAACCCGGCTGGCCGACAGCTTGCGCACAGCGCTTGATCTGGCCGACGGCATCGCCATTCTTGAGACAGCAACCGAGGAACCGGAGCGCCACGTCTTTAGCGAGAAATTCGCCTGTCCGGTCTCTGGCTTCACCATCCCCGAAATCGAGCCACGGCTATTTTCCTTTAACGCCCCGTTTGGCGCTTGCCCTGATTGCGACGGGCTGGGGGTGGAGCTGTTTTTCGACGAACAACTGGTGGTGCCCGACAAAACCCTGACGCTGTATAACGGTGCATTGGCCCCGTGGCGCAAAGGCAAATCGCCTTATTTCCTGCAAACCATCGAATCCATCGCCAAGCACTATAAATTCAACAAAAGCACCCCGTGGAAGGATTTGCCCGCTGATGTGCAGCAGGTATTTTTGCGTGGCTCCGGCGAGGAAGAGATCAAATTTCGCTATGACGAAGGCGGACGGGTTTACGAGGTCATGCGCGCCTTCGAGGGGGTGATCCCCAACATGCAACGCCGCTACCGCGAGACCGACAGCAACTGGATTCGTGAAGAATTCGAGCGCTACCAGAACAATCGMYMTTGYRMRANCTGTGGTGGCTACCGTTTGCGCCCCGAAGCGCTGGCGGTGAAGATCAACGGCCAGCACGCGGGCCAAGTGGTGCAGATGTCGATCCGCGAGGCTTTTGCCTGGTTTAAGGATGTGCCCAACCACCTGAGCAAGCAGAAAAACGAGATTGCCCGKGCSATWYTGAAAGAGRTYSKCGARCGKYTGGGKTTYYTGAAYAACGTSGGRYTGGAWTAYCTKACMCTKWSKCGYRMWWSYGGYACYYTRWSKGGTGGYGARAGCCARCGYATYCGCCTTGCCAGCCARATCGGCTCGGGYCTGACSGGSGTKYTKTATGTGCTSGACGARCCYTCMATCGGKYTGCACCAACGCGAYAATGGCCGCCTKCTGGAAACYCTGAAAMACCTGCGCGATCAAGGCAATACGGTGATTGTGGTCGAACATGACGAAGAAGCCATTCGCAGCGCTGATTATGTGTTCGACATCGGCCCCGGTGCGGGGGTGCATGGTGGGCAGGTGGTGTCAGAGGGCACGCCGGATCAGGTGGCGAATGATCCGGCCTCGCTGACCGGACAATACCTGACGGGGACGCGTGAAATTGCGGTTCCGGTGACGCGGCGCAAGGGCAACAAGAAGAAAATCAAGGTGGTGAAGGCGACGGGCAACAATCTGAAATCTGTCACCGCCGAATTCCCGCTGGCCAAATTTACCTGTGTCACCGGTGTTTCGGGCGGCGGAAAATCCACCCTGACCATTGAAACCCTGTTCAAAACCGCCAGCATGCGCCTGAACGGGGCGCGCCAGACGCCAGCGCCTTGCGAAACCATCCGCGGGCTAGAGCATCTGGACAAGGTGATCGACATCAACCAGCGCGCTATCGGGCGCACGCCGCGCTCTAACCCTGCGACCTATACGGGGGCCTTTACCCCGATCCGTGACTGGTTCGCAGGCCTGCCAGAAAGCAAGACGCGCGGCTATAAACCCGGGCGGTTTTCGTTCAATGTCAAAGGCGGGCGTTGCGAGGCCTGCAAGGGCGATGGTCTGATCAAGATCGAGATGCATTTCCTACCCGATGTCTACGTGATGTGCGAGACCTGTCAGGGCAAGCGCTATAACCGCGAAACCTTGGAAATTCGCTTTAAGGGCAAGAGCATAGCGGACATTCTGGATATGAATGTCGAGGATGCACAAGAGTTTTTCAAAGCGGTTCCCAACATCCGCGACAAGATGGATGCGCTGATGCGGGTGGGCCTTGGATATATCAAGGTCGGCCAGCAGGCGACCACGCTATCGGGGGGCGAGGCGCAGCGGGTGAAGCTGTCCAAAGAGCTGGCCAAACGAAGCACGGGGCGCACGCTATATATTCTGGATGAGCCAACAACGGGGCTGCACTTTGAAGATGTGCGCAAACTGCTCGAGGTGCTGCACGAGTTGGTCGATCAGGGCAACACCGTGGTGGTGATCGAGCATAATCTGGATGTGGTTAAAACCGCTGACTGGATCATCGATATTGGGCCTGAAGGCGGCGATGGCGGCGGCGAAATCGTGGCTGTTGGAACGCCTGAGGACGTGGCCAAAGAGCCGCGCAGTTACACGGGACAGTATCTAAAGGATATGCTGAAGGCATAGAAAAAGCCCCGCAAGAGGACACTGCGGGGCTTTAACGCCAGAAATGTCTGAAAACAGCCTTATCTGTCTTTCATCGGGCAGGTTTTAAGGCCCAAAAGCGTGTAGGCAGGGYAGCTTGACATCAGGCCGGTTGCCAATGGCACGATGCCGATCAGCAGGAACGGGCTTGCGTTTTCGATTGCGAAATATGCGATGATCAATGCCAAACCAACGACCACGCGCAAGATGCGGTCAAGGCTGCCAACGTTTTTCTTAAACATGGGGTGTCTCCTTTTTCATGTCCATTGGCACAGGATTTAACTGATTCTTAAGGGCGTGTCTGTGACGGGGTCACATAGCCTCGTTAGCGATGGATTTCAGCGCATCCGGATCAAGGATTTCGACCTTGCCGCGCCTGGTTTTCACCCAGCCGCGCCGCGACCACGCATCCAGCCTGCGCGAGATCACCTCGCGTGCACTGCCAACCGCGATGGCCAGTTCCTGATGGGTGGCCGCCAGTTGCCCGCAAGGTTCGGCGCGCTCCAGCAAATGCGCGGCCAGGCGGCATTCGACCCGCTGAAAGGCGATCCTTTCCAGCAGGTGCATCATGGTTTGCATCCGTCTGGCAAAAGCGGCGAACACAAGGGTGCGAAAACTGGGGGAGTTATCAAGAAGACGTAAAAACAAAGGCTTAGGCAGCAGGATGACGTGGCTATCCTCTTCGGTGATAGCTTCGGCGGTGTAATCTTCACCCCCCATCAGGCCCAATGTGCTCTGAATACAGGACTGCCCCGGCGAGACAGAATAGAGCAGAATTTCACGCCCCGATGCGCCGGTTAAGGACACCGAAACCCGCCCGTTCAACACAATCGCATAACCTTTGACAGCATCACCGGGCGAGAACAGGACGGTGCCCGCAGGCACCTCCATGGGCACCAACGCGTTCAGTTTGGTCGTGGTGATCGCGTCCAGAGTGGCAAGATCAGGGGCGTCTTCTACCCAGCCCATCAGCCGCGATGGCGTTTTTCAAAACGGGGGAGCATTGCGCTAAAATCCATTCCTTCGCCACCTTCCTTCTCAACAAACTGTTCATACAGATCCGTTGCAGAATGCCCCATCGGGGTGTCGGCGTCCACTGCTTCGGCGGCTTGTTGGGACAGGCGCAGGTCTTTGAGCATCAATTCGGCGGCAAAACCGGGCTGATAATCGTTGTCCGCAGGCGATGTCGGGCCAACACCGGGGGCGGGACAATAGGCGTTCATGGTCCAGGAATAGCCCGACGAGGTGCTGACCACGTCGAACATTTTCTGGCGGTCAAGGCCGAGCTTGTCGGCCAGCGCGAAGGCTTCGCAGGTGGCAATCATGGTGACGCCAAGGATCATGTTGTTGCAGATTTTGGCGGATTGGCCAGCACCAGATGCGCCGCAATGCACGGATTTTTGGCCCATGACGTCAAACAGCGGGTTCACTTTGGCAAACCCTGCCTCGGTGCCGCCCGCCATGAAGGTCAGAGTCCCGCCAGATGCCCCGCCAASGCCACCAGAAACGGGGGCATCTATGGCTTGCAATCCCGCGGATTCTGCTTGTTCGGCAACCGCACGGGCGCTCTCGACATCGACGGTCGAGCAATCCAACAGCACGGCGCTTTTGGCCATTTCAGGGATGATTTCATTTGCGACGGACCGCAGGATCGCGCCGTTGGGCAACATGGTGATCACCACGTCCTGACCCGTTGCGGCCTCGGTTGCGCTACCGGCTTTGCTGACACCTTCGGGGCAGGGGGCTGATAGGTCAAACCCCGTAACATCATGGCCCGCCTTGGCCAGATTTTCCGCCATCGGTGCGCCCATATTGCCCAGGCCAATAAATCCGATTTTCATGTGATTACTCCTCAAGTTTCAGCGCGTCTGCACCAAGCGGCAGCAGCATGTTTTTGACGTCCATATCAATGGCATCGTCTAGCGTGTGTTTCCATTTTGGATCGCGGGTTTTGTCGATGATCGCGGCGCGAATGCCCTCGATGAAATCGGCCTGCTCCATCGAGCGGTAAGTGAAGCGGTATTCCAGTTCGAGTGCGGTGCGTATATCGTTTACGCCACGCAAACGGCGCATAATTTCAATTGCGCATGCCATCGACAGAGGGGCATTTCTATTCAATGATTTCAAAGCGCTCACAGTGAAATCTGTATCCTCGCGGGACAAAGATTGAACGATATCCGCCAATGTTTTACCGGAAAAATGCCGCTCGATATTGTCGCTTTGCGCCTTAAGGTTTCCGGCAGGCGGGGCCTTTGCTGCAGTCTCGATCAAGGTATGGTCGCCGCATTCTTGTAATGCGGAAATCAGCGCGGGCCACTTGGATTCCGGCACGAAACAATCGGCAAATCCGGCATGGATCGCATCCTCTGGCCCCAGCCGTGTGCCCGTGGTGCCGATGTATTCGCCAAGGTGCCCGGGGGCGCGCGCCAGAATCAGCGAGCCACCCACATCGGGCACCAGACCAATGCCGCATTCGGGCATGGCGATCTGGCTGGTTTCGCCAACCACGCGCATGCTACCGTGACAGCCCACACCCACGCCGCCGCCCATGGTGAAGCCTTGCATCAGGCTGGCAACGGGTTTGGGAAATTCAAACAATTTGGCATTCATGCGGTATTCATCGCGCCAGAACCTGCGCCCGTATTCATAATCGCCGCGCTTACCGCTGGCATACATTTCGGCGATATCGCCGCCCGCGCAAAAGGCACGATCCCCTGCGGCGTCGATCAGCAGCATTGAAACGCTGTCGTCATCGCGCCACACGTCCAGCGCGGCCTCAATTTCCAGGCACATTTCGTAGCTCAGAGCGTTCATTGCCTCGGGGCGCATCAAGGTGATCCGCCCGGTTTTGCCTTCAATCCGGATGTCGATATCAGCCATTAACCGCGGCCCAGTAGCATTTGCCGCGCCACGATCATCCGCATGATCTCGTTTGTGCCTTCAAGGATTTCATGCACCCGCAAATCGCGCACCAGTTTTTCGATACCGTAATCGGCTAGGTAACCGTAGCCGCCATGCAATTGCAGGCACTGGTTGACGATCTTTGATCCGGCTTCGGTGGCGAACTTTTTGGCCATCGCACAGGCCTTGGTCGCGTCAGGCGCGCCTTGGTCCAGTTTCCACGCCGCTTGATGCAAAAACACCCGTGCCGCGGCCAGTTCTATCTCCATATCCGCCAGCCGGAATTGCAATGCCTGGAACTGGTCAATGCTGCGGCCAAACGCCTTGCGTTCGCCCATATAGGCCAGTGTTGCGGTTAATGCGGCTTGCGCACCACCCAAGGAGCAGGCCGAAATGTTCAACCGCCCGCCATCCAGCCCTTTCATGGCATATGTGAAACCTTTGCCGGCTTCACCCAGCAGGTTCACCGCAGGAATGTTGCAATTGTCCAATTGCACTTGGCGGGTTGGCTGGCTTCTCCAGCCCATTTTGTCCTCAAGGCCGCCAAAACTCAGGCCATCAACACCGTCATCCACCACATAGGCTGAAATGCCTTTTGGCCCATCTTCGCCACTACGGGCCATGACAATATAGGCGTCCGAATAGCCGCCACCGGATATGAACGCCTTGGTCCCGGTCAAGGCGTATCCCTGATCGTTTTGCACCGCTTTGGTTTTTAATGCGGCAGCGTCCGATCCCGATGCAGGTTCGGTCAGGCAGTAGGAAAAGAAGGTATCCATTGTCAGGGCGCGCGGCAGGTATTTATCGCGCAGATCATCACTGGCGAAATTGTCCAGCATCGCGGCGCACATGTTATGGATCGACAGGAACGCGGCGACGGACGGGCAGGCCATGCTCAGCGCCTCGAACACCAATGTCGCGTCCAGACGGCTCAGACCGGAGCCGCCGTTTTCCTCGGACACATACAGCCCGCCAAAGCCGAGTTCGGCCAGTTTGGGCCACAGGTCTTTGGGTATATCACCTGATTTTTCCCAATCACGGGCGAAAGGGGCGATGTGTTGCTCACCAAACGCCTTGGCCATATCAAAAATCAGGCTCTGTTCCTCGGTCAGTGCAAAATCCATCGGTTTTTCCCAGATCGGTTGAATTGAACGCCTGTTTAATTTCCAATTCTTTCAGGAATTTTGCAAGGCGCGTCTTTAGCGGCAAAAATCCAGACCTGAAATGCTGTGCGTCCAAAGGTGTTCAGCAAAAGGGCGATGTAATTTTCACCCGTGCCCCGAAATCTTTCAAAGATTTCGGTTTGTTTTCTTTGTAAGAAAACAGTGTTTTGCCGATCTGTAAGCGGGTTTTTAAGTCGGTATGGTATTCTTGATCAAATGCCGCATTCCTTCGCACAGGGCCTCGTCCTTGGATTGGCTCGACCTCTGTGCCGTCTCAAACACCGTGCGTTGGCGGTCGGCGCTGGTTTCGATCTGGAATTTTTAGCTGACCTGATCTTCGAGTTCGGCCATGCAACGGTCCATCAATTTATGCAGAGCGCGGGCCAGTTCCAGTGTTTCTTGGTCGCCCAGCAGGTAGTCTCCCTCGATCCCAATGGTGAAGTCAGGTTATTGCATGGCTGATCCCATTTATTGAGTTAATCAAAGCACAACAGGGGTTATATAGGCAAGAAAAGGGGCCACGGTTTTCCGCAGCCCCTGATTTTAGCCCGTAATGCGGGGCCCGTAATGCGGGGTTAGTCGTCGATGGCCTTAAAATGGAACTCACCGCCCTCGCGGATGCCTGACGGCCAACGGGATGTGACAGTTTTCGTCCGGCTGTAGAATTTGAATGAGTCATGTCCATGTTGGTTCAGATCGCCAAACATGGATTTTTTCCAGCCGCCAAAGCTGTGATAGGCGAGTGGCACCGGCACAGGCACGTTGATGCCAACCATGCCGATATTGACGCGGGCGGCGAAATCACGCGCGGTGTCGCCATCGCGGGTGAAAATCGCGGTGCCGTTGCCGTATTCGTGGTCCATCACCATTTTCAGCGCGTCATCATATGTGTCGGCACGCACGCAGCAGACCACAGGGCCGAAAATTTCGGTCTTGTAAATGTCCATATCGGTGGTGACGTTGTCAAACAGATGCGGGCCAACGAAGAAGCCGTTCTCGTAGCCTTGCAGTTTGAAGTCACGGTTATCGATCACCAGATCAGCGCCTTGATCAACGCCGCTCTGGATCAGGCCCAGAATGCGGTCTTTGGCGTCTTGCGAAACAACGGGGCCGAAATCGACATCATCCCCATCGGTGTAGGGTGCTACCCGCAGTTTTTCGATCCTAGGCACCAGTTTTTCCATCAGGCGGTCAGCTGTGCCTTCCCCAACCGGAACAGCGACTGAAATCGCCATGCAGCGCTCCCCTGCCGCCCCGAAACCGGCGCCGACAATTGCGTCAGCCGCYTGRTCCAGATYGGCATCSGGCATGATGATCATGTGRTTTTTSGCMCCACCAAARCAYTGYGCRCGTTTGCCGTTGGCTGTGGCGCGGGAGTAGATGTATTGCGCAACCGGTGTGGAACCAACAAAGGAAATGCCCTGAACGGTGTCATTGTCCAGCATCGCATCGACGGCTTCGTTTTTACCGTTCACCACTTGAAACACACCTTCGGGCAGGCCAGCCTCGACGAACAGGGCGGCCAGCATCATTGGCACGGATGGGTCACGCTCGCTTGGTTTCAGAACGATCGCATTGCCGCAAGCAAGTGCGGGCGCGATGTGCCAAAGCGGCATCATCGCGGGAAAGTTGAACGGCATGATCGAGCCAACAACACCCAGCGGCTGTTTCATCGAATACATATCAATGCCGGTGCCAGCCCCGACGGAATATTCGCCTTTCAGCAGCTCGGCAGCGCCGATGCAATATTCCACTACCTCCAGGCCACGCTGAATGTCGCCCTTTGCATCGGGAATGGTTTTGCCATGCTCGCGTGACAGCGCTTCGGCCAGCTTGTCCATGTCGCGATTGATCAGGCCAACCATTGCCATCATCACGCGTCCACGCACCTGTGCGTTTTTCGCGCCCCATGCGGGCTGGGCAGCAGAAGCTGCGGCAATGGCGGCATCCATTTCGCTCGCCGAGGCCAGATCGACCTTATATTGAACTTCGCCGGTGGCGGGGTTCATGATGTCGCCTTGTTTGCCTGATGTGCCTTTGACCATCTTGCCGTTGATAAAATGTCCTACATCCATGATCGAATCCTTTTGAGGTTTGGGTTGGGGGCAGTTTAGCCTTGCATAAATGCCATGAAAAGGGTCAGCTTCCCAAAGGTATCTTGCAAAAATACGGGTATAGAGATGAACATTAACTGGGATGACATGCGGGTATTTTTGGCCGTGGCGCGCGGCGAGAGCCTATCGCGCGCAGGCAAGGCGTTGCGGCTGGATCCGGCCACGGTGGGGCGGCGGATTGCGCGGCTAGAGGAGCGGCTGGGGGCGGCGCTGTTTGCCAAATCGGTGCAGGGCTATGTGCTGAACAGCGAGGGCGAGCGCCTGCTGGTGCATGCGATGCGGGCCGAGAGCGCCTTGGCGCAGGGGGCCGAGGAGGTGCATGGCGAGGCGGGGCAATTGAGCGGTGTGGTGCGGATCGGGGCGCCCGACGGGTCGGCCAACTATCTGTTGCCGCAGGTTTGTGCGGCGATTTGCGATGATCATCCGGGGCTGGAGGTGCAGATCGTGGCGCTGCCCCGGGTGTTTAACCTGTCCAAACGCGAGGCCGATATGGCGATCACCCTGTCGCGGCCAACGGCGGGGCGGCTGATGGCGCAAAAGATTGCGGACTATAAGCTGCATCTGGCGGCGACAAAGGGCTATCTGGAGGCGCATCCGCCGATCAAGACCCTGAAAGATTTGAAGGGGCATCGGGTGATTGGCTATATCCCCGATATGATTTTCGACAAAGAGGTGGATTATTTGGCCGAAACCGGCGTGGATCGGGTGACATTGGCCTCGAATTCCGTGGCGGTGCAGGTCAATTGGGTCCGCCAAGGGGCGGGGCTGGCTATTGTGCATGATTTTTGCATGTCGACGCTGCCCGACATCCGCCGCGTGCTGGTGGACAGGATTTCCCTGAAACGCACCTTCTATCTGGTGCGCCATCTGGACGATCAGCGGGTGGAGCGTTTGAACCGCTTTGCCGACCTGCTGGGGCAGGGGCTCAGACGGGAAGTGGTGCGATTGGAGGGGCAAGTTTAGGCGGCAAGCTTGACAGAATGTTGCGGGTGGGGGACGGTAGGGCATCACAAACCTGTTACGGAGGTCCACCATGCTCGTCCACCAAATCCTGAAATCCAAATCAACCGACGGTGTTTTCACCATCAAACCCGGCACCAGCGTGGCGGATGCGGCGACGGTGTTATCCAACAACCGGATCGGGTCGGTGATTATTTCGGCCACGGGCAAGACGGCCGATGGGATATTGTCAGAGCGCGATATTGTGCGCGAACTGGGCAAGCGGGGTCCGGCCTGCATGTCGGATAAGGTGGACGATATGATGACCAAGAACCTTGTGACCTGTAGCTGTGACGACAGGGCGGATGACATTTTGAAGAAGATGACAGAAGGGCGGTTTCGCCACATGCCGGTGATCAAGGATGGCGAGATGGTTGGTCTGATCACGATCGGGGATGTGGTCAAGGCGCGTCTGACCGAGCTTTCGATGGAGAAAGAGGCGCTTGAAGGGATGATCATGGGGCATTGATTGTCGGGTTGCGTTGTCTGCGGCACAGGTATTTATGGCAAGAATGAATTGGGGATATTGCCCTTGCAATTGGCTGCGCAATATCGCCATCGTGCGCATGAAAGAAAAAGGGGATGACCATGCGCATTGCACTTTATCCGGGAACGTTTGATCCGATCACCATGGGCCATGTGGATATTATCCGCCGCGGCGCTGCTTTGGTCGACCGTCTAGTGATTGGTGTGGCGATCAACCGTGACAAGGGGCCACTGTTTACGCTGGAAGAACGGGTTTTTATGGTCGAGGCGGAGTGCGCGGCCCTGAGCAAGGATAGCAGCTGCGAGATCGTGGTGCATCCATTCGAGAACCTTCTGATTGATTGCGCCCGTGATGTCGGGGCGCAGACCATCATTCGCGGCCTGCGGGCTGTTTCGGATTTCGAGTATGAATACCAGATGGTTGGCATGAACCGCGCGATGGATGATACAATCGATACCGTGTTTTTGATGGCCGAGGCCAAGCATCAGGCGGTGGCGTCAAAGCTGGTCAAGGAAATTGCCCGTCTGGGCGGTGATGTTTCCAAGTTTGTCACGCCGGATGTTGCCGTGGCATTGAAGGCGAAATTCGCCAAATAAGGCCCGCCTGCACCAGAGTGGCGCAGACGGGTATTGCTTACAGGTATTTGGCCATTGCAACGGCTGTATCGCTCATCCGGTTACTGAAACCCCACTCGTTGTCATACCACGTCAGGATGCGCACCATGTTGCCCGCAACCACTTTGGTCTGGTCCATGTGGAAGATCGAGGAGCGCGGGTCATGATTGAAGTCGATGCTGACATTCGGAACCTCTGTATAGCCCAAAATCCCCTTCAGTGGACCGTTGTCGGCAGCGGCTTTGATTGCGGCGTTGACCTCTTCAATAGTGGTGTCGCGCGATGCCTCAAACGTCATGTCGACGACCGAAACATTTGGCGTTGGCACACGGATCGAAACGCCGTCCAGTTTGCCGTTCAATTCGGGCAGAACCAGGCCGACGGCTTTGGCGGCACCGGTCGAGGTCGGGATCATGCTCATCGCGGCTGCGCGGGCGCGGTAAAGATCGCCGTGCATGGTGTCGAGCGTGGGTTGATCGCCCGTGTAGCTGTGGATCGTGGTCATAAAGCCGTGGTTGATACCGATGGCTTTATGCAGGGTTTGCGCCACGGGGGCCAAGCAGTTGGTGGTGCAGGAGGCATTTGAAACGATCAAATCGTTAGGACCAAGCGTGTCATGGTTCACGCCATAAACGATGGTTTTGTCAGCACCGGCAGACGGGGCCGAAACCAAAACGCGTGACGCACCGTTTTCCAGATGAACTTGAGCTTTGTCTTTGGCCGAGAAAATACCGGTGCATTCCATTACGATGTCCACATGGCCCCACGGCAGGTCCGCTGGATTGCGGATCGCAGTCACGGCAATCGGGCCACGGCCCGCATCAATCGTGTCTTTGGTGGTTTTCACATTGACCGGAAACCGTCCATGCACAGAATCAAATTGCAGCAGGTGTGCGTTGGTTTCAACCGGCCCCAGATCGTTGATCGCCACGACTTCGATATCGGTGCGCCCCGATTCAACAATTGCACGCAAGATATTGCGCCCGATGCGGCCAAAGCCGTTGATGGCTACTTTTACTGTCATATCGTGAAACTCCAGATGATGATGGCCCCCAAGAGCCTGATTATGCGCCACATTGGGGGTTTTGGCGCAAAGGTCAACCGTGTTAGCGCCAGCAAATCTGCCCTAGCGCCAGAACGCAATATATTCGGTCAGCAGGGCCAGTTTTCTACCCAGCATAACCGGCAAGTTCCAGCCGAGATAGTAATGGTCCGCAACAAAGATTGCGATGATCACAAAGCCAAAGATGATTGCGAGTTTGTTGGTCATAATTTTCCTATACTACATGGCCTTATCATTGTTCTAATAAATATCCGCGCCGCAGGCATAAAAACGTCTTGCCTGCGGCGCGGATATTTGGGGAACAATGATAATCAGAGCAGTGATTTCACCTTGTCTGCCACGGCCTGTGCGGTGATGCCGAACTTCTCGTAGAGCACATCGGCAGGGGCCGAAGCCCCAAATGAGTCCATGCCAACGAAACCGGCTTTGGTGTATTTGCCGCGCTCGCCAAACAGCCAGCGGTCCCAGCCCATTTGCACACCAGCCTCGACCGCGACCCGCACCGGGCCACCCGGCAGGATGCGTTTACGGTAGCGCTCTTCCTGTTCGGCGAACAGCTCCATACAAGGCATCGAAACGACGCGGGTGCCGATGCCCTCAGATTGCAGCAAGTCACGCGCCGCCAGCGCGATTTCCACCTCGGAGCCAGTGGCGATGATGATCGCCTGACGTTTGTCCACAGCATCTTGCAGCACATAAGCGCCCAAAGCGGCCAGGTTTTTGGTTTTATGTTCCAGACGCACGGTTGGCAGCCCTTGGCGCGACAGTGCCAAAACGGACGGGGTTTCCTTGCTGGTCAGGGCGATTTCCCAGCATTCCGCGGTTTCCACCGTGTCGGCGGGGCGAAACACATAGGTGTTGGGGGTGGCGCGCGAAATTGCCAGATGCTCGACCGGCTGGTGGGTCGGGCCATCCTCCCCAAGGCCAATGCTGTCATGGCTCATCACATAGACCGTCGGCACCCGCATCAGCGCCGACAGGCGCATAGCGCCTCGGGCGTAATCGGTGAAGCACATGAAGGTGCCGCCGTAGGGCCGGATGCCGCCGTGCAGCACCATGCCGTTCATCGCCGCCGCCATGCCGTGCTCGCGGATGCCGTAGTAGATATAGCGGCCACCACGATTTTCGGGGTCAAACACGCCCATATCGCCGGTCTTTGTCAGGTTCGAGCCGGTCAGATCAGCCGAGCCACCAACGGTTTCGGTGGTAAAGGCGTTTATCACCTCCAGCACCATTTCGCTGGATTTGCGGGTGGCGACCTTGGGGGCCTCGTCGGTGATCTGTTTCTTCAGCGCSKTGWTGKYSGCCRWCASTTTNTKSTGYGGCNTNSMWGCRMRKWGSYGYGGGCANNNRATTCGCGCTGTTTGTTGCCCGGGATGGTCAGAAGGCGGGCTTCCCAATCGGCACGCTCATCCGCACCGCGTGCGCCAATCGCTTCCCATTGTGCCTTGATGTCGGCGGGGATGGTGAAGGCGGGGGCCGTCCAGCCATAGGCGGTTTTGGTGTCCTTGATCAGATCCGCATCGGTCAGCGCACCGTGCCCCTTCGAGGTGTCCTGCGCGCTGGAGCCCAAAGCGATATGGGTCTTGCAGGCAATCATCGAGGGTTTCTTGGTCTTCTTGGCGGCTGTGATGGCCTCGTCAATCGCCACAGGATCATGTCCGTCACATTCAAACACGGACCAGCCCGAGGCGCGAAACCGCATCATTTGATCGGTGCGATCCGACAGTGCCACCGTGCCATCAATGGTGATGCCATTGTTGTCCCACAGCACGATCAGTTTGCCCAGCTCGTGACGACCAGCAAGGCCCATTGCCTCTTGCGATATGCCCTCCATCAGGCAGCCGTCACCGGCGATCACATAGGTGTGGTGATCAACAACCTTTTTGCCATAATGCGCCCGCTGGATTTCTTCGGCAATCGCAAAACCGACCGCGTTGGCGAAGCCTTGGCCCAGCGGACCAGTGGTGGTTTCAACACCTTCCATGTGGCCATATTCAGGGTGGCCCGCCGTGCGCGCGCCCCATTGGCGGAAATTCTTGATCTCGTCCAGTGTCGCCTGTTTGTAACCCGTCAGGTGCAACAGCGAATAGATCAGCATCGAGCCATGGCCCGCCGACAGGATAAACCGGTCACGATCCGGCCAGTTCGGGGCGGATGCGTCAAACTTCAGATGTTTTTCAAACAACACGGTGGCGACATCGGCCATGCCCATCGGCATGCCGGAGTGGCCGGAATTCGCCGCGGCAATCGCGTCCAGCGTCAGCGTGCGGATGGCGGCAGCCCGCATCCAGTGATCGGGGTGGTTTTTGCGCAAAGTCTGAATATCCACAGCTGTTTGTCCTTATCTGGCTGAAACTTACCCCGTGGTGATAACAGCGCTGCACAGAAGATCAAGCGGGGTGGCTAAGCTATTGAGCCAAAAGGGGGGCGCAATTCGGTGTGCCATTGGTTATAGTGTGTCGCGTTTATTCGCATTCATCTGCATCGGATTTCCGCCTGAGGCAGTATTTGCAAGCAAATGCGTTCTGGTGGAAATCCGATTCCGTTTGAACGTGACATGCTCTAAAGTTGTAACAAGATTGTTTTTGCCCGATTCGTATGCGGGTAATCGGGTGGGTTTGTTGATCGAGGAGACTGGCAAAGTGAGCGACATTGCAGAATTGGAACGCCGGATCACGGCGGCGCTGGAACGGATCAGCACCGGGGTGGACGGATTGTCTGGCGCAACAGGTGGCGGAGATGCGGACGCATCTGCCGCGCTGAACGAAGCACTCGAGGCCGAGAAACTGGCCAACGCCCAGCTGGAAGAACGCGTCAGCGCGATCAAGGACAAGCAGGAGACCACCATCAAAGAGATGGAGGAGAAGATTAAAAAATTGGCCACGGATTTGAGCAAAAAAGAAACTGATGCCAAGAAGCTGCTGAATGTGAATGCCCAGCTGCGCGAAAGCAATGACGCCCTGCGTAAATCCAACGAGAGTGGCGTGGGCGACGCGCATCTGATCAACAAGGCAATGCAGACCGATCTGGAAGCGCTACGCGAAACCCGCAAAGGCGATCTGGCCGAGTTGGAAACCATAATGTCCGAGTTAAAACCACTGATCGGGGGGGGCGCGTAATGCCAGAGACAGAAATCAAAATTGGTGGCCGCAGTTTTATCGTATCCTGTCAGGAGGGCGAAGAGCATTTTTTGCAATCGGCGGCCAAACTGCTGGACGCCGAAGCYWCGGTKTTGACCGYACAAATCGGGCGGATGCCYGAMCCRCGCATGYTGTTGATGGCGGGTCTGATGCTGGCGGATAAAACCGCAGGTCTCGAGGAAAAGCTGCAAGAGGTCGAGGGCAAACTGGGCGCGCAAGAAGCATTGCTCAAGGAAATGCGCAACAAACCTGCGCCGGATCCAGAGCGCATCGAGGTGGCGGTGATCCCGCCGGTTGTGACCGATACATTGGCCGAATTGGCGGCCCGCACCGAAGCGCTGGCTGACAAGGTCGAGGAAAAGGTGGCGGGTTAATTAGCGGCGGCGCAGATGCAGGCGAAGGCGCAATAGCCGCCCGTCCGTGATTGCCAAACCAAAGGCGATGCACAAAAACCCGAGACCGGTGCTTGGGGTCAGAACTTCACCCAGAAACACCCAGCCCAGCCCGGTGGCAAAAGGCGGTATCATCAGGGTGACCAGCATCAGGTTTGCGGCACCTGCGCACCGCAAGATACTGAAATATAACAGATAAGCAATTGCTGTGGCCAACCAAGACAGGCCAAATAGCGCCCGCCATACTGGCGCGGAATAGCCAAATTCAGGCCAGCCATCATGGAGTATTGCAATCGGTAGCATCCAGATCACGGCACAGGTGACCATGCCAAATGCGTTCACTTCGGGGGCGATGTCTTTCAGGAATACCTTGCCCCAAACGCTGGCCAGTGAATAGGACAGGGCCGCGCCCAACACCGCCAGTTGCGCCAAATTACGCAGATCAAATCCGCGCACAGCTTCGGGCCCCATAACCACCATCACCCCGACAATCCCGACGCCCGCCCCGACGATTTTTCGCGGCGTTAATGGCTCGTCCGCCAATAGCGCGCCCGCAACAACAGCCCCGAAAACAGCGGTGGTGGCATTCAGGATCGACGCGGTGCCGCCGGTGATGTGGACCTGCCCCCAAACGATCAATGAGAACGGGATCGCATTGTTCAGCGCCCCCATGCCCATATAGGCCGCCCAAATGCGGGGCGAGCGGGGTAATTTCAAACCTTTCCACCAGATGAAAACCGCAAGGGCCGGAACCGCCAGCGCGACGCGAAACAGCACGATGGTCAGGGCGGGTAGTTGTTGCAGGGCGACCTCGGCCCAGAAGAATGACCCACCCCAAAGGGCTGCCAGAACAAGGATCATACCCYAGGTTAGGTTGTTCATTACCGGTGTCATATTGCGCCCTTTTGGTTCGGGCCAGTTTGAATTAAAATAGTCCTGTTTGCGACCCGTTTCATGACAAATCGTCAAGGATCGCAATAGAAAAAGGCAATTAACCCGGCAGCAATGATTTGCCCTTATCAAGGGTGTGAATGTTGCAAAGGGTTTCACCGTTGGGTTTTATCGAGAAGAGAAACGAGCGCCGTCCGGCAACCGGCGGCGCGCCATTCCATGCCGGTGAAATCTTTTTCTCGCGCACGGATCAGCGCGGGGTCATTCTGGCCGCCAATTACATATTCCAGCGGGTTTCTGGATATGACTGGAACGATCTGCTGGGGGCCCCCCATAAACTGATCCGCCATCCAGATATGCCAAAGGGGGTGTTCTGGCTGTTCTGGGACAGCCTGAAACGCGGCGAACCCGTTGGCGCATATGTGAAAAACAGGGCGCGGGACGGGTTATATTACTGGGTCTATGCGGTGGCGATGCCGTTTCAGGACGGGTATTTGTCAGTCCGGATCAAACCAAGCAGTGATTTACTGCGGGTGATCGAAAAAGAATATGAAACCCTGCGCGCGACCGAAATCGAGGATGGTATATCGTCTGAGGAAAGCGCTGACATTTTATTGCAGAGATTACAGGCGCTTGGCTATGCCGACTATCCGGAATTTGCCAGCGATGCTCTGGCACAGGAGCTGGCGTCGCGCGACTCGGCGTTGGGCAATCCGCAAAATCCGGCAACGGAGCAGTTTGAAAATATGATTGTTGCCGCTGTCGCGTTGCAGGATGAAACAGTCGCACTTTCCGCCGGATTTGATGCAGTCAGCACGGTGCCGACCAACATGCGGATCATCGCGGCGCGGCTGGAGCCATCTGGTGGCGCGGTCAGTTCATTGGCGCAGAATTATTGGGAAATGTCCGAGGAAATGCAGCGCTGGTTTCAAGACTACATCAACAACACAAACAGCGATTTCACCGCAATACGCCGCACATTGGATACCAGCCGGTTTTTATGTGGAACGGCGCGGATACTGACCGAGACAGCCGCGATATTTTCCAAGGAACGCCGCGCGTTGGGCCGGACAGATACCGGATTGGAAAAACATCAAATAAATGATCTGGCTGCGCAGTATGCCAGTAAGGCCAAGGCAGGTTTGCAGCACATCGAGGATGAAGCGCACCGTATTTTGCAGGCGATTGACATGATGCGCCGCTTTACATTGGGGCTCAGCTCGACCCGCGTGATGTGCAACATTGAAAGTGCGCGTTTGCCAAATGGTGGCGGCAGTCTGGTTGATGTGATCAACCAGCTAGGTGTGTTTCAGGGGAACCTGATGCGCCAGTTGGAGCAGATCGAGGCACAGAGCCATCTGATAGAGGAATATGCACAGGCCCTGATCAGCAACAAGGGCGGAACATTGCCCCGCCCTGAATTTGGTATGCAATCAAAAAAGCAAGGCTAGCCGTTGGCTTCACGGATTTTATCAGCTGCGTCTTTGTTGTAGGAAACGCCTTCTTTGTCGAACATTTGGTCCAATTCACCTGAAATGGTCATTTCGGTGATAATGTCACAGCCGCCAACAAATTCGCCTTTGACATATAGCTGCGGGATGGTCGGCCAGTCTGAGTAGTCCTTGATACCTTGGCGGATACCTTCATCGGCCAATACATTCACATCGGCAAATTCAACGCCCATGAAATTCAGCACACCGGCCACGCGGCTGGAAAAGCCACATTGCGGCGCATCTTTGGTGCCTTTCATGAACAGCACCACATCATTGGCGGTTACAGTGTCTTTGATCTGTGTTGTTGCGTCGCTCATTTTTCATCTCCAGTTGTCCGCGTTGGCGGTGTGTCTATATTTTTGCTGGTCCGCTTGTTCACTTTTTTTGTCCAGAACTGCATATCTCGCGCGCCCATCGCGGCGGCTGATTTGTTGCCCCGTTCCGACATACGGACCATATCCATATCGATTTCTTCCATGCCCAGTTCGGGCTTCTCATAGTCCTCGTCGTTCACTTCGTTGCCCAGAAACTGTTCCGCCAGTGACATGCGGACGCGGCCCCGTTTGACATACATTTCGATCAGGATCGCAATACCAACAAGCGCTATAATACCCAATAGGATGCTTTGCCACAGGGCCATAGAATTTACTCCGGAATCTTGGTGGTCAGGGCCAGCGCGTGTAAATCACCCGACGGGCCATCCATCTTGCCCTTCAGTGACGCATAAACCGCGCGTTGCTGCTGCACCCGGTTCTGGCCACGGAAACTTTCGTCCACCACTTCGGCGGCCCAATGATTGCCGTCGCCAGCAAGGTCCGTGATGGTGACTTTCGCATCCGGAAACGCGGCGCGTATCAGGTCTTCTATTTCGTGGGCTTGCATGGCCATGTGCGCTATTCCTTTACGACGAGTTGCCTCGTATTTAAGTCGGGATTACGAGTCATGCAAGGGGCGAGCGGTATTGAGCGCACCGCAAGACTAGACCACAGATTCTTCAAAGCTGTTGCGGAATGTCTCGGACAACTCCGACAGGGGTGCAGATGCGCCTCCGAAGGTAACGCTATCACCGCCAAAATGCCCCACCGTCATGATCGGCACACCTGCTGCGCTGGCCGCAATCATCAAAGCTTCGGCCTGATCAAAGTTGCAGGCAATCAAATACCGCGCCTGATCTTCGCCAAACAGGGTCGGGGTGTCGGACGCATCCAGCGTGACGCCAACGCCTGCGGCCTCGGCCATTTCAAAGGCGGCCAGTGCCAGCCCGCCATCGGACAGGTCGGTCACCGCCGTGATCAATTCACGATTGGCGCGGATGAATTCGCCGGCACGACGCTCGGCCTCTAGGTCCACATGCGGCGCATCGCCATCTTCACGCCTGAATACCTCGGCCAGCAGGGCGGATTGCCCCAGATGCCCATGCGTTTCGCCGATCAGCAAGGCCACATGGCCATCGCGGGCATCACCGGTGATCATATCGTCGATATGTTCAATCAATCCGACGGCGCCAATGGTGGGGGTGGGCAGGAYACCGGTGCCGTCGGTTTCATTATAGAGCGAAACATTGCCYGACACGATCGGCATATCCAGCGCCAAAACCGCCTCGGAAATGCCTTTGATCGCGCCCACGAACTGGCCCATGATTTCGGGTTTTTCGGGGTTGCCGAAATTCATATTGTCGGTGGTGGCCAATGGTGTCGCGCCCACGGCACACAGATTGCGGTAAGCCTCGGCCACCGCTTGTTTGCCGCCTTCAAACGGGTTTGCTTTCACGTAGCGCGGCGTGACGTCCGAGGTGAATGCCAGCGCCTTGTTGGTGCCATGCACCCGCACCACGCCAGCGCCCATGCCGGGCACAATGGCGGAATCTGCCATCACCATGGTGTCGTATTGCTCGTAAACCCATTGTTTGGACGCGTAGYTCGGGCTGCTGATCAGCGCCCGCAACCCGTCGATGGGATCAATTTCCGGCACATCTGCCAGCGGTGCAGCAGGTGGTGTTTCCACCCACGGGCGATCATATTCCGGCGCATTACCCGACAGTGCCTTGAGCGGCAGGTCGGCCTTTAACTCGTTGCCGTGCATGATGATAAACCGGTCCTCGGCAATGGTTTCGCCGACGATGGCAAAATCCAGATCCCATTTGTCGAACACGGCTTTGGCCTCGGCCTCAAGTGCGGGGTTTAGAACCATCAACATGCGCTCCTGAGACTCGGACAGCATCATCTCGTAGGCGGTCATGTTTTCTTCACGCGCGGGCACATCGTCTAGGTTCAGGCGCACGCCCAAACCGCCCTTGTCGCCCATTTCAACCGCCGAACAGGTCAGGCCAGCCGCGCCCATATCCTGAATCGAGATCACCGCCCCCGTGGCCATCAGCTCCAGCGTTGCCTCCATCAGGCGCTTTTCGGTAAACGGATCACCCACCTGCACCGTGGGGCGCTTTTCCTCGATGGTGTCGTCAAACTCAGCCGAGGCCATGGTCGCGCCGCCAACCCCGTCGCGCCCCGTTTTGGCCCCGAGATAAACCACCGGCATGCCGACGCCGGAGGCTGCCGAGTAGAAAATCTTGTCAGTATCAGCCAGCCCAGCGGCAAAAGCATTAACCAGACAATTGCCGTTATAGGCCGAATGAAAGCGAACCTCGCCGCCCACAGTCGGCACCCCGAAACAGTTGCCATAATCGCCAACACCTTCGACCACACCATGCACCAGTTGGCGGGTTTTGTGGTGGTCAGGCGCACCGAACGACAGCGAATTCATCGCGGCAATCGGGCGGGCGCCCATGGTGAACACATCGCGCAGGATGCCGCCAACGCCGGTGGCAGCACCTTGGTAGGGCTCAATATATGACGGGTGGTTGTGGCTCTCCATTTTGAACACCACGCATTGGCCATCACCAATATCAACGATGCCTGCGTTTTCGCCAGGGCCGCAGATAACTTGCGGGCCTTCAGTGGGCAGGGTCCGCAGCCATTTTTTCGAGGATTTATAGGAACAATGCTCGTTCCACATGGCGGAAAAAATGCCAAGTTCGGTGTAGGTCGGCGTCCGTTCGATGATGTCGAGAATGCGCTGGTATTCATCCGCGCTCAGCCCGTGGCTGGCGATCAGATCGTCGGTGATTTCTGGCTCTTGCATTTTGTCCCGTCCCCCGGTGGCAAATGTTGCCTGACCTAATAGGCCAAGGGCGCGGGCAGGGAAAGGGGCAATGGGGGGCATGCGCCGTTCTGAAACAAAATGCAGGCGTTATGTCGAAAATCCGCGGCCGCATTCGTCTTTAGGGTATCTTGGACAGTTGATTGCCGGTTATCAGGCCGCAAGTGAAAAATACGAGGAAGACGGCGTGGTTCTGGGCGGCGAGGCGCTGTAACTTGTGGAAACAGCCACATTGATCCGCATTCGCAATGGCAAAACCGAGCTGATGGGCAGCCCGTTTGCCGAAACCAAAGAGCAGTTGGGCGGGGTTTTATCTGTTTGAATGCGACATGCTGGATGATGCGATCAAATACGCCAAAATGATCCTGACCGCCGAATACGGCACGGTCGAGGTGGCGCGGGTGTTTCTGGATAAACCCGCCACCATGGGGCAGCGGCTGGCGCGGGCCAAAATCAGCAAGGCGGGAATGCCGTTTGAAATACCCGATGGCGAGGCACCGACCCGGATTGACCTGTGCGAAGAGGYGGTGTTTCTGATCCGTCTGATGGTGCAGCTATGCCCCGATACACCCGAGGTGGCAAGCCAGCTGGCGCTGATCCTGCTGATCCATTCCCGCYGTGGTGCGCGGTATAATGACGGGGAATATGTACCGTTGGCCGATCAGGRTCGCGCCCTGTGGGATCAGGCGTGGATCGGTGAGAGGCAGGCGCTGGGGTTGACCCGAACCGAGAGTGAGCGGGTGTTTTTGGCGGCACGGCAGGGGGAGTTGGGTGATTAGTCAAAAAAAAAGGCCGAGCACAAAGGCTCGGCCGAAGTCCAACAGGGAGGTATGAAATCAGCAAGAATTGCTTCGATTGCCGCCTTCATGAATAACATTTAGGTATGTGCCGCGACGCATTCAAGAATAAATATAAAAAATAGGCGCAAACCCGCTATGCGCCTGGCGCATACCTTACTTTTCCGCCTCTGCCCGCAGTTTTCTTCGCCGCGCGATAATCTCGTCTGTTACGAAATCCCGAAAGGCTGCAATCCGCTTGGAATGGCGCAATTCCTCTGGGTAGGCGAGGAACACTGGGATGTCGTTTGACTGTAGATCAGGCAGCACCCGAACCAGATTTTTGAAATCCTCGGTCACGTAGTCGGGCAAAACCCCGATGCCCAGATCACTGATAACCCCTTGCAGCACCCCGAAATAGTTATTCACCGTCAGCAAGGACCGCATCCCGTAGGTCAGCAGCTGTTGCGCGAATATGGCGCTGGCGCTGACCTGGGTCGATGTGGTGCTTTGGCAAATCAGCCGGTGCCTTATCAAATCATCCGTGGTGGCTGGCACCCCGTTTTCGTCCAGATACTTTTGCGTGGCGTACAGGCGCATGTTCACTGTCATCAGCCGTTTGCGGATCAGGTCGGCCTGGGATGGCTCCTTCATCCGGATCGCCACATCCGCCTCGCGCATCGGCAAGTCCAGAACCTTTTCTTCCAGCATCAGGTCGATTTTCAGGTCGGGGTATTTATCATAAAGATGCGACAGGCGCGGTGCCAACCAGAGCGAGCCAAAACCCATTGTGGTGGTGACGCGCAATTCGCCGAACGCCTCGTCCGTGCTGTCACGGATGCGGGCGGTCGCCGCCTCAAGGCGCTGATCCATCGCGCGGGTTGCGWCAAACAGCAATTCACCCTGTTCGGTTAGAATCAATCCGCGTGCATGGCGGTGGAACAGGGTGGCGTTCAGGTTTTCCTCAAGCGCGCGAATTTGCCGACTGACAGCGGATTGCGACAGGTGCAGCGCCTCACCCGCATGGGTCAGGCTGCCCGCATCCGCGACCGCGTGAAATATTCTTAGCTTATCCCAGTCCATAACATCCCAACCATTACCATAAACACGCAAATATGAAATAGAATTATCCATAGAACTATCCATAGAACTATCCTCTGTGCTGTCCCGAAAGGAAAGTGGTTGTTTCAACAAAATTTGACTTGATAGGTCAAAGCCTATGACCTATTGTTGTGATATACTTATGATCAAGGGAGAAGCCGTGCGATGAGTGATCATTCTGTCAGCCTGCATGATCGTTACGATCTGGATAAATCACCTGTTTTGTTAAACGGCACCCAAGCGCTGGTGCGTCTGATGTTGATGCAGCGGGCGCGGGATGCGCGCGCGGGGCTGAACACGGCGGGGTATTGCACCGGTTATCGCGGATCGCCCTTGGGGGCGGTTGATATGCAGATGGAGCGGGCCGCGAGTGTTCTGGATGCGTCCAACATCACCTTTCAGGCTGGCATGAACGAAGATCTGGCCGCCACCGCGTTGTGGGGCAGCCAGCAGGCCGAGTTGCGCGGCGAAGGCAAATACGACGGCGTGTTTGGTCTGTGGTATGGCAAGGGACCGGGGGTGGACCGCTCCGGTGACGTGATGCGCCACGCCAATATGGCGGGCGCCAGCCCGCATGGCGGTGTGCTGATGGCCATGGGCGATGACCACACTGGCGAGAGTTCCACCACATTGCATCAATCCGATTGGGCGATGGTGGATGCCTATATGCCGATTGTATCGCCCGCAGGGGTGCAGGAAATTCTGGATTACGGGTTGTATGGCTGGGCCTTGTCGCGGTTCGCCGGGGTTTGGTGCGGCCTGAAGGTGATGAAAGACACCATCGAGGTGACCAGCGTGGTCGATGGCAGCTCTGAGCGGATGCAGTTCGTCACGCCGGAATTTGCAATGCCCGAAGGGGGCTTGAATATCCGGCTGATCGACACCCCGGTTGCCCAAGAAGCGCGGATGATAGATTACAAGAGGGTCGCCGCCCAGGCCTTTGCAAAAGCAAATAAAATTGACAAACGTATTTGGGGCAAGGCTGGCGCAAAAATCGGCTTTGTTGCGGCAGGTAAAAACTGGCTGGATCTGACACATGCGATGGAATTGCTCGGTCTGGACGGGGGCGAGGCCGAGCGTCTGGGCATCACCACCTATAAAATCGGGCAGGTTTGGCCGCTGGATATGGACAGCTTCAAGGATTGGGCCGAGGGGCTGGATCTGATTGTGGTGGTCGAGGAAAAGCGCAAGCTGATCGAGGTGCAAGTCAAAGAGGCGATCTTTGATGATCGCAAGGGGCGGCGCGTTTATGGCTGGCGCAAGGGCGAGCATGCCGAGGAATTATTCCCGACCCGCATGGCGCTGGACCCGATTATGATAGCCGAGAAAATCGGCGGCATCCTGATTGAAGAAGGGCGCGGTACGGACCGGATCAAGGCGGGTCTGGAACTGCTGGACGAGGCCCGCACCGCCGATAATGCCGAAGAACTAGCGGCCCGTCTGCCGTATTTCTGTTCGGGCTGCCCGCATAACACCTCGACCAAAGTGCCCGAAGGCTCGCGCGCTTATGCGGGCATCGGCTGTCACTATATGGTGCAGTGGATGGATCGCTCGACCACCGGATTTACCCAGATGGGCGGCGAGGGGGCGAACTGGGTTGGCGAATCGCTGTTTTCCACCACAGATCACGTTTTCCAGAATATTGGCGATGGCACCTACAACCATTCAGGCATTATGGCGATCCGCTCGGCCGTGGCCGCGAACACCACGATGACCTACAAAATCCTGTTCAATGATGCGGTGGCGATGACCGGTGGCCAACATAACGAGGGCGACCTGGACGCGGCCCGCATTGCCCGCGAAGTTCAGGCGATGGGGGTGAAGCACATCGCCGTGGTCTATGACGAGGCGGAGGATGTGAACAAAACGGCGTTCCCCTCGGGGCTGGAGTGGCATGAACGCGCTGAATTGATGGATGTTCAGCGTAAATACAGTAAAATCAAAGGCGTATCGGCGATAATTTATGTGCAGACCTGTGCCGCCGAAAAACGCCGCCGCCGCAAACGCGGGCTGTTTCCTGATCCGGATAAGCGGGTGTTCATCAACACGGACGTGTGCGAAGGCTGCGGTGATTGCGGGGTGCAATCCAACTGCGTTTCGATTGTGCCGGTGAAAACCGAACTGGGCCGCAAACGGGCGATTGATCAGTCTAGTTGCAACAAGGATTTTAGCTGCGTCAACGGATTTTGCCCCTCGTTTGTGACGCTTTACAGGGCCACGGTGAAAAAAGCCGCGACGGCGAAAATCGACTTGCCTGACCTGCCCACGCCCACGCTGCCCACAATAAACGGCACCCATAATGTGGTGATCACCGGCGTTGGCGGCACCGGCGTTGTCACCATTGGCGCGATTTTGGCGCAGGCCGCCCACATTGACGGCAAGGGCGCCGGCATGATGGAAATGGCCGGTCTGGCGCAAAAGGGCGGAGCGGTGCACATCCATTTGCGCCTTGCCAACCARCCCGAGGATATCAACGCCATTCGGGTGGCACTGGGCGAGGCTGACGCGGTTCTGGGTGGTGATCTGGTCACCACCGCAGGGGCCAAAACCATCGGTCTGATGAAAACAGGTCGCACGGGGGCCGTGGTGAACAGCCACGAGATTATCACCGGAGATTTTACCCGCGACACCGAATTCAAACTGCCGTTTGACCGGTTGACGCTGCAACTAGAGGCGCGTTTGTCCGGAAATCTGGTTGAATTCGATGCCTCGGAACTGGCCCGTGCATTACTGGGTGACAGTATATTTTCCAATATGATGATCGTTGGGGCGGCTTGGCAGCGTGGCCTGCTGCCGCTCAGATATGAGGCGATCATAGGGGCGATTGAATTGAACAAGGCGGCTGTTGAGGGCAATAAGCGCGCCTTTGAAATTGGTCGCTGGGCCGTGGAACATGCCGATGATGCGGCCAAAGCTGTGCAGCCTGTGCTGGTCGATAAGCCAAAGACGCTGGAGGAGATCATTACGTATCGTGCTGATTACCTTGTGAAATATCAAAACCAGGCGCTAAAGCAGCGGTATCTGGAACTGGTCAACCAGGCTGATAATCCACGTCTGAAAGAGGCCGTCGCCAAGGGCTATCACAAATTACTGGCCTATAAGGATGAATACGAGGTGGCACGCTTGATGCTGGACACCGAAACCAAAGCGCGCGCTGAATTTGACGGTGATTTCAAAATGCGGTTCCATTTGTCGCCGCCGATGTTGCCGGGCAAAGACGCCAACGGGCGCCCTAAAAAGCGCGAGTTTGGCGGCTGGATTATGCCGGTTTACCGTCTGTTGGCCCGCTTGAAGGGCTTGCGCGGCACGGCGTTCGATCCGTTTGGCCGCTTTGCCGAGCGCAAAATGGAACGTGCGCTGATTGCGCAATACGAGGCAGACATGGGTGAGGTTTTGGCCAAGGTGACGCCGGGCAATATGGATGCCGCGGTTGCTATGGCCGAACTTCCGTTAAGCATTCGAGGATTTGGTCCGGTAAAGCAAACAAATGTTGCCACAGCCTCCAAGCGACGCGAGGAATTGCTGGCAGATTTTCGCAACCCCGCGCCAACGGCGGTAAGTGCCGCCGAATAAGGCATGGATTTCCACCTAAAACCCACGTATTGCACTGTCAGGATTTTACACAAAACGAGGCTGACATGGCTGTAGGCATCTTTGATTCAGGATTGGGCGGATTGACGGTGCTGGAAGCGGCCAGCTTACGCCTGCCGGATGTGCCGTTTGTCTACTTTGGCGACAATGCACATGCGCCTTACGGGGTGCGCGATGCGGATGATGTTTTCAACCTGACCAAGGCCGCCGTCGAGCGGCTGTGGGACGCGGGCTGTGATTTGGTGATCCTTGCCTGCAATACCGCAAGTGCTGCGGCGCTTCGCCGGATGCAGGAGGCGGGCATGCCGCAGGGCAAACGGGTGTTGGGCGTATTTGTGCCATTGATCGAGGCGCTGACCGAGCGCGATTGGGGCGATAATTCCCCCCCACGCGAAGTGGCCGTCAAACACGTCGCCCTGTTTGCCACCCCCGCCACCGTTTCCAGCCGCGCGTTTCAACGCGAACTGGCGTTTCGCGCCATCGGTGTCGATGTCGAGGCCCAAGCCTGTGGTGGCGTGGTTGACGCGATCGAGGATGGTGACGAGATACTGGCCGAAGCGCTGGTGCGCAGCCATGTCGAGGCTTTGAAACGCAAAATGCCCAACCCGCAAGCCGCGATCCTTGGCTGCACCCATTACCCGTTGATGGAGCAGCATTTTCAGGCGGCGTTGGGCGCGGATGTGAAGGTTTACTCGCAGGCCAATCTGGTGGCGCAAAGCCTTGCCAACTATCTGGAGCGCCACCCGAAAATGCTGGGCGAGGGCACGAATTCGATGTTTTTGACCACGGGAGATCCACGCAGGGTCTCGGATAAAGCCACGCAGTTCCTGCGACGAAAGATCAGTTTTGTCGCTGCGTGATTGCAGCCGGTCCAAACACCCCTTATATCCTACCTAAGAAATACGAGAGGTCGACCACATGGCTCATAAAGTGACCCATAAAATCGCCATCCTTGGTGCCAGTGGCTATACCGGTGCCGAACTGGTGCGCCTGATTGCCGGCCACCCGACAATGGAAATCGTGGCCCTGTCGGGCGAGCGCAAGGCGGGGCTGGCTTACAGCACCGTGTTCCCGCATCTGCGCCAYCTGSAKYTGCCRRMYYTGKKKAARATYGRYSARATYGATTTTKCKCAGRTTGATCTGKSKTTYTGYGCMTTGCMACACGCCACATCGCAAGCGGTGATCCGCGAGTTGCCCACCGATTTGAAGATCGTCGATCTGTCGGCTGATTTCCGGCTGCGTGATCTGGAGGAATACGCCAAATGGTATGGTAAACCGCATGGTGCGCCGCATTTGCAGCCCGAGGCGGTCTATGGCCTGACCGAATTTTACCGTGAAGAAATCCGCACCGCCCGTCTGGTGGCGGGGACTGGCTGTAACGCGGCCACCGGCCAATACGCGCTGAACCCGCTGATGACCGGCGGGCTGATTGATCTGGMTGATATCGTGATTGATCTAAAGGCTGCCGTGTCGGGGGCAGGCCGCGCGCTCAAGGAGAATCTGCTGCATGCGGAATTGTCCGAGGGCTATCACGCTTACGCCGTTGGCGGCACGCACCGGCATCTGGCGGAATTTGATCAGGAATTCTCGCGTCTTGCCGGACGGGACGTGCGGGTGCAATTCACCCCGCATCTGATCSCSGCCANNRCCRYGRARTYWYGGYCMCSGTYYMCRWYRAWGKCKACGCKGMMAARGWSSRCGCGGCGCTGTCGGCGGCTTATGCGAACGAGCCATTCATCATCACCTTGCCGTTTGGCGAGGCCCCATCGACCCGCCATATCCGTGGGTCAAACTATTGCCATATCGGTGTGGTCTCTGACCGTATTGATGGGCGCACGATCATCATTGCAGCGCTGGACAACCTGACCAAAGGGTCATCCGGTCAAGCGCTGCAAAACGCAAATATTATGTTGGGAGAGGATGAAACGGCCGGACTAATGGCCGCGCCAGTCTTCCCGTAGGCACCTATCAAAGGAACCAAAAATGAAGGGTCTAAAGAAAAAACGCCGTATACAGATAATCATCGTCGCAGTTGTGGCGCTGGCGCTGTCTACAGGGCTGATCGGCTACGCAATGCGTGACGGGATCAACTATTTTAAAAGCCCGTCACAAGTGGCCGAGGAAATCCCCGATCCAAGCGAGATTTTTCGCATTGGCGGTCTGGTCGAAGAAGGCTCGCTGATGCGCGGTCAGGGCGAGGTCATCACTTTTAACATCACCGATGGCGGGGCCACGATCAAGGCCAGATTTAGCGGGGTTCTGCCGGATCTGTTCAAAGAAGGCCAAGGCACGGTTGCCACCGGTAGCTACATTAATGGTGTATTCCAAGCCACTGAARTACTTGCGAAACACGATGAAAATTATATGCCGAAAGAAGTCGCGGATGCCCTGAAAGAACAAGGCTATTACCAAGACCCCGATGCGGCCGAGAGCGGTAGCTAAAGGGTAAATTAACCAAACCTATACCATCCTTGCAGCACAAATTGCGGGGATGTTATGCAAACGGTTCATCAAATTGCCACTGAAATTGTCGCCCGTGAGGGCGGCTATGTTAATGATCCGGATGATCCGGGCGGGGCCACCAAATACGGGGTGACCATTCACACCATGCGTCGCCTCGGGCTGGATTTAACCCGCGACGGGCGGATCAGTATTGCGGATGTGCAGGCGTTAAGCCGTGCGCAGGCCGTGGACATTTTCATCACCCATTATTTCGAGCGCCCAAAGGTGGTGAACCTGCCTGAAACGCTGCATGCCACGGTGTTTGACATGTATGTCAAYGCCGGYGSCAAYGCGGTGMRRATAWTRCARCGCYTGCTSGYCGARMKRKSYAAWKYSGTGGGGGTGGATGGCGGTATCGGACCGCAAACCGTTGCGGCCGCGCAAACGGCATATGCGACAGCCCCCGACCATTTGGCCGATGCATACGGTATTGCGCGGCGCAACTATTACTACGCTTTGGCCGATGCCCGCCCCGCCAGCCGAAAATACGCCCGCAGGCGCGATGGTGGCAAAGGTGGCTGGATTACACGGGCCGAAGAGTTCATCACGCCACGGTTTCATCTTACGGATGCAGAACACCGCAGGAGGGTGGCAAAATGGGCTTGATCGAAAGGTTATTCACGCTGATTTTTGGTGGCGGGCGCAATGTGTTGGCCGAGACCGTCGAGGTGTTTCGCGAAAACACCGAGGCTGGTGCTGCGCGCACGGTTGCCTTGCAAACCCAGGCATTAGCCCAGCACGGGGCCGAATTTTCCCATCCGCAAAAGGGCGGGTTTGACCGGTTCATGGATGGCATAAACCGTTTGCCGCGCCCGATGCTGGCGTTTGGCACGCTGGGGCTGTTTGTGACGGCGATGGTGGATCCGATCTGGTTCGCCTCGCGCATGCAGGGGCTGGTGCTGGTGCCCGAACCGCTGTGGTGGTTGCTGGGCGCGATTGTGTCGTTCTATTTTGGCSCSYGRCAKCRAWKYMASSRWCAGKMAKYMMARCGSWSRMKCGCCCAAACCATGGCACGGGTGCCGCAGGTGGTGGAAAATATCCGCATGTTGAACGCCCTAAGCCCCAAGGTGGCCGAGCATAACATGGGGGATTTGGTGACCAAACCGAATGAGAACGCGGCCCTAACGGAATGGTGGCTGGGCAGCCGCTAACGGGTCTGGGGCCACGCGCAGATCGGCCCAGACCGGCAAATGATCCGAGGCGCGTTTGGCAAGCGGGGTCTGGATAACCCCGGCCGTTTCAAGATGCACATCGGGGCTGATCGCGATGCGGTCCAGCGGCGCTATGGGGCGGGCGGCGTGGTATGACAGGCCGGGGGCGTGGACCGTAAAGTGTTCCTTCAGCGGCTCCATCCCGCGCCCGTGCGACCATTCATTGAAATCGCCGGTGATCACGGTGGGCATGTCAGGCATATCGGCCAACGCTGACACGATCTCTGCCATTTGTTCCAGCCGGTAACGCCGGATCAGGCCCAGATGCACCGCCACCAGACGCAAGGGGCCGATGCTGGCAATCACGGCACCGCGCGGCTCAAGCCCCNGGCAAGGTCAGACGCTGGACCGCGCCCACTGCAAGCCCGTTCCGCACCAGTATCGCGTTGCCATGCCAGCCCAGTGACACACCGGTTTCATCCAGATCAATCGGGGTGAAATTGCTGTAGGATTTAACCATCTCGCGCGGCAGGGCGGCGGGGCGTTTGCCCATGCGCCGATCCGCCTCTTGCAGCGCAATGATGTCCGCACCGATGCTGTTGATCACCTCAAGGCTGCGCGACGGGGCACGTCGGCGGTCCAGACCGACGCATTTGCGCAGATTATACGAGGCGATGCGAAGGGCGTGTTGCATATCCGATATATAACCCTGATCTAAAGCAAAACCAGTCCAATGGACTTAAAATTCATTTCCCCGCCCGAGGCAGCGCTTGCACAGCATAACCCGCATCAGACGGGGCGAGGAATGTGCATAGATTGGTTTCGCACTAAAGCAATTGAATAGCGGACAAACCGTCGCTATTTCATAGGTATGAAACTTGGTGGGCAAAGCTATGTGGTTTACCTGATCTGGGCCGTTTTGGTGGTCGAGCTGGTGGTGTCGCTGTTTAACGGGCACTACTCACTGGCCTTCATCGCGCTGGCGACGCTCACGCTTTCCTTTGCGCCGGTGCTCTTTGCCGACCGGTTCAAAATCCAGTTGCCGATCCATTTCTTTGCCGGCATTGTGCTGTTTTTATTCGGCACCATCTATCTGGGCGAGGTCTTCGATTTCTACGAGCGATACTGGTGGTGGGACGTTTTGATGCACGGCGGATCAGCGATGGGGTTTGGCCTGATCGGGTTTATCTTTGTGTTCATCCTGTTCGAGGGTGATAAATACGCCGCCCCGCACTGGGCGCTGGCGCTGATGGCGTTCTGCATTGCCATTACCATCGGTGCGCTATGGGAGGTGTTCGAGTTTGCCATGGATCAGATATTTGGCCTGAACATGCAGAAATCCGGCCTGATGGATACGATGTGGGATTTCATCGTCAATATCATTGGTGCTGCCATCGGGGCTGCGGCGGGGTTCGGGTATCTGAAGGGGCGAGAGCATCGCGGATTGTCCGGGATGATTGGCGAGTTTGTGGCCAAGAACCGGCGATTATTTCGACGAAAGAAGCGTTAGGTTCCGCAAAACGTCTGTGTGACCTCTTCCTTCTCGGTTGGCGGACGCTTCAGGTCATCGTATTCGGACACATCTTCAAACGGTTGCGCCAGTGCTGCGTTCAATCGCTCGAACGGTGCATAATCCCCCGCCACTGCCGCCTGTATCATTTCCTCAACCCGATGGTTGCGCGGGATCAGGGCCGGCGAGGTGGCACGGATCAGGGCTTGTTGCTCATCTGCGGTGGTGCCCTCTAGCGCCAGACGGGCCTGCCAGCGGGTGCTCCAGTCGTCAAACACAGCGGGATCGGTGAACTGGTCGCGGGCATTGCCACCAGCCAAAGCGCGGAAGGTATTGGTGTAGTCGGCCTGCTGCGCCGCCATCCGTTCCAGCAGATCGTTGATCAGCGCCTCGTCCCCGTTTTGTGCCAGCTTTAGCCCCAGCTTGGCGCGAAACTCGGTTAGCCATGCGGCGCGATACAGATCGGTAAACCCGTGCAGCACCTCGGTTGCTTCGTTTACCGAGGCATCCGTGTCCTTGCCCATCAACGGGATCAGGCTGGTGGCCAGCTGCGCCAGATTCCAGACGATGATTTCGGATTGTTTGTTGAATGCATAGCGCCCCATCCGGTCAATCGAGGAATAGACACGGGCAGGATGGTAGGTATCCATGAACGCGCAGGGGCCGTAATCAATGGTGATACCGCCAACGTGGGTGTTGTCGGTGTTCATCACCCCGTGRATAAAWCCKWSRCYSATCCAKYKRGCAATCAGTCGCGCCTGCGCTTGGACCACTGCACGAAACAGGGCCATCGGGCCGTCGGCATCGGGATAGTGGCGGGCAATGGTGAAATTGGTCAAGGTATGCAACGAGTCCAGATCACGGCGGGTGGCGAAAAACTGGAAGGTGCCAACGCGGATGTGGCTGGTGGCGATGCGGGTCAGCACCGCA
>NVTS01000104.1 GCA_002732995.1 Marinosulfonomonas sp. | reverse complement strand
CCGAGAATATCGAAAGGACATAAGTGGCCGGTTTTTACGCCGCCCGCGACAGCAATATGCCCCCGCTACTGTGGCCTAGTATTGCGCCGCCGTTTACAGTCTGGACAAATTCAAACGTATCCGCCCCGGTCCCACCGGTCCCACCGGTCAGCGTGTGATCAGGCCCTTTTTCGAGCGCACATTAATCCAGTCATCATCGGCATCGGAAACACTGTTTCCCGCAATCTAAATGAACGAGAAACCGATCAGATCATCCAGACCCGTTCCGATAACAATAGTTGACATTGGCATTCCTCTTAAAATTTTACATAATTTGGCGCATATATCAGCCTGAAAATAATCAAAAAATATACATTGGTAAGACACAGTTTATCGGATCACTCCTGCAGAATCAGGGCAATATCTAAAAACATTATGAGAGGGAAATGCTTGATTTAACTCTTAATGGGTAATTTCAACACCTTCCCCCTCCATCCGCGCCAATCAGAAAACCGCTCCACGCATAAATCGGGCGCACATGTGCTCAACTACCGGTAGTTTTGGCAACAAAACCCGCGCAGACAAAGGATTGACCACAAAACAATTGTAATCGGCCGTAATATTGGTCGCACCGCAACAAAAATTTGGCTAAATTAGATGCGATATATGCTGCCAATGCCACCAAAGGAAATACCGAATGCAAGATACCCCCAACGCTCGGCCACTTGACGCACAAACGCGTGAATGGCTGGCCAATCTAGAAGACCTTGGTGAAGAGCGCGGTTATTTCGAGCCGTTGGGGCTTGCGCATTTTGCCGTTCTGACCGATGCCTCGCCCACCCTGCTGGTGACATTTGAAACCATTGATACCATCATTGATGACACCGAGGGCGCATTGCCGCTCGGATTTGATCTGGTGTCTGAAAACGGCTGGTCGCATCTGGGCATTATTGCCAATGGCAACACCTGGTTTCGGGATAAATCGGTTTACGGCTACTTTGACCGGCTGGTTGATGACGGGTTCTTTGAGGATTTCGATCAGGTCATCTTTATGGGATCCGGCATGTGTGGCTACGCTGCCGCTGCCTATTCTGTGGTAGCACCGGGGTGCACCGTGATGGTGTTTAATCCGCTGGCCACGCTGGATCCACGCGTTACCGAATGGGACCACCGGTTTGGCTCCATGCGCCGCACCTCGTTCACTGACCGCTACGGCTTTGCACCCGATATGATCGATGCCGCCGATCAGGTTTTCGTATTCTATGATCCCGAAGAAGAAATGGACGCAATGCACGCGGCCCTGTTCACCCGTCCGCATGTGACCAAACTGCGCTGCCGCCATTTGGGGCGCCACATTATGCAGGACATGATCCATATGGATATCCTGCAACCGCTGCTGGAAACGGCTGGTGATAGCGGCGATATTGCCAGCCATTTCCACCGCCTGTTTCGGGCGCGTCACACCTATTCTCCCTATTTGCGCCGCCTGCTGATGCGGCTGGACGATGACGACCGCAGTATGTTGTCCGGTCTGTTGTGTCGCAATGTGGTTGGCCGGATGAAAGCGCCGCGGTTTCGCCGCCGCCTGAACGTGATCGAATCCCAATTGGCCGAGTCTGGCCGAAGCCTGCCCAGACAGCGCAAAACCGTTTCGGCCACGTAATTTGCAGGTTTTTTTGCGACCTTAGCAATTTATTTAGAATTATCGTGAAATCTGGCCCTGTAGAACAAACAGGGGATATCCATGCTGCGAAATCAATTGCCTGCCGATGAATTGGCCCATGTCCGTGATGAAATCCGCGCACTTCGGGCGCGCGAGGTTGAGCTGCGCAAATGTTTCACCGATGACTGCGACAATGGCCTATATGAAGGGTTTGAATTTGATGTGGTGGTGCGTATCCAGCAACGCCGTGTGTTGAACAAGGATCGTTTGCCAGCCGCCATTCTAAATGACCCGCAATATTTCGATACGAAATTTTCGCCGGTCGTGCGGGTTATACCGCGCGACGAGCCGCAATTGCCGCTGGGGTTTTCGGATGCGGGTGTTATCGCATCTGGCGACAGTTTTGAAGTTGTCGAGGCGTGGACATAATGCCCGTGATAGGTGAAAATCTGCCTGTCTGACAATTAGGCGTGGCTTGGGGCGCACGGATTGTGTAATCCAGCCCCTGATGACAGATCAAATCACCCTCCGCCGCCCCGATGACTGGCACCTGCATTTGCGCGATGGCGCAATGTTGGCCGCCGTGTTGCCCGAAACCACGCGCCATTTTGCCCGTGCCATCATCATGCCCAATCTGGTGCCCCCCGTGCTCACCGGTGCCGATGCCGCCGCTTATAAGGCGCGGATCATGGCGGTTATGCCTGCGAGAGCAGATTTCACCCCGCTGATGACGCTGTATCTGACCGAAGAAACCGACGCCGATGATGTGGCGGCGGCGCATGCCTCTGGCCTGATTTCAGCGATGAAACTGTATCCGGCGGGGGCAACCACGAATTCCGCGTCAGGTGTGGCCGATTTTGACAAGGTGCGTGGCGTTCTGGAGCGCATGGCCGAAATTGGCCTGCCGCTCTGTGTGCACGGTGAAGTGACGGATGCCGATATCGACATTTTTGACCGCGAGTCGGTGTTCATCGACCGCGTGCTCGACCCGATCCGGCGCAAGACGCCTGATTTGCGCGTGGTGATGGAACATATCACCACCTCTGACGCGGTGGATTACGTGAAAGCGGCCAATAATAATCTGGCCGCCACCATCACAACCCACCACCTGATTATCAATCGAAACGACATTCTGGTCGGTGGCATCAAGCCGCATTATTATTGTCTGCCCGTTGCCAAACGCGAGAGCCACAGATTGGCCTTGCGCAGCGCCGCCACCTCGGCGGACGCACGGTTTTTCCTTGGCACCGACAGCGCCCCGCATACGGACCCAAACAAACTCAGCGCCTGTGGCTGTGCCGGCTGCTTCACCGCCCCCAACACCATGCCGATCCTTGCGCATGTGTTCGAGGACGAGACCGCACTAGAGCGCTTGGAGGGGTTCACATCCCTGCATGGTCCCGCATTTTACGGCCTGCCGGTGAATGAGGCCACCCTCACCCTGACCAAAGGCACCCCTGCTCCGCTGCCAGAAAAACTGATCACCGCCGAGGGCGAAGTCACTGTGTTTGACCCCGGATTTGATCTGTTGTGGCAAGTTGCTCCCTGATGTTATCATTGTTCCATAAATATCCGCGCCGCAGGCATAAATGTTTTCTTGCCTCCGGCGGGGATATATATAGCGGTTTGCATTCGCTGCTAAAAAGAGCATCAGAATTTGCCCACACTTAGGGTGAATTCTGATTCCGGTTAGTGCAAACTGCTCTAGGCAAAAGAGAAACCAAGATAGGCCGCTGTGATGATTCCTTCCACTTTCCCGCCAAAAGAAGAAATCGCCCGCCTKAMSGMRMRWWTKTKRCYCGAGATCAAGGCCGTGCATTTCAATGCGGACGAGCCGTTCACACTGGCCTCGGGTCTACCCAGCCCGACCTACATTGACTGCCGCACGCCAATATCGCACCCGCGCATCCGGTCCACCATGATGGATTTCATGGTCACCACCGTGATGCGCGATGCGGGGTTTGAAGCGTTTGACAATATCGCCGGTGGCGAGACAGCCGGCATCCCCTTTGCCGCATTGGTCGCCGAACGGATGGGCCTGCCGATGACCTATGTGCGCAAGAAACCCAAAGGTTATGGGCGGGGCGCGCGTATCGAGGGGGAAATGAGCGAGGGGCAGAATGTTTTGCTGGTCGAGGATCTGACCACCGATGGCGGATCAAAGCTGTCCTTTGTCGATGCGATTCGGGAAACGGGTGCCAATTGCGGCCACACGGCGGTGATATTCTATTACGACATCTTCCCCGAAACCGAGAAAACATTGGGTGATCACGGGGTTACACTGCATCATTTGTGCACGTGGTGGGATGTTCTGGCAGAAGCCAAGGCGAGCAAGGCCTTTGATACGGGCACCTTGAGCGAGGTCGAGAGCTTTCTGACCGCCCCCAGGGAATGGCAGGACGCTAGAAAAAAATAGGGCGTAATCGCTATGTTGTTGGCGTATATTGCGGCAGGATATAGAAGCTCCACTAAATATAGATTGCCTGACCTATCCACAGCTTTATACAATTTGCACTGGATGCGACGGGCGATTAAACAAATCCGGTGGGATATATGGGTGAGAGATGAACGAGATTACACCAGTTAATACAGGACAGGAGGAGGCAGGCATCACCGATGCCCTGCCCCATAACGTCGAGGCTGAACAACAGCTGCTGGGCGCGATCCTGACCAATAACGACATTTACGACCGCATTGCGGCGATCATCGGCCCACAGCATTTTTTCGAGCCCGTGCACGCCCGCATCTTTGAGGTTGCTTCCAGCCGGATTGCCAAGAACAATCTGGCCTCGCCCGTTACACTAAAGGCATTTTTAGAGGATGACGAGGGTCTGAAAGAGCTGGGCGGCCCCGCCTATCTGGTGCGTCTGGCCGGGGCGGCGATTTCCGGTTTTGCGGCGCGGGATTACGCGCAGATGATCTATGATCTGGCGATCCGGCGCGAATTGATCGGGCTTGGGCGCGACATTTCGGATAAAGCCGCCAAAGTCGACATTGCGAGCGAACCAAAAGAGCAGATCATCGAGGCCGAACAGGCGCTCTATGCACTGGGCGAGCAGGGCCAGACCAACAGCGGTTTCCAGTCTTTCCTGAAGGCCGTCACCGATGCGGTGAATGTGGCCAACGCCGCCTATCAACGCGATGGCGGCTTGGCCGGGATATCCACCGGCCTAACCGATATGGACAAAATGCTGGGTGGCTTGCACCCCTCGGATTTGCTGATCCTTGCCGGACGCCCCTCGATGGGAAAAACCGCACTGGCCACCAACATCGCCTTTAACATCGCCAAAGCCTATCAAAAGGGCATCCGCCATGATGGCACCGAGGGGGCGGTTAATGGCGGCGTCGTCGGCTTTTTCAGTCTCGAGATGTCGGCCGAACAGCTGGCCGCGCGAATCCTGTCCGAGGCCAGTGAAGTGCCAAGCGATCAAATCCGCCGTGGTGACATGACCGAAGAGGAATTCCGCCGCTTCGTCGAGGCCGCCAAACAGCTCGAGGCCTGCCCGCTGTATATCGACGACACACCTGCCCTGCCGATTTCGCAATTGGCGGCGCGCGCACGGCGTCTGAAACGCACCCACGGGCTGGATGTACTGATCATTGATTACTTGCAACTGGTGCGCCCTGCCACCGCCAAAGACAGCCGTGTGAACGAGGTATCCGAGATCACTCAGGGCCTGAAAGCCATCGCCAAAGAGCTGGAAATTCCGGTGATCGCCCTGTCGCAGCTCTCACGGCAAGTGGAAAATCGCGACGACAAGCGCCCGCAACTGTCTGACCTGCGTGAATCTGGCTCAATCGAGCAAGACGCCGATGTGGTGATGTTCGTTTACCGCGAGGAATATTACAAAGAACGCGAAAAACCCGGCGATCACGAATTGGAGAAGATGCAAACTTGGATGGCCGATATGGAGGCTTTGCGCGGCAAGGCCGAGATCGTGATCGGCAAGCAGCGTCATGGCCCGATTGGCCATGTGGAGCTGTCATTTGAAGGCCGTTTCACCCGCTTTGGCAATCTGGTCAAGCCGTGGCAACAGCGCGGTGATGGTGAGGATAGCTTCTAGAAATTGCCCAATCAAATCGAATTCACGCGGTGTTTGACGCCTTGCGCCGTTTTCACGCCCAGCCGAAGGCACAGAAAATGGCGGTGGAATTGGACGCCCGCCATCACGGCTGTATCCCGATCAACACCTCGACCGAGGTAAATTCCAAATTGTCTAATGTGAAAAAGCCCAATCAATCCGCCAGCTTTATGATGATGCGCGAGGATACGCAGGCCGACCCCGACCTGTTTTTGTCCGGTCCCAACCAATGGCCCTGATCTGGCAGGGTTTCGTGAAACGCTGGTGGCAAATAACGCGGCGCTGACGGGCCTTGGGCATAAGTTGATGGAAATTGCGCTGCAAGCTGTGGGAGCGCAAGATGATGTCCTGCATGGGTTTGCGCCGCCAACCACTTGGCTGCGTTTGCTACATTACCCACCGATGCCCGCCGCAAGTGCGGADGATCTGTTTGGCAGCGCGCCGCATACCGGTTTTGGCTGTTTGACCATTCTGGCAATGAATGATGTGGGCAGGTTGCAGGTTCAAACCACCTCCGGCGACTRGATCGATGCGCCGCCCGTCGCGGGCGCATTCGTGGTTAATGTCGGCGACATGCTGCACCGGATGAGCAACGGACGGCGGTTGACCACCCCGCATCGGGTGATCAACATATCAGGCCGCGAGCGGTATTCCTGCCCGTTCTTTTATGACCCGAGTGTCGGTTATGATGTTGCCCCGTTGCCGGGCACAGGTGCGGCGAAATTTTCGCCTGCGAACGACGGTGATTTCCTGCGGGGCGAATTGCAAGCGGGCTATGACAAACACAAAGCGCCGTAAAACAGATCGGGCAAGGATGCTCTTGCCCGACCCGAATTTGTGTCAAATATAACTTCTCGAAGGCGAACGGTGCGTGTTTCCTCTTGACCTTGCCCGCCTGCCCGTCAAAAACCCCCTATGGCAAGTGCAACATTAACAATTGACCTGGATGCGATTGCCGCCAACTGGCGCGCGCTGGACGCGATGACGGATTGCGAAACCGCGGCCGTGGTCAAGGCCGATGGTTACGGTCTGGGCGTCGGTCGTGTGGCCAAGGCTTTGGCGCAGGCAGGAGCGCGGCGGTTTTTCGTGGCTGTATCCGAGGAAGGCGCTGCCGTGCGCGATGCCGTGGGGCAAAATGCGGAAATTCTGGTATTTGGCGGCCATATGCGCGGCGACACCGATATGATCCGTGATTTGCACTTGGTCCCGATGCTGAATTCCCTGGACCAGTTGACCCGCCATTTCGAGGCCTTACCGAGCGCGCCGTTCGGCATCCAGCTGGACAGTGGTATGAACCGGCTGGGCATGGAAGCAATCGAATGGGACGCGGTGCGCGACATCGTTCTGGCGCAAAACCCCGTGCTGGTAATGAGCCATCTGGCCTGCGCAGATGATCCGGATCACGCGATGAACGGCCTGCAGCTGGCCGCGTTTCGCGCCATGACCGATGGCATCACAGCGCCCCGTTCACTGGCGGCCACCGGCGGTATCCTGTTGGGACCACAGTTTCACTTTGATCTGACGCGTCCGGGAATCGGCCTATATGGCGGCTTGCCGTTTGCCGCGGCTCAGCCCGTCGCCACCCTGTCTTTGCCGGTGATCCAGACCCGCGATTTGCAAGCGGGCGAGGTCGTGGGCTATGGCAACGCATGGACCACCAACACCACCGCCACCATCGCCACCCTGTCTGGCGGCTATGCCGACGGGTTGCTCCGCGCCCTCTCGAACGGCGCGACATTCTGGGCCAATGACATTGCCTGCCCGCTGGTCGGGCGCGTGTCTATGGACCTTATTACAATTGATATCAGTCACTTGCACGAGGTTCCTCATCACCTTGATATCCTTGGCCCACAGCAATCCGTCGATGATCTGGCAACAATGGCTGGCACCATCGGCTATGAAATCCTGACCTCATTGGGCCCGCGTTACACGCGCCGCTATGCGGGGGGATTTGCCCAATGACGCTGCTGGCCCCCGTCGCCACCCTTGGGCGCAATACCATGGGCATGCTGGCCGCCATTGGCCGGATCGCAATCTTTTTCGCCCAAACGATTGGCCACATGCTGCGCCCGCCGTTTTATTTCAAAGAATTCGGCCACGCCCTGCTGACCATCGGTTATTTCAGCCTGCCAGTCGTTGGTCTGACCACCTTTTTCACCGGCGGCGCGCTGGCCTTGCAGATTTATGCAGGCGGCGCACGGTTCAGCGCCGAGGCCGTGGTGCCATCTATCGTTGCCATCGGCATGGCGCGCGAACTTGGCCCGGTTCTGGGCGGCTTGATGGTGGCCGCACGGGTCGCGTCCTCCATTGCTGCTGAAATCGGCACGATGAAAGTGACCGAGCAGATCGACGCGCTGGTCACCCTATCAACCCACCCGATGAAATACCTGACCGTGCCCCGCGTGCTGGCCGCCACTATCGCTGTGCCGGTTCTGATTGCGGTTGGCGACAGCATCGGCATCATGGGCGGCTATATCGTCGGGGTCACACGGCTGGACTTTAACTCTGCCGTCTATCTACATAATACCATTAATTTTCTTGAGGTTTGGGACGTCACATCCGGCATGATCAAGGGGGCTGTGTTCGGCTTTATCGTCGCCTTGATGGGCTGCTATTACGGGATGAATTCAGACCGCGGCGCACAGGGCGTGGGTCACGCCACCAAATCGGCAGTGGTGGCGGCATCAATCCTGATCCTCGCCTCCAATTACCTGCTAACCGAATTGTTTTTCTCCGCATGATTACGCTTGATAATGTTCACAAAGCCTTTGGCGCCAACAAGGTTTTGCAAGGGGTGAACCTGACCATTGCGCGTGGGCAAAGCATGGTGATCATTGGCGGCTCGGGCACGGGTAAATCGGTGGCGCTGAAATCCATTCTGGGCCTTGTGACGCCCGACAGCGGCACCATCACCGTGGATGGCCAGGACGTGACCAAGGTTGAACGCGATGCGTTTCTGGCCCGTTTCGGCATGCTGTTTCAGGGCGGCGCGCTGTTTGACAGCCTGCCGGTCTGGCAAAACGTCGCCTTTCGTCTGCTGCGCGGGTCCCTGAAGCGGCCCAAAGACGAGGCCCGCGAGATCGCGATTGAAAAACTGCGGCGGGTCGGGCTGAAACCGGATGTGGCCGATCTGCTCCCGGCTGAGCTGTCCGGCGGCATGCAAAAACGCGTCGGCCTTGCCCGCGCCATCGGCCAGCAG
>NVTS01000103.1 GCA_002732995.1 Marinosulfonomonas sp. | reverse complement strand
AGTGCTCCATGGAGAAAATCCTTCCTAAAATCCAAAACCTACAGACAGAATCGCAGATCAAGGCAAGGAGCGGAAGGTGGGGGCGGGACAACGCTTACGAAGAACGCGCGTTATGAGGCGGACTAAAATTACAGGTGTGTTCCCATGCCGGAGTTTAGGTGCTTTTTCATCTGCTTGGTGGCTTTGCAGGGCGGGACATATCTACTAAACTAGTTTAGTAGATATGTCGGCAATTTAATCATGCTATATCAATCGGTTACACTAACTTTGGCCACAAAGACCAGCTCGCGCCAGTTCCCGCTCCACCACCAGCTTACCAAAAAAAACGGGGAGCCCGAAGGCTCCCCAGTTTCGCTGATCAGGCTCGTCGTTGTACCGCCCGGTTTATTTGCCTGCGGCCTGATCCGCGTCGGGGGCGAGCGCACCCGCCCCGGAACTCGCTATCCCTCCAAGCGCATACTTGGAGAAAAGCGCCTCTTAGCTACACCCGCTGGTTCCCCCGCAAGTGTTGCATTTCATACAGGTGCCATTGCGCACCAATGTGTAGTTTCCACAGTCACCACAAGGATCACCCTCATAGCCCTGCATTTTTGCTTTGACGATAGGGTTCATCCCGCCGCTGGCCGTCATTGAGACCGCACCTGCCGCTGTGTTTGCAGCCGCTTGGGGCACCAGTGTTTGCAATACCGCCATCGGGTCGGTTCCACCTTCCAGTGCGACGGCTCCCGCCTGCATGCCAGCTCCGCCTTGCAGCACGACCAATTGCTGTGGCACCCGCTTGCGCAGATATCCGGTTGAGGAAATTTGCTTCAACACTTCCAATGACTTGCTGGCCGCACTTTCACTAACCTCGGTGATGTTGGCCACGCCTTCCTGATCACCACGCCCGATGTCATCGAACGACGCACCTTCGGGTTTCACATGCGCCAGATCGGTGCGATCCAGATAGGACACGGCCAATTCACGGAAGATATAATCCAGAATTGATGTGGCGTTTTTAATGCTGTCGTTGCCCTGCACCATGCCCGCAGGCTCGAATTTGGTGAAGGTAAAGGCATCAACGAATTCCTCGAGCGGCACGCCGTATTGCAGGCCGACGGAAATGGCGATGGCAAAGTTGTTCATCATCGCGCGAAAACCCGCACCCTCTTTGTGCATGTCGATGAAAATCTCGCCCAGTTCACCATCTTCATACTCGCCAGTGCGCAGATATACTTTGTGACCGCCAACAWTGGCYTTTTGKGTRTAGCCCTTGCGCCGGTGCGGCAGTTTCTCGCGGTGGCTCTTGTGAACTTCCTTGATCACAATTTTTTCGATGATTTTTTCGGCCAACACAGCCGCTTTTTCCTGCTGGCTGCCAGTGGCAAGGGTTTCTTCGGCATCATCGTCATCTTCAACAAGGGCCGCTGCCAATGGCTGGCTCAGTTTGGAGCCGTCACGATACAGCGCATTGGCCTTCACACCCAAGGACCAGCTCAGCTCGTATGCTTTTTGGCAATCCTCGATGGTAGCGTCATTGGCCATGTTGATGGTTTTTGAAATTGCCCCCGAAATAAACGACTGCGCTGCGGCCATCATGTAGATATGGCTGTCAACCGACAGATAACGCTTGCCTTTTTTGCCGCAAGCATTGGCGCAATCAAAGATACCATAGTGCTTTTCGTCCAGATGCGGCGCCCCTTCCAGCGTCATGGTGCCGCAAACGTGGTCATTGGCGGCATTAATATCAGCGCGTGAATATCCAAGGTGGCGCAGCAGGTCAAAMCCTGGATCATTCATTTTCTCGGCCGGAATACCCAGCGTCTTGGCGCAGAAATCCTCGCCCAATGTCCACTGGTTAAACACGAACCGGATATCAAAGGCTGACGGCAAGGCCGCCTCGATTTTGTCCAGTTCGGCCTGGCCAAACCCATGCCCGATCAGCGACGTATGATTGATCCCCGGTGCGTTGCCGATGGTGCCGTGACCAACTGCATAGCTAACGATTTCCTCGATTTGGGCGGAGCCATAGCCTTGTTTCTCAAGCGCTGCCGGAACCGACCGGTTGATGATCTTGAAATACCCGCCACCGGCCAGTTTCTTGAACTTGACCAGCGCGAAATCAGGCTCGATCCCGGTGGTGTCGCAATCCATCACCAGACCAATGGTGCCGGTCGGCGCGATCACCGACACTTGCGCGTTGCGATAACCGTGCTTTTCACCCAGGGCCAATGCCTCGTCCCACGCGGTTTTTGCCAGCGCGACCAGATTTTGATCAGGACAATTTGCGTGATCCAGCGCAACCGGATTCACATCCAGCCCTACGTAGCCATCGGATTTACCGTAGGCTGCATTGCGGTGATTGCGGATCACCCGCAGCATGTGGTCGGCGTTGCGTGCGTAGCCATCAAACGTGCCCAGCTCGCCCGCCATTTCGGCAGATGTGGCGTAGGAAACGCCGGTCATAACCGCGGTCAATGCGGCGCACAACGCGCGGCCCTCGACAGAGTCATAGGAGAAACCCATGTTCATCAGCAAACCGCCGATGTTGGCAAACCCCAGCCCCAAGGTGCGGAAATCATAGGATAGTTGTGCGATTTCCTTACTTGGGAACTGCGCCATCGTCACCGAAATTTCCAGCGTTATGGTCCATAGGCGGGTGGCGTGGATGTAATCCTCGGCCTGAAACTCGCCATCCTTCAGGAAGGTCAGCAGGTTCATCGAGGCAAGGTTACAAGCCGTATCATCCAGGAACATATATTCGGAACACGGGTTSSAKSNGCNAWTGGCGMYATNTKCGGGGCATGTGTGCCACGCGTTGATCGTGTCGTGGTACTGGATGCCCGGATCGGCACAGGACCATGCGGCATGGCCAACCTGTTCCCACAGCGCGCGGGCCTTGATGGTTTTGGCGACCTTACCATTGGTGCGGTTGATCAGATCCCAATCTGCGTCATCCTTAACGGCCTTCAGATACGCATCGGTCACTCGGATCGAGTTGTTGGAGTTTTGACCGGAAACCGAACTGTAGGCCTCTGAATCCCAATCCGTATCGTAGGTCGGGAATTCAATGGATGTGTAGCCCTGTTTGGCGTAATCCAGCACACGTTTAACGTAAGTCTGCGGAATGGCTGATTTTTTCGAGGTGCGAATGGCCGCTTTCAGCGTTTCATTCACCTTCGGATCAATCGCATCATCCAGGCTGCCATCCCAAGCCTTGATCGCGGCGAAAATTTCGTTCAGGCATTTCTCGTGGATTTTCGAGCCCGCCACAATGGAAGCAACCTTTTGCTCCTCGATGACTTTCCAGTTGATGAAAGCCTCGATGTCGGGGTGGTCCGCATCACAAATCACCATCTTGGCGGCGCGCCGTGTGGTGCCGCCCGATTTGATCGCGCCAGCGGCCCGGTCGCCAATTCTAAGAAACCCCATCAGGCCCGACGAATTGCCGCCACCTGACAGGGATTCACCGGCGGCACGCAGGGAGGAGAAGTTCGTGCCAGTGCCGGAACCATATTTGAACAGACGCGCTTCGCGCACCCAAAGGTCCATAATGCCGCCCTCGCCCACCAGGTCATCCTTGACCGACTGGATGAAACAGGCGTGGGGCTGTGGGTGCGCATAGGAGGATTTGGATTTGGTCAGCTTGCCGGTCTTGTAATCGACATAGTGGTGGCCCTGGGCCGGCCCATCAATGCCATATGCCCAGTGAATGCCGGTGTTGAACCACTGCGGGCTGTTTGGCGCTGCACGCTGGCTGGCCAACATGTGGCGCATTTCATCATAATAGGCGCGGGCATCGGATTCGGAGGTGAAATAGCCGCCCTTCCAGCCCCAATAGGCCCAAGTGCCGGCCAGACGGTCAAATACCTGCTTGGCGGAATGCTCGCCGCCGACGCGGTCTTGCTCGGGTAATTCCGCCAGCGCGGCCTCGTCAGCCACCGAGCGCCACAAAAACTCCGGCACACCCTTTTCGCGCACCTTTTTCAGGGCTGCGGGCACACCGGCCTTGCGGAAATACTTCTGAGCAATCACGTCCGAGGCCACCTGACTCCAGGAGGCCGGAACAACGCATTTGTCCAGACGGAATACGATCGTGCCGTCAGGGTTGCGGATTTCAGAAGATGTCGTGGTGAACTCCAGATCAGAATATGCGTCCTGACCGGATGTAGTGAACTTGCGCTCTATTTTCATTTTTTTGTCTGCCCCGTATGCGCCATTTTCGGCGCGTCACAATTTATCGGCGTCAACCCTCAAATCGGGGTCCTTACACCAAACTCGTGCTGACCAATGGGCAAAAAGGTAAATCTTCCAACGGGTAATACACACCCATTGTTTTGCCACATACAAGTGATGGCTAGAAAACCGTTATATCCCTTTTTCGACCCGCCACTACTAAATCTAGTGGTCTCGTTGGCCAGCTTCCACAATGTGTCGTAGTTGCCCCTACTGCGTCAACTTTTATATTTTACTTTTTTAACGTTTTTTTCGTTGACCTGACATATGCGACCTGTGCGGCCCCCGTTGCAAATGATTCACATTGTGCGGCATCAGGTCCGCCCCCAATCTGCCGCCCCTATATCACAATCAAAAATTATTGTTTGTCTCGGCTCACTTGTCAAAAACTGCTCAGATTTAACATGAGGCAGCGACAATGCGCCACACCTTGAGTCGCATCCGGTTGGTTTGCAGCTTCACAAGCAACCGGAATGATCAAAAATATTTCTGGAAAGATAGATGGTCGGGACGGCAAGATTCGAACTTGCGGCCTACGGTACCCAAAACCGTCGCGCTACCAGGCTGCGCTACGCCCCGAACTGACGCCTCTTTATATAGGCTGACGGGCAATGGAAACCCCTATAGCGCTTTGCATTTAATGTGAGGCAAAAAATATCGGAATTCGCCCACACTTAGGGTGAATTCCGATTCAGGTTAAATGCAAATTGCTTTAGAACGCCCTGTTTTCCAACTCTTGTGAAAAAACTACTCAGGTTCGCAGGGCCAGGCGGCAATCGACGAATCAATTGCGGGGTGGCGCAGCTCGCTTCCGGGCGAAATTCCCAGCGCATTTGCCATTCCGCCATTGATTTCGAGAATCATCTGGATATTTTCGCCACCATCAATCCGGCTCTCGTCATAGGGGCGCGCATTATGGGCAATGCGCATGACCACACCGGTCTGGTCCAGAAAAATCAGATCCAGCGGGATTGGCACATTCTGCATCCAGAAAATTGCGTGATGTGGCTCTTTATAGACAAACAGCATCCCAGAACTCGCCGCCAATTTTTCGCGAAACATCAAGCCTCTGGCCTGCTCTGCTGCATCATCTGCGATTTCAACGCTGAAATGCGCCTGTCCCCAGTCGCCGCGCAGATCAACGCCGGTTTGGCTGCATTGTTCGGCATGCGCAGCCCCTGCCCCCAGCGCGAAGGCCAAGACGCCAGAGGCAATGCGCAGCCTCACCTAATCATCCTCGAAGGAGGCATCCCACGACAGGACATGCGTGGCCATACTGCCGCGCTCCCCGTCGCTGACCCGAATACAGATCGCTTCGCCCGGCTGTAAATCGGCCAGACCGGAGCGGCGCAGCACCTCGACATGGATAAACACATCGGCATTGGAGCCAAACACATTGGCAAAGCCGAATCCCTTGGCCTTGTCGAACCATTTGACCCGCGCCGGCTCCAGATCACCTGCGTCCAGATCGTCAATCAGCTCAAAGCCGCCATCATCCTGGCCTTCAATACCTACGGCAGGTTCAATGCTTAAAATTTCGGTGGTCTGGATACCGCGATCGGTCTCTTGCACCACTATTTCAATGCGCACCTGATCCGCTACCGAGCTTTGGCCGAAATTGCGCAGCACATTTGCGTGCAACAAAATATCGGGGCCACCATTATCGGCCACCACAAATCCAAACCCCTTGGAAGGGTCAAACCATTTCACATGGCCCGTGATGACTGTTTGTTCGTTTTCGTTCTCGTCGTTCATTTCGCTACGCTCTTTGGTCGTATTGCCCTATTTTATCCAAAATGGCCTGCTTTACCTTTACGTCAACTGTGTTGCGGCTATTTGCCCATCCTTGCAAGCGAAAAAAAGCAACCTGCACGGGAACCGGGAACCGCGGCTATATTCTTAAGGGTTTAGACGCTGGATTCTCCAATTGTCTGTTGTTGTTTTTCTGGTCCAGCGGAACCGGTCATGCAACCGGAATGCCCCGTCAGCCCAGAATTCTATTTCCACGGGGGTTATTCTGTATCCCCCCCAAAAGTCGGGCCGCGACGGGTTTGTGCCCTGTCTGGCGGTGACTTTGGCAACCTCGGCCACCAAAGATGTGCGCGACTTAAGCGGGCGCGATTGCTTTGAGGCCCAGGCCCCGAGGCGGCTTTGCAGCGACCGCGAGGCAAAATAGACGTCTGCTTGCGCCCCGTCAATCTTCTCGACAGTCCCGCGCACCCTGATCTGGCGGCGCAGGGATTTCCAGTGCATCACAAACGCCGCTGTGCCGCCCGCACCGATTTCTTCGGCCTTGGCACTTTCAAAGTTGGTGTAGAAAACAAACCCTTCAGGCTCGATCTCCTTTAGCAGCACCATCCGCACATTCGGCATCCCATCCGCATCGACCGTGGCCAAGGCAATGGCATTCGGATCATTCACCTCGACCGCTGTCGCCTCGCGCAGCCAGTGCCGTGCCAGTTTGAAGGGATCGTCCCCTGAAAATATGCCGGTTCTCTTCATCATAATGTTCACTTCATCTCGCTTTGCGGCATATGCTCGGATTTCAAGCAGTGCAACATGTCTCTACCGTCAGGTTTCGGTCAATCCCCAGACTTGATGCCATACACGCAATCGCCTAAAGATTGGGTTCAAATAATAAAATGGTCGAGGGGCGCAAAATGTCAACAGGATTGCTACAGGGAAAACGCGGGCTGATCATGGGGCTGGCCAATGACAAGTCCATCGCGTGGGGCATTGCCAAGGCCTGTGCAGGWGCGGGGGCCGAACTGGCATTCTCTTATATGGGGGACGCGTTCAAAAAACGGGTGGAACCATTGGCGGCCTCGTTGGGCACCACGGTGCTGTTTGATTGCGATGCGTCGGACCCGGCGTCGCTGGACGCGATGTTTGCCTCATTGGAAGAACAGTGGGGCACATTGGATTTTGTCGTCCATGCCATTGGTTTTTCAGACAAATCCGAATTGCGTGGCCGCTATGTTGATACCTCGCCGGAAAATTTCCGCATGACGATGGATATTTCGGTCTACACCTTTACCGCTGTGACCCAGCGCGCCATCAAGATGATGCCGGAGGGCGGATCGATCCTGACGCTGACCTATTACGGGGCCGAACGGGTGATGCCGCATTATAATGTAATGGGCGTCGCCAAGGCAGCCCTCGAGGCATCAGTCAGATATCTGGCCGAGGACCTGGGTAAAGATAACATTCGGGTGAACACGATTTCGGCAGGACCAATCAAGACGCTGGCCGCCTCGGGTATTGGCGATTTTCGCTATATCCTGAAATGGAACGAGTTGAATTCGCCACTGCGCCGCAATGTGACCCAAGACGAGGTCGGCAAATCGGCGCTGTATCTGCTGAGCGATCTGGGGTCCGGCGTGACAGGGGAAAACCTGCATGTGGATGCGGGCTATCATGTGGTGGGAATGAAAGCGGTGGATGCCCCAGATATTGATGCAGTGACGGGCCGGAAATAGGGGCGCACAATGACCCTTAGTGCCTTTATCGCCGTTGCCCTGCTGCACCTGATGGCCGCCATCAGCCCCGGCCCGTCTGTATTGATGGCCGCGCGTATTGGCGTGACCGAAGGGTTTAGGTCTGGCGTTGCTGTGGGCATTGGCGTGGGTGGCGTGGGTGGCGTGTTCTGGGCCTGTGCGGCGCTGTTCGGATTGGCCCTGCTGTTTGAATATGCGCCGATGTTGCTGACCGCGCTAAAAATCGCGGGTGGGGCATTTTTGCTTTATATGGCATATAAGCTGTGGAAATCCGCGGACAAGCCGCTCACCCGAACACGGGCCCAAACCCGCGATGAAACCCCGCCCCGCAGCCTGACCAGCGCCTTCATACTGGGGCTTCTCACACAGGTTTCCAACCCCAAACCCGCCATTCTGTTTGCCGCGATTTTCATCGGCACGGTGCCCGCAACCGCCGGATGGGGCACCTACGGCGCCCTGCTGGCTGTGGTGTTCTTTAACGAGGCCCTGTGGAACACGCTTGTATCGCGTCTCTTTTCGATGCAGAAAACCCGCGCGACCTATCTAAACCTGAAGGGCTGGATTGATCGGGCCTTTGGTGGGCTTCTGGGCCTGCTTGGCATCAAAATAGCAGTCACTTAACACACAAGGACATACCCCATGAGCGACCACCGCCTGCCGCACGAAAAAGGGTTTCACATCAGCTGGGACCAGATCCACCGCGACAGCCGTGCATTGGCGTGGCGACTGGATGGCAAAGGGCCGGACAACGGGGCATGGAAGGCAATTGTGGCCATTACCCGTGGCGGTATGGCCCCGGCAATGATCATCGCGCGCGAACTGGATGTGCGCACGGTCGATACGATCAGCATCAAATCTTATGACCACCAGAGCCAGTCCGAAGCGGTCGTGCTGAAATCGCCCGATAAGGGTATGATGGGCGATGGCACCGGCATTTTGATCATTGATGATCTGGTGGACACCGGTAAAACCCTCGATGTGGTGAAAAAGCTGTATCCGAATGCCCATATTGCCACGGTTTACGCCAAACCGATGGGCCGCCCGATGGTGAATACATTCATCACCGAGGTGTCGCAGGATACATGGATTTTCTTTCCGTGGGATATGGCGCTGCAATATGTCGAGCCGTATCGCGGCAAGGATTAACCGTGCGCTCATCACCCCTTTCGGGGTTCCTCGCCCCCACCTAGCGAAGAAGGCCGTAAGGGCTGATGAGCGGCCCCGCCCAAAGGATCAGCATGACCCA
>NVTS01000102.1 GCA_002732995.1 Marinosulfonomonas sp. | reverse complement strand
TGGTGTATCTCCTTTGGTTGGATTGATGCTTTGCAACACAAATCAACCAGATACGCCGCCAACCTTCAAATACTCAAACACCAGATTCAGTCATAACTCGTGTCGCACCCCGCCGCGCGGCAATCCGTCTCTTTCTGCCAATGCTACAAACCTATAGAAACGCCAAGGAAACCAAAACACGGACGCACCCACATGACCGACGCAGCACAAACCGCCCCCGAAACCGGCAACCGTTTGGTGAACTACCCGATCACCTTTTACGCCATCACCATGGGTCTGTTCGGCCTGACGCTGGCCTTGCACGCCGCCAGTCGGGTATTGGAATGGGTCGGGCTATTTAGCAATATCATATTGTGGGTATCCCTCGCCGTATTTGCAATAATAACAATCGGTTACCTTGCAAAAATGCTGTTCCATCCTGCCGCGTTTCTGGCTGAATGGAACCATCCGATACGTGCCACGTTCTTCCCCGCCGCYTCGATTTCCCTGCTGCTGATGGCGGTCTGTTTCCTGCCCGAAAATGCAGGCATTGCCAATATACTGTGGATCATCGGCGCCATCCTGCAAGGGTTTCTGACGCTTGCCATCATTGGCCGGTGGATCGGCCATAAGCCATTTGAATACAGCCACATAAACCCCGCGTGGTTCATCCCCGCCGTTGGCAATGTTGTGGTTCCGGTCGCCGGTGCGCAACTGGGRTATATCGAGCTGTCATGGCTGTTCTTTTCCGGTGGATTGAWGTTCTGGATCATACTGTTGACCTTGGTGATGAATCGTCTGATTTTCCACACGCCACTGCCCGGAAAACTGCTGCCAACCCTGGTGATTATGATCGCGCCACCCGCAGTTGCCTTTTTGGCGTATCTGCAATTGAGCGGTGGTGTAGACACCTTCGCGCGCATCCTGTTGAACCTTGGATATGTGTTCGCGCTGATCGTTCTGACGCAAATACCGCGCATATTGAAACTGCCGTTCGCCATGTCGTTCTGGGCGCTGTCGTTCCCTATAGCATCGCTTGCAATCGCATCGTTCCGCTATGGGGCCTTGGCCAAGTCGCAAGCGCATGAAGCCATAGGAATAATCTTGCTTGCTGTGCTTGTTGCGGTGATTGCCGTTCTGACCTTTCGCACTTTGCTTGCCATTATGCGCGGTCAGGTTTGTCAGCCGGAATAGATGATATAGATCAAAGACTCGTATTGCAGAATTCACATATAAACCCTCAAAGATAATGAAATCCTTTGGAGGATACCTCGATGCTACGTATGACCCTTTTGATGTATTCGATAGTATCAGCAACTTTGGCCGGTATCGCAATCATTGTGGTATTGGTTTTGGGCTACGATACACTGATGCCGATTATCTATGCTGCGGCTGCCGGATTTATCGTGGCAATCCCCGCGTCCTGGGTGTTGGCCAAGAAGCTGTTAACGCTTCGTTAAACTGTCTTTTGGCATCGGGTCATTACGCCCCGGTTGCAGCACAGTTTGTTCTAAAAACCAATCTGGTGCCGCGGATGAAAACACCCGAAGCTTAAGCCCCTAAAAACGCCTGTGCGGTTTGCGCGAATTCGCGTGGTTTTTCGGCGTGGAGCCAATGGCCCACGTCGGGGATGCGGGCGAAGCGGGCATTGGGGAACAGGGCTTTGATGCCGGTGCGGTGCTCGGACAGCACGTAATCCGACGCCCCGCCGGACAGGAACAAGGTTGGCCCGTTAAACCGGCTGWCCAGATCGGGAAACCCCATAATACTGCGCATCCCGGCCTCTAGCACATCCAGATTTAACCGCCAGCGTTTTGCCTTAACATCAAGGGATTGCAACAGGAAGGCGCGCACACCTGCGTCTTCAATATCGGCGGCCATCAACCTGTCCGCATCCGATCGTTTTTCGACACGGGACAAATCCAGATTGCGCATCACTTTGATAAAACCGATCTGTGTGTGGGCATAGGCGACGGGCGCAATATCGGCGACGATCATGCGGCGCACGAGGGTCGGGTGTTGGTGCGCCAGCACCATTGCAGCCTTGCCCCCCATTGAATGTCCGATCACATCGGCATGGCCGCCATTGGCCGCGATTACCTCGGCCAGATCAGCGGCCATATCCGGATAGCTGTGGCTGTCAAACCAGTCGCNTTGTCCGTGGTTGCGCATATCGACAGACAGAACCTGGCGCACATCCGACATGCGTTTGGAAATCGCCCCCCAGTTGCGGGCCGACCCATATAGCCCATGCACAATCAGCAGCGGGGGCTGGTCTGTCGGGGCGCCTGTCAAAACCGTGTTTATCATGCGACTCGTTCTAACCAAGCGGCCCGCCTTGCGCCAGAGGTGTTGAGTGCGCGCAAGGCCATTGATAACGTGCCCGAATTAGGGGTGGGATGTATTTTGATGGAACTGGTTCAGGAAAAGGCCGCAGAGGTAGCCGATCTTATGAAAGAGCGGCTGAATGTTCGTGGCAAGGATCTGGCGACCAAGCTGCGTCATACCGGCCGGATGATGCCAAAGCGGATCAAACGCGAGGCGCGGTTTTTGGCGGATGCTTCTGCATTGGCTGAAAACCCCAGGTTAAGCAGGATGATTGATCCTGTTCGGGTCGAGGCCGCGCATCGGGCCTGTGTCGGGTTTTTGCAAGCTGTTGATGTAGCGGACCGGCGCAAGGGGGTTTTGCTGGGTATTCTGGGCAGCGTGACGCTGGCGTTTGTGGTGGTATCGGCGCTGGTTATTACGGCGCTGGTCTGGCGCGGCTATCTTTAGGCAATGGTCCAACGCCTCGCGGTAGACCAGTGTTACGGTGGCAAAGCTGACGTAGAGCAGTAGATACCATGAGCCGAGTTTGGCAAAGCTGACCCAGTGAAATTCGGCTGATTGCCCCGCGTAAACCCATGTGCCGGTGTTGGTGCCGATGTTTTCGGCGAGCCACAAAAAGAAGCTGCTAAGAATGGCGGCAAGCGGCAGGGCATCCAGTAGGTGTTTGCACCTATGGTGAACTGGATGCGGGTGCGGAAATAGAGGATCAGTGTAGCGGCGAAAAGTGCCAGCCGGATATCGGGCAGGAAGTGATGCGCAAAGAAATTGACGTAGATGGCGCAGGCCAACAATACGGTCATCCAGAAGGGCGGGTAGGGGGTGAAACGCATGTCGAAAATGCGGATGATGCCGGCCATGCAGGAGCCGACCGAGGCATACATGAAGCCTGAAAACAGCGGCACGCCCATCAGTTTTATCAGCCCGGTTTCGGGGTAGGCCCATGAGCCCGCCTGCACTTTGAATATCTCCATCGCGGTGCCGATGATGTGGAACAGCAGGATCACGCGGGCCTCGCGCCAGCTTTCGAGTTTTAGCGCAAGGAAGGTGATTTGCAGGGGCAGGACGTAGAGGAACAGGCCGTCATAGCGGGCCAAGGCCCAGCCGTCTTGCCAGATCGCTTTTGAGGCAATGATGCCGATCAGCATCAGGCCACGGAACAGGCAGGCCCAGCCCTGTTTCAGGATAAACATCACCAGTTCGGCGGCCCAGTGGGGCAGGCGCGCGCATCGCGTCGCCAAGGCGACGTTCAAGGGCGCGGGTTTTGTGACGTGCGTGGTTTACAGGTTCGGATACATCGGGAAACCGGCGCAGAATGCTTTAACTTTGACCTTCACCGCCGCCTCGACTTCTGCGTTGCCTTCTTCGCCATTTGCGGCCAGCCCGTCGACCACTTCGACGATCCAGTCGGCGATCTGGCGGAAATCGGTCTCGCCAAAACCACGGGTGGTGCCCGCAGGGGTGCCCAGACGGATGCCGGAGGTGACAAACGGWKWTTCMGGGTCAAACGGRATGSYGTTTTTRTTRSWSGTGATAKSSGCSSSKYCCAATGCYTYTTCRGYCKSKTTSCCSKTRAYSCCTTKSGGRCGCASATCRASCMKSAWCAKRTGRSWRTCGGTGCCGCCGGWGACGATRYSSARRCCGSCYTYGRTCARCKKWKCCGCCATKGCRSRKGCATTGGCACGCACGGCGATCTGGTAGTCCTTGAACTCGGGGCGTAGCGCCTCGCCAAAGGCCACGGCCTTGGCGGCGATCACATGCATCAACGGGCCGCCCTGAATGCCGGGGAAGATGGCCGAATTGACTTTTTTGGCGATGTCCGCGTCATTGGTCAGGATCATGCCGCCGCGCGGACCGCGCAGGGTTTTATGCGTGGTGGTGGTGGCGATATGGGCGTGCGGGAACGGCGAGGGGTGTTCGCCCGCTGCCACAAGTCCGGCGAAATGCGCCATATCCACCATAAGATAAGCGCCGACCATATCGGCAATTTCACGGAAGCGGGCGAAATCAATCTGGCGCGGGATGGCGGAGCCACCGGCGATGATCAGCTTTGGCTGATGCTCTTTGGCGAGGGCTTCAACCTGATCGTAATCAATCAGGTTGTCAGCGCGTTTTACACCGTATTGCACTGCGTTAAACCATTTGCCCGACTGGCTGGGCGCCGCCCCGTGGGTCAGGTGGCCACCCGATGCAAGGCCCATGCCCAAAATGGTATCGCCCGGCTGGATCAACGCCTGAAAAACACCTTGGTTGGCTTGCGATCCGGAGTTGGGCTGCACGTTGACAAATTCACAACCAAACAATTGCTTGGCGCGATCAATCGCCAGTGTTTCGGCCACGTCCACATATTGGCACCCGCCATAATAGCGACGGCCTGGATAACCCTCGGCATATTTGTTGGTCATCACCGAGCCTTGCGCTTCCATCACGGCGGCGGAAACGATGTTTTCCGAGGCGATCAGCTCGATCTCGTCGCGTTGGCGGCCCAACTCATCGGTGATGGATTTGAACAATTCGGGGTCGCGGGATGATAGGGTTTCGGTGAAGAAACCGGCGTCTGTGGTGGTGCTCATTTAGGGGACTCCTTGGCGCGTCAATGGAAATTCACGGCCTCTGTATCCGAGAACCGTGCCCATGATAAGCCTGTAAAACGACGCATGTTTTGGGATTGACGTCAAAGACCTATGCAATCGGGGGCTTTACGTTTTTGCTGGGCGCGGGCAAAGTGGTTTTTCAAACAAAGGATGGCAAATGGCCAAGCGTCTGAAAATAGCATTTGTAGCCAGCGAGGTCGCCAGCGCCCAAGACGCGCTGACGCGGCTGAGTGCACGGTATGGGGCGGTCAACCCTGATGCGGCGGATGTAATTGTGGCCTTGGGCGGGGACGGTTTCATGCTGGACACCCTGCATAAAATGCAGCATTTATCGGTGCCGGTTTACGGGATGAACCGCGGCACTGTCGGTTTTTTGATGAACGGTTATAACGAGGACGCGCTGGACGTGCGACTGGCGGCAGCCGAGGAAGAGGTGATTAACCCGCTATCAATGCAGGCCGAATGCCGCGATGGCACGATCCACAACGCATTGGCAATTAACGAGGTTTCGTTGCTGCGGGCCGGACAACAGGCAGCAAAACTGCGCATCACGGTGGATGGAAAATTGCGATTGGAAGAGCTGGTTTGCGACGGGGCGATGATCAGCACACCTGCCGGATCAACCGCCTATAACTATTCGGCACACGGCCCGATTTTGCCGATCGGGTCGGACGTTTTGGCGCTAACTGCGGTGGCCCCGTTTCGCCCGCGTCGCTGGCGCGGGGCGTTATTGCCTAAAACTTCGGTGGTGCGGTTTGACGTTCTGGAGCCGGAAAAACGCCCTGTGATGGCAGGGGCCGACAGCCAGCCGGTGCGCGATGTGGTGTCGGTGGAAATTCGCAGTGAACCCACTGTGTCACACCGTATCATGTTTGATCCGGGGCATGGTCTGGAAGAACGCCTTATTCGCGAGCAGTTTAGCTAGAGCTATCTATGCTGAGATCTTGGACGCTGGTCTGACTTTTTTCGTTCTCCCCCTATTTATGCACGCATAAAACAAGCCGATCCTGCATACAGGATACCCGGTATATACTTTGTCCTTTGTCGGCACTTAACCCTGTGCAAACCCCAAGGTTTTCAACGCCGTTTCGATCTCGTCCAAAATATCCGGATCATCAATCGTTGCCGGTATTTTGTAGTCCTCGCCATCGGCGATTTTGGCCATCGTTGCCCGCAATATTTTACCGGACCTTGTTTTGGGCAACCGCTCCACCACCACCGCCAGTTTGAACGCCGCCACCGGCCCGATCTTTTCGCGCACCAACTTTACGACATCCTTGACGATATCCGCGTGCGGGCGCTCGCACCCTGCGTTCAGACACAAAAAACCAAGCGGCAGCTGCCCTTTTAGCGCATCGGTCACGCCTATAACGGCACATTCCGCAATGTCGGGGTGGCTGGCCAGCACCTCCTCCATTGCACCCGTCGACAGCCGGTGGCCTGCAACATTGATCACATCATCAGTGCGGGCCATGATATACAGATATCCGTCCGCATCTTTATATCCGGCGTCGCCAGTTTCGTAGTAGCCCGGAAAGGTGGCGAGATACGCGGAGTGATACCGATCCTCGGCATTCCACAGGCTGGGCAATGTGCCGGGGGGCAGCGGTAATTTGATCGCAATCGCCCCCATTTCACCAGCGGGCATTTCGTGGCCGCCCTCGTCCAGAATTTGCACGTCATAACCGGGCATGGCCACTGACGGTGAGCCGAGTTTGACCGGCAGATGTTCAATCCCCATCGGGTTGGCCGCAATTGACCAGCCGGTTTCGGTTTGCCACCAGTGGTCAATCACCGGCACGCCCAGTTTGTCCTGGGCCCAGATAATGGTGTCGGGGTCGGCGCGCTCACCTGCCAAAAATAGCGTCTCGAAATTGGACAGGTCATAGTTTTTCAACAACTCCCCGTCCGGGTCTTCGCGTTTGATGGCGCGGAATGCAGTCGGTGCGGTGAACAGCGCCTTGACCTTGTATTCCTCGATGATGCGCCAAAAGGTGCCAGCGTCGGGGGTGCCGACGGGTTTGCCCTCGAACACAATGGAGGTCGCGCCGTGGATCAGCTGGCCATAGGCGATATAGCTGTGGCCAACGACCCAGCCCACATCGCTTGCGGCCCAGAACACATCGCCCGCATCAATGTTGTAGATCGCTTTCATCGTCCAATCCAGCGCCACCAACTGGCCTGCGGTGTGGCGGATCACGCCTTTGGGCTGGCCCGTGGTGCCGGAGGTATAGAGGATGTAGGATGGGTGGTTGCCCGCAACCGGCACGCATTCGGCAGGGGTAACGCCGTATTGGAAGGCGTGCCAGTCATAGTCACGGCCCTCGATCATCTGTGCAACCTCTTGTTCCCGCTGGAAAATCACGCAGAAATCGGGTTTATGGCTGGCCAGACCAATCGCGCCATCCAGCAGCGGTTTATAATGGATCACGCGGTTCGGCTCGATCCCGCAAGAGGCGGCGATGATGGCYTTGGGTTGCGCGTCATCAATCCGCACGGCCAGCTCGTTGGCCGCAAATCCGCCGAACACCACCGAATGGATCGCGCCCAAACGACCACAGGCCAGCATGGCTTCGATCGCCTCGGGGATCATCGGCATATAGATGATCACGCGGTCGCCTTTTTCGATACCCTTGGCCCGTAACGCCCCCGCCAACGAGGCCACGCGGACCTGCAATTCGGCGTAGCTGATCTTGTGTTTGGTGTCTGTAACAGGGCTGTCATAAATCAGCGCGGTGCGCTTGCCGTGCCCGGCTTCGACATGGCGGTCAACGGCGTTATAGCAGGTGTTGACCACGGCATCGGCAAACCATTCATAGATCGGCGCGGCCTCGTCAAACAGCGCCTTGGAAGGGGGGTTAATCCAGCTGATACCTTCAGCGGCCTTCATCCAGAACGCTTCGGGGTCCGATTTCCAGCTGTCATAAACGCTTGCGTATGTCATGTTTGTCCTCCCAAGGATGGAGGCATATTAGACCTGTAAATTGCTCATGCAAAGCGGCTTTCGGCATATTTGCAAAGCGATGGGTGTGCACGGCAAGCGAAGTGCAAATTTGCAAATTATCCKYMATGNSCSACCSGCRYMYCTGCGAGCGCCGACATGTTCAACAACCCGCGCGCGGTGATTGACGGGGTGACGATATGGGCGCGGTTGCCCATGCCCATCAGGGTCGGGCCAACCTCGAGCCCCATGCCGCGCACTTTCAGGATGTTGCGCACACCGGATGCCGCATCGGTATTGGCGAATATCAGAACATTCGCTGCCCCTTCAAAGCGGGCCTCGGGGAAGATACGGGCACGCAGTTCTGCATCAAGGGCGGCGTCGATGTGCATCTCGCCCTCGTATTCAAAGTCACGCGGTTCCGTGTCGAGGATTTCAAGAGCCGCACGCATCCGGTTGCCGGTATTGCAATTCAGATTGCCGAATTGCGAATAGGAACACAGCGCGATTTTCGGGTTCACCCCGAAGCGGTGCACATGGCGCGCAGCCGCGATCACCGACCCTGCAATCTGTTCCGGCGTGGGTTCGGGGTTTACGTGGGTGTCGGCGATGAACAGTGGCCCATCCTCGAGGATCATCAGCGACAGCGCCCCGATCGGTTTCAGATCAGGCGTGCCAAGGATCTGGTCCACATAGTTCAGATGCCACAGGTATTGGCCGAAGGTGCCACAAATCAGGCTCTCGGCGTCCCCTCGATGCACCATGATGGCGCCGATCGCGGTGGTGTTGGTGCGCATGATTGCCTTGGCCAGATCTGGGGTGATGCCGCGTCGCGCCATGATTTTCTGGTAGCTGCCCCAGTAGTCCCGATAGCGCGGGTCATCTTGCGGGTTTACCAGTTCATAATCCTGTCCGGCTGTCATCTGCAATCCGGCCTCGCGGCAACGCCATTCGATCACTTCGGGGCGACCAATCAGGATCGGTTTGTCGGTGGTATCTTCCAGCATGGCGCTGGCGGCTCGCAATACGCGCTCGTCCTCGCCTTCGGCAAAAACGATACGGCGGGTGGCGGTGCGGGCGGCCTCGAAAACAGGGCGCATGATCAGGGCGGATTTGAACACTGATGAGTCGAGTTTTTGTTTATAGGCGWCCAGATCGGTGATCGGGTTTTTGGCCACGCCGGTTTTTGTGGCGGCCT
>NVTS01000101.1 GCA_002732995.1 Marinosulfonomonas sp. | reverse complement strand
GGGCTGTCGATATAGGCCTCGCGCAGGCAATCCTCCAGTGTTTCGACATTGCGCRTCGCCGGCACACCACCCCAGATGGCGCAAGCCCCGACCGAGATCAGGATATCGCAGTTTTCACGAAAATGTTCCAGGGTTTCGATGTTTTCCTCGTTGGCAATGCCGCCCTCAATAAAGCCGATGGCACTGCGCACCGGAATTTCCTTGATATCGGTAAAGGACGAGCGGTTGATATTAACCTTCTCCAGCAGTTTCAGCAGGTTTTCGTCCATGTCCAGAAAGGACAGATTGCAGCCCCAACAGCCGCACAGCCCGATCATCGCCACCTGAATTTTGGCGTTCCTTGCCGCCATCACATCGGGATCCATCGGCGTTGCCGGCAAATGATGCGCCAGTGTTTCGTCCTCTTTTACAGGTTTACTCATACCTCTTCCCCCTCCAGAGTGCGCTGACGCAGCGATTTGATGTCGAATTTTCGCTTGCCCATGGCATCGTTATATCCAAGGCCTTTTTCGATGATGCAGCCAACCGGGCACATCTCGGCGGCCTCGGTGATCTGCTCCGGCGTCATCTTGTTGGCCAGCTCCTCATCAATATCRATCTGCGCGCCGGTGCCGCGYTYGCTGATGGTRAAWATTTTCTGGCCGGTTTCCTTGTCGCGGATAAACTCGACACAGCGCTGGCAGAAAATGCAGCGGTCCCGCTCCAGAAAAATATGTTCCGAGGCATGCTCGCGGGTGCGGACAGGAAAGCGGTAAGGGAAGCGCGAGACCATCATTTCGACCTCGTAGCCAACCGCTTGCAATTCACAACGCCCGCTTTTCTCGCAGCTCGGGCAATTGTGATTGCCTTCGGAAAAGTTGATCTCGACCAGCGCCTTGCGCATGTCGGCCACTTCGGGGTCGGCTACATCCACCTCCATACCGTCCGCCACAGGCACGGTGCAAGACGCCATGACATTGCCATTCACCTTGACCGAACAGACCCGGCAGGTGCCAAGGCAAGGCTTGCCGCGCATATAGCAAAGCGAGGGGATGTAAACGCCGTTATCGGCTGCCACATCAATCAGGGTTTTGCCTTCTTCGGTTTCAATTTCTTTACCGTCTATAGTAATGGAAATACTCATTTTTCGGCCTCCTCCACCAAAGCCTTAAAGGCAAGATCATGTTCGCCAACCGCTTGTTCCAGATCAAACGAGGCCAATAGGGAATGTTTCGCCTCACTCAACTTTGCCTGATAAAGTTCGGGAAATTTATCCAGCGTGGTCAAAATCGGCTTGGCCGCCGTGGTGCCAAGGCCGCAGCGGCTGGTGGCGTGCATCAATGCCCCCCAGCTGACACATTCATCCAGATCGTCCTGACAGGCGCGGCCATCAATTACCCGCTCGATCTTGGTCAGCATATCAACGCCGCCGGCCCGGCAAGGGGTGCAGATACCACAGGATTCCTCGACGAAAAAATGCATGAACTGCTTGACGATATCCAGCAGATCGCGGCTTTCGTCAAAGATCATGAAGGATCCGTTGCAGGACAAATCACTGTAACAAATCTCGCGCTCCCCGTCCTTGGCCACCGAAACACATTCCCCCGACGGGCCGCTGACTTGCACCGCCATGGGTTTCTGCGCCCCGACCATCTCCAGCACTTCGTTCAGGGTTATACCCCATTCGATTTCATAAATGCCGGGGCGCTCGCAATCGCCGGAAACACTAAGCAAACGGGTGCCGGATGAATCCTCTGTTCCCATATCGGCAAACCAGCGCCCGCCTTCCTCGATGATCCGGCTGATGCAGGCATAGGTTTCGACGTTGTTAACAATGGTCGGCATGCCCAGATAGCCCTGCTGGATCGGATAGGGCGGCTTGATCCGCGGGGTGCCGCGCTTGCCCTCGCAGCTTTCGATCAGCGAGGTTTCATCGCCGCAAATATAGGCGCCGGCGCCCATCTGGATGCGGATATCAAAGTTAAACCCGCGGCCCAGAATATCGGTGCCCAGCAGGCCCTCGTCGCGGAAATCCTGTATCTGGCGCTCCAGATAATCCTTGAGATACCAGTATTCGGCGCGCAGGTAGATAATGCCAAAGCGCGATTCAATCGCATAACCGCCATAAATCATGCCCAGCAACACATCCTTTGGCGAGCGGGTCAGCAGAACCCGGTCTTTGAACGTGCCCGGTTCACCTTCGTCGGCGTTGCAGATGATGTATTTCTCGGCCCCCTCGGCCTCGCGTCCGAGCTGCCATTTCAGACCGGTCGGAAAACCGGCGCCACCGCGCCCACGGATGTTGGAAACCGTCACTTCATCAATGACCTCGGCGGGGTTCTGACCAAGGGCGGATTGCAGCAAAGCCTTATAATCCCGCCCCTGATTGAACAGGACGGGGCCCTCGTTGCGGATGCCGGTTTCAACGATGGATTCAACATAGGCCAGGGTGCTGCTGTCATGCCCCTGCGGGTTGGCAATGTCTTCCGGCGCTTTGCCCGCCTTCAGCTCGGCCATGATCGTGGAAACCCTGGCCGGTGTCAGCCGGGTGAACACCACATCCCCGACCATCATCGCCGGTTCCTGATCGCTCAGGCCGATACAGTTGGTGCCTGCCAAGCCAAAACGCGCATCGGCGCTTACGCTGCCAAAACGCGTGGCGGCTTCCTGTTCGAGCGCCTCGCGCACAGCCTGATACCCGTTCATCCGGCCAATCGCCGAATCACAAAGGTAGATCGCATGCTCGCCAAACGGTTTGGTGCGGTAGAAATGATAAAATGAAATGGTCTCGGCAATGTCCATCGGCGACATGTTCAATGCCTCGGACAACTGAGTCACAGCCTCTTTCGGGATATGGCCGTGTAGCCGCTGTATATCCCATAATATATTGATGAGGCGTGTTTTATCAGAGTTGTGCTGGAGTAGAATATCGTTGAATTTCTGGTCCATCTTTCCCTCGTGTCTAATTTTCCGGCCCCGCCGTCTTATTGACGGCCTTTGCCGGATTCCCTGTTGTTTTCCAGAAAAACCAAATCTGGAAAAACGCTTGTGCCAACATATTCTGTCATAAAATATATGCCAGCATTCTGTATTTACATGAAAAAACCCGCCTTTCGGGGGCGGACAGATTAAGTGGGCTTTGGCATAAAAAACCATGTAAGTCACTACTATTAAAGTGGTTGTTGCTCCAGAAGAGGACCTGGCATACCGAATTTTGCATGGTGCTCTACCTGTCCAGATACAGCAAACCATCCAGAAGTAGATGAAAGGCCTGCTTACAATCATCTTGCTGAAGTGGAAGGAAGCTTGCCTATGCTCCAAAATATTTCTGTTCGCAACGTATGTTTGAAGAAAGTCATCGGCATTGGTCTGCGTTTGCGGTGTGAGCGCATAGCAAGGCTAACACGCCAAGGGGCGCTTGCACGTGGCGCATAAGTATGCTCTTTTCCAAAAAAGCAATACTTCTATCCGGTTTTGAATGATTTTGGAAAGTTGGTTTCCCAATTTAACCAGCGCCCATTAAATCAAGCAAATACATAAGCTTGAATGTTTTGCCTGATGGTTAAGGTGGATGGAAAGTAACGAAAAGCACTTGGGAGGGTGTTTTGATCGCAAAAACACACACAATATCCTTTGAAGCCGGCATTCTGCCACTGGCCCCGTGCGCGGGTTTTCAGGCGAGGGCAAGCTGATGCACGAGCTGTCAATCTGCGAAAGCATTGTCGGGGTGATCGAGCAGCAAGCCGTGGCGCAGTCGTTCAAAAAGGTGAATCTGGTGCGGCTGGAAATCGGTCCGCTGGCGGGCATAGAGATCGAGGCCCTGAACTTCAGCTTTGATGTGGTAACCAGAGGCAGCATCGCCGACGGCGCAAAGCTGGAAGTGATTGAATTACCGGCCAGTGGCTGGTGCGCGCCCTGCGCTATGTCGGTGCCGGTAAAACAGCGCTTTGACGCCTGCCCGACCTGCGGCAGCTATCAGTTACAGATCACCGGCGGTGATGAACTTAGAATTAAAGATATGGAGGTGGACTAATGTGCACAGTATGCGGATGCGCCGAGGGCGAAGTGACAATCGAAGGTGGCCACGACCACCCCCATGACCACCATTATGGCCACGGCCCTGCCCATGCCCACGCGCCGGGNTTAAGCCAGTCGCGCATGGTGCAGATCGAAACCGATATTCTGGCAAAAAACAACGAATATGCGGCCGCCAACCGCGCCGAATTTGCCAAACGCGGGGTGCTGGCATTGAACCTTGTGTCCTCTCCCGGATCGGGTAAAACCACGCTGCTGACCCGCTCGATCGAGGATATGAAGGCCGACACGAATATTGCCGTAATCGAGGGCGACCAGCAAACCGCCAATGATGCCGAGCGTATTCGCGCCACCGGCGTGCCGGCCATTCAGGTTAATACCGGCAAGGGCTGCCATCTGGACGGGCACATGGTCGGCCACGCGCTGGAGCATCTGGAGCTTGCCGACGGGGTGTTGTTTATCGAAAATGTCGGCAATCTGGTGTGCCCTGCGGGCTTTGACCTTGGCGAGGCCCATAAGGTGGTGATCCTGAGCGTGACCGAGGGCGAGGACAAGCCGATCAAATACCCTGATAYGTTTCATGCCTCTGWCCTGATGCTGCTGACCAAAACCGACCTGCTGCCCTATCTGGATTTTGACGTGGAACAATGCATGGAATATGCGCGGCGCGTGAACCCGCGCATCAAGATATTACAGGTCTCGGCCAAATCGGGCGAGGGCATGGAGGATTGGCTGGCATGGATCGACGCCAGCCGGAAAATGAACGAAATCGGCTTGGGAGGATAAAACATGTGCTTGGCGATACCTGCAAAAATTGTTGAAAAAACCAAGGGTGACAATGCGATTGTATCGCTTGAAGGTGTGAAAAAGGAAATATCCCTGACGCTGGTTCCCGAGGCCGAAATCGGGGATTATGTGCTGGTGCATGTCGGCTATGCGCTGAATACCATTTGCCCCGAAGAGGCCGCAGAAACCCTTAAGATCATGGCGGAAATGTCTCTTGTCAGGGCTGATTTGGTGCCAAACGAGGCCGCGGAATGAAATATGTAGACGAATTTCGCGACAAGACGATAGCCAAAAAACTGGCCAAACAAATTGCCGAGGAGGCCGATCCGGCGCGCCAGTATAACCTGATGGAATTTTGCGGCGGCCACACCCACGCGATTTTCCGGTACGGMGTGCAGGACCTGATGCCCGACAACGTGCATTTTGTGCATGGTCCGGGCTGTCCGGTCTGTGTGCTGCCGGTTCCGCGCATTGACAACGCCATCGAGCTGGCCGGACAGGGCGCGATTATTTGCACTTACGGCGATATGATGCGGGTGCCCGCCAGCGGCAAAAACAGCCTGATCAAGGCCAAGGCGGCGGGGTCCGATATCCGCATGATCTATTCCACGCAGGACGCCCTGAAAATCGCGCGCGGCAACCCCGAYMRMGAAGTKRTTTTCTTTGCCATYGGYTTTGAAACSACSACMCCSCCYACGGCKGTGGCGATYAARSWRGCRSMRGCCSAAGGKYTGAAGAATTTCACCGTATTTTGCAACCATGTGCTCACCCCTGCCGCCATTCAGCACATTCTGCAATCGCCCGAAGTGCGCGAGCTGGGACAGGTGCATATTGACGGTTTTTATGGCCCCTCGCATGTGTCTTCGATCATCGGCTCGGCCCCGTATGACTATTTCGCCGAGGAATTCCAAAAGCCGGTGGTGATCGCCGGTTTCGAGCCGCTGGAYGTGATGCAATCCACCCTGATGCTGATCCGGCAGATCAACGAGGGCCGTTTCGAGGTTGAAAACGAATATACCCGCGTGGTGACGCCGCAAGGCAATGAAAAAGCGCAAGACATTGTGAGCGAGGTGTTCGAGCTGCGCCGCAGTTTCGAGTGGCGGGGCTTGGGCGAAGTGCCTTATAGCGCGCTGAAAATAAAAGAAGAATTTGCCGAATATGACGCCGAGCGCCGCTTTACCTTATCCGAGAGCAAGGGCAAGGATGTAAAGGGTTGTGAATGCCCCGCCATTTTGCGCGGGGTTAAAAAACCCACCGATTGCAAGCTGTTTGGCACGGTTTGCACGCCGGATAACCCGATGGGGTCGTGCATGGTATCGTCTGAAGGATCCTGCGCTGCCTATTGGTCCTATGGCCGCTTCCGGCTGGATATGGCCAAAGACAAAGCAAAGGTAGCCGCCCAATGAGCCTGCCCGCATCCAGAATGGAAAAACGCTTCCCGACCAAAATCAACATGCGCCGTGGCAAGGTGGACATRACCCACGGCTCGGGCGGGCGGGCCATGGCGCAGTTGATCGAGGAGCTGTTCGTCAAGCATTTTGACAATGAATTGCTGGCCCAAGGCAATGATCAGGCCCTGTTTGACGCCCCCAAAGGCCGGATGGTGATGAGCGTGGACGGCCATGTCGTGTCGCCGCTGTTTTTCCCCGGCGGTGATATCGGCTCGCTTTCCGTGCATGGCACCATCAACGATGTCGCCATGTCGGGCGCTGTGCCGCTTTACCTGTCGGCAGGGTTTATTCTGGAGGAAGGCTACCCGCTGGCCGACCTTGAAAAGATCGTGATTTCAATGGCTAAAGCGGCGCGCGATGCGGGCGTGCCGGTGGTCACAGGCGATACCAAAGTGGTGGAGCGCGGCAAGGGCGACGGGGTTTTCATCACCACCACCGGCATCGGCGTGGTGCCTGACGGGCTTGATATTGCCGGCGCCAATGTGCGCCCGGGCGATGCGATTCTGATTTCCGGCCATATCGGCGACCACGGCGTGGCGATCATGTCGAGCCGTGAAAACCTTGCGTTTGAAACCCGGATTGTCAGCGACAGCGCCGCCCTGCACGGGTTGGTGGCCGATATGGTGGCGGCGGTGCCGGAAATCCACGCGCTGCGCGACCCCACGCGCGGCGGGCTGGCATCCGCGCTGAACGAAATCGCCTATCAGGCCGAGGTCGGCATGAAGCTGTTCGAGGACAATATCCCGCTGCGTGGCGAGGTCGATGCGGCCTGCGAATTTCTCGGCCTTGACCCGCTTTATGTGGCCAACGAGGGCAAGTTGGTGGCCTTTTGCCCCGCCGACAAGGCCGAAAAGCTTCTGGCGGTGATGCGCGCGCATCCTCTGGGCGCGCATAGCGCCATTATCGGCGAGGTGCTGGAAGACGATATGGGCTTTGTGACCATGCAAACCGGCTTTGGCGGCACGCGGATTGTCGATTGGCTGGCGGGCGAGCAACTGCCGAGGATTTGTTAGATGGAATTTCTGCTACTCGGCTTTCTGGTGGGCATGGCCCATGCATTCGAGGCCGACCATATGGCCGCCATCGGCACCTTGGCCTCCAGCGGCAAGGCCACGCCCAGGCGGCTGGCCTTTCTGGGCGCAAGCTGGGGCATGGGGCACACCACCACGCTGTTTGTCATTTCCCTGCCGGTCATCCTGTTCGGCGTGATCCTGACAGATCGCTTTGCCGCGGGGCTGGAATTTTCCATCGGCATTATGCTGATCGGGCTGGGGGTGCAGGTGTTTTATAAACTGTGGAGGGCGCGGGTGCATTTGCACCTGCATAACCACGGCGACAAACGGCATTTTCATGCCCATTCCCACGCGGATGATACCATGCCCCACGGGGAAAACCCGCACCACCACAAGCACCGCGCTTTTTCGTTTCGCGCCTATGCGGTAGGGCTGGCGCACGGGGCGGCTGGCTCGGCGGGTCTGGTGGCGCTGGCGGCGGCGGCCACGCAAAATGCGGCGACAGCGCTGATATATATTCTGGTGTTTGGCGCGGGGTCTGTCCTTGGCATGGCGGCGCTGACCTATGCTGCCAGCTGGCCGCTAAGGCTGGCGGAAAAAACCGCCTCCAGGCTGCTGAAAACCGTGCAAATGGCCACAGGGGTGGCGGCGGTTGCGGTGGGTGTGGTCGTAATGGCCAAGGCTGCGCCGGTGATCTGGGCGCCGGTAATCCGGGGGGCGGTCTGAATGCGGATCCTGCTGCTGATCCACGGGTTTAACGCGCTGTCGCAGCGGGTGTTTGTGGAATTGCAGGCGGCGGGCCACGAGGTCAGCATCGAGTTTGATATCAACGACGATATGACCCGCGAGGCGGTGGCGCTGTTTACCCCAGATGTGATCCTCTGCCCCTATCTGAAGCGGGCAATTCCCGATGATATCTGGCAAAACCACCTGTGCCTGATCCTGCATCCGGGCATGGTGGGAGACCGAGGCCCCTCGGCGCTGGATCGGGCGATATTGCGCGCCGAGCCGCGCTGGGGTGTGACGGTGCTGCAAGCGGTGGCGGATATGGATGCGGGGCCGGTTTGGGCCAGCCGCGAGTTTGATATGCGCCGCGCCACCAAATCCAGCCTTTACCGCCGAGAGGTGGCGGATGCGGCGCTGGAGGCGATATTTGAAGCGCTTGAAAAAAACCAAGGCGCGCCGGTGCCGCTGCGCCCGATGCTGCCATCGCTGAAACAGGCCGAGCGTGCTATAGACTGGGCGGTGGATGATACCGAAACCGCGCTGCGCAAAATCCGCGCTTCTGACGGGGTTCCGGGTTTGCGCGACGGGGATTTTTACCTTTATGATGCGCATGAAGCCCCCTTGCAGGGCAAGGCGGGCGAGATCATCGCCACCTCCGGCCCCGCCATTTGCCGCGCCACGGTGGATGGCGCGGTCTGGATCGGCCATATGCGCGCGGTTGGCGCGGGGTTCAAGCTGCCGGCCACCATGCTGGTGCAGCCCGATGTGCCGGAAATTGCGCTGGATAGCGATGAGGGCTACCGCGAATTCTCTTACCGAGAGGTCGGGGATGTCGGGTTTTTGCGCTTCGATTTTTATAACGGCGCCATGTCGAGCGCGCAAATCGAACGGCTGCTAACGGCGTATCGCGTGGCCTGTGCGCGGCCGACCAAAGTGATTGTGCTTGAGGGCGGGGATGATTTCTGGTCCAACGGCATTCACCTCAATATCATCGAGGCCAATGCTTCGGCGGCGGATGAATCATGGCGCAATATCAATGCGATGGATGATCTGTCCGAGGCTATTATCCGCACAGATACCCGGCTTACGGTGGCCGCCATCGGGGCCAATG
>NVTS01000100.1 GCA_002732995.1 Marinosulfonomonas sp. | reverse complement strand
CAAAATGCTCAACCAGACGGCCCTGTTTATGTTTGCTTAAACGACTCTTTCTCATACGTCCCATGATAACCCCATTTGTGGTTATCTAGGACAGCCCCATTGTTTTTTATGAAAAGAAGAAGCGATGGGTTAACTTAGGGAAACTCTGAACAACATCCCCGCATTTCTGCTATAGCTATTCCATCATATGCAGGAGGGTTTGAGTGGGTCCGGTAAATTTGGACGGTGTGCTAAGATGTATCCCACACGAATGAATGGATGCGCGAATGACGAAGCGACGGAATTTTTCAGACAAATCCAAGGCCACTGTAGCGTTTGAGGCGCTGCGCGGAGACAAGACGGTTCAGGAGGTTGCGGCCAAGCGGCAGCTCCACCCGACGCAGGTGAGCACGTGGAAACGGCAGGCCATTGAAGGTATGGCCGGAGTTTTCTCGCCGCCACGCCGCTCGAAAATATCACCAAGGAAAGCAACGATATTTTTGCGGGGTCAGAGTGCCGAAATCAGGTTCGCTCATGATGTCGTCCTCAGTAGCTATACTCACCATAAATCTTGGTCAGATCGCCACCCCATTCGCCGTGGTATTTATCCAGCAACTCGTCGGCAGGCACCTTGCCGCTCTCGACGCTATCAATCAGCGCGTTCAGGAAATGACGCTCGTCCAGCACCATGCCACCGGCACCGGGTTTGGCGCGCGCCATCAACCCTGCTTCCGAAATCTCCAGAACCTCGCGGGCCAGATCCTGCATTTTTACACCGCCCACTTCGGCCTGTAGTGCGTCAACCGATGCCGCCACCCGCCATGCTTCGCGGGTCTCGGCATTCCAGCCCTTGACCAGATCCCAAGCCGCATCCAGCGCACCCTGATCATACATCAGTCCGGTCCAGAATGCAGGTAATGCACACAGTCGACGCCAAGGGCCGCCATCCGCCCCGCGCATTTCCATATATTGCTTGATGCGGGCCTCGGGAAACGCGGTGGTCAGGTGGTCGGCCCAATCCGACATCCTGGGTTTTTCACCCATCAAGGCAGGCAATTCACCTTTCAGGAAATCACGGAACGACTGGCCTAGCGCGTTGATGTATTTCCCGTCGCGGTAGACAAAATACATCGGCACATCCAGCGCGTATTCGACGTAACGTTCAAACCCCATGCCGGCTTCAAACACAAACGGCAGCATACCGGTGCGGGCATCATCCAAGTCCCGCCAGATGCGCGAACGCCAGCTTTTGTGGCCATTCAGCTTGCCCTCAAAGAACGGCGAATTGGCGAATAGCGCGGTCGCCACGGGTTGCAGCGCCAGCGCCACACGGAATTTTTTGACCATGTCGGCCTCGGAGCCGAAATCAAGGTTCACCTGAACCGTGCAGGTGCGATACATCATCTGCTTGCCGTGGGTGCCGACCTTGTCCATRTARTCGKYCATCAGYTTGTAACGCCCCTTGGGCATCACCGGCATTTCCTCGTGGGTCCAGATTGGTGCTGCCCCCAGCCCGATGAACCGCACGCCAGCACCATCCGCCACCGATTGCACCTCGCGCAGATGGATATTTACCTCGTCGCAGGTTTCATGGATCGTCATTAACGGCGCACCTGACAGCTCCAACTGCCCGCCCGGCTCAAGGCTCACATTTGCGCCGTTCTTTTCCAGCCCGACGATGTTTCCGGCCTCGAAAACAGGGGTCCAGCCAAACTGGTCGCGCAGCCCCTCAAGCACCGACTTGATCGAATGCACACCTTCATATGGCAGTGGGTTTTGGGTGTCCTTGCAATAGCCGAATTTCTCGTGCTCGGTGCCGATGCGCCAATCATCCTTTGGCTTGCAGCCGTCGGCCAGATACTGGGCCAGTTCGGCGTGATCTTCGATGGGGGCGCTGCCGCCGGATTGGGGAATGGACATTTAACTGGCCTCGCTCTGTTCGCTATGTCTGGAGTTCAGAGTTGGGTGCAAATGTGCGGGATGTCAATGCAGCTGGTTTGCATCTTTCTGCCAGATCACAATCGGGTGAGATGTCGGCGCACTCAGGGCATTCAACATGCGCTGAGTCTCGAACCCTTTCAGCACCCCGAAGGCATCGAATAAATCTTCAGCATGCTCGGCATCCGTCGGAATGGACAGCGGCTTACGGCCAGGCTCAGTCAACAGCCAGCGATGCGCGCCGCCCTCGGTTGGGTGCAATTCGACCTGCGTTAGTGCCTCGATCGAGACTGTTCCGCCCTCGAGCGGGCCAAAATAGATCACTTCGCGCTCGTCCACCTGCACCACGCCAGCCCCGCCATCGCCAGTGCGAAACCGTGACCGCTGCACACCTGTGAAGACCGTTACCGCGCCAATGGCAATAATGGTCCAGCCGAAAATGGCAATCAGACCGAAAGATGTGGCCGCCAGCCAACCGCCCCACGGCATGAGCCCAAGCCCCATCAGAACTTCGCGCCAACGCCAGAATAGCGCCCGTGTTTCCGGTCTGATGAAACTATGCACGTTTATTCCTTTCCCGGATCAGGAAATGGGCGGGTTCAACCGTTGCTGAGGCCTGAATCGCCTTCTCGATGTTGGTCTCGATGAAATTCTCCGAGGTGTCGAAAACCCCCTGCATTTGGGCCGCTGGACCTGCCATGCGCACCGGTGGTTCGGATTGCAAATAGAAAATCCAGTAGAAATCTTCGCCAAACGGACCATCCCCCGTGGTTTCAATTTCGATTTTCACCACATCTTCCAAGGAAAAACTGGGCTCGCTTTCGGGATCAGTCAGGGTGGTGTCCGGCCCAACGTACCGGCCCAGATGCCCCTTGCTCCGATCAAGCGGGTTCCAACGCAAGTCCCGATGAATGCGCAAATAGAGGTAGCTGCCGCAACTAATGACGACAACAATCCACCAGAACAGGGTTCCGGCCAAGTATTTATCAACCAGCAGGATAAAAGCACTGATGATCGCCAATACCGCTATGACAATTGCATAGCCTTTTATGTCTTTTTCATGCCGTGCTAATATTTCTCTTGTTAATTTTCGATCCGTGTCATTCATCACCAGTCCCCCAATGTGGATTGCCATAGGGTCAGCGCCACCACCACCGCTGTGTCGGCCCGCAATATGCGGGGGCCGAGGCTGATTTTGGTCACATAGGGCAGGGCGGATAATTTGGCGCGCTCCTCATCGCTAAAGCCGCCTTCGGGGCCGATCAGGATGGCCCATTTCTGGATGTCAGACTGCGCTTGAAGTGTCTCTTTTGCGCCGATTAGAGCCTCATCGCAGAATATCAATTGGCGGTCGGACGGCCAGTCAGCCAGCACCGCGTCCAGTTTGCGAATATCTGTCACCTCGGGCACATAGGTGCCGCGGCATTGCTCGGCAGCCTCAAGCGCGTGGGCTTGCAAACGGTCCTGACGGATGTGGTCCGACTTGGTGAAACGGGTTTGCACCGGCATGATCCGCGCCGCGCCCATTTCAGCCGCCTTTTCCACAATAAAATCTGTGCGGGCCTTTTTGATCGGCGAAAACAGCAGCCACAGATCGGGCGGCATTTGCAACGGGCGGGTTTGCTCAAGGCACTTCACGCGGCCTTTGCATTTGCCTGCCTCCACAACCTCGGCCAGATATTCGCCGTCGAGCCCGTTAAACAGCAGAACCCGCGCCGCCGGTTTCAGACGCATCACCCCGAAAAGGTAATGCGCCTGATTTTGGTCCAAAGGAATGGTTTGCCCCTCTGCCAAATCTTGCGTTACACAGAGCCTGATCTTCGCTTCTTTCATGGATAAACCATATGCCCGACACTTCAGAACTACCAGAGCAACAGGGCCAGGTTTCCGACGCAGTTGCAGGCAACTGGGTTGRTACCATTGCGCCCGCATGGTCGCGCCCCTATTTGCGCCTGTCCCGTGCGGATCGCCCGATTGGCACATGGTTATTGTTGCTGCCCTGTTGGTGGGGTGTGTTGCTGGCGGCGCTGTCAGGTGGAGGCTTCACGCGCTTTGATCTGTGGATCATCATAGCTTGCGCCATGGGCGCGTGGCTGATGCGCGGCGCGGGCTGCACATGGAACGACATCACCGACCGCAAGATTGACGCGCAGATCAAACGCACCCGCTCGCGGCCCATCCCNNCGGGTCAGGTCAGCGTCAAGGGTGCGGCCACATGGATGGCGCTGCAAGCGCTGATCGCTTTCGCCATTCTGCTGACGTTCAACATCAACGCGATTCTGTTGGGCGCCGGATCCTTGGCGCTGGTGGCAATCTATCCCTTCRYSAARCGMTTYACKWRKTKGCCRCAGSTRKTCCWKGGCMTYGCWTTYWMMTGGGGMRYCYTGMTGGCRTKSWCRGCGSMSASYGRYMRMKTGSSAYNGGCCSSCYRYNCTGCTWTWCRTSGCGRRCWKMYYATGGACCMTSKYYTAYGAYACRMWSTATGCCCACCAGGATACCGAGGATGACGCCCTGATCGGGGTGAAATCCACCGCCCGCCTGTTTGGTGAAAATTCCCACAGATGGCTGCGTGGCTTCATGATGCTGTCGGTCCTGTTACTGGCGATAGCGATCATTCTGGCGCTATTAAGCAACGACAATCCGCTGGTGATGGTCATTGCCCTTGGCGGCCCTTGGGCGTTTGGTTGGCATCTGGCATGGCAAATGCGTGTGCTGGATACGGACAATCCCGAAACATGCCTGCGGCTTTTCCGTGCGAACCGTAATTCCGGCCTGATTATTGCGCTATTTCTTGCCGGTGCGCTTTTGCTATGATTGCACCTAGAATGTATGCGGCCTAGACAGATGAAAACCAATACGGACAACCAGACCTGATATGCGTATTTCCTCAATTATCCTGATCCTTGCGGCATTTCTGATTGCAGGGGCTGTCAGCACCTTCGGAGCCATGCGGGCTGCCGACTTTGTTGAAAAGAGATCCCTTGCCGATGTGACCGACGCGCTGGTTGCCAATGACCACGCTTGGGTCGCTGTGCATGTTGACGGATTGCAGGTCGAGTTAACCGGCACCGCCCCGGACGAGGCCACGCGGTTTCGGGCGCTGGGCGTCACCAATGCAATCGTCGATGCGGAACGGGTGATTGACAGCATGGATGTGGTCGATGCGGCCGCCATCACCCCACCAAAATTCTCCGTCGAGATATTGCGCAACGATACTGGCGTGTCACTGATTGGCCTGATCCCTGCCAGCACCGACCGTGTTGAGATCATATCCTCTATTGAACAACTGGCAAACGGCACCCGCGTTACCGATATGCTGGATGCTACCGATTATCCCGCACCTGACGGCTGGGATGAGGCACTCAGGTTTGGCCTGAATGCCCTGCGCACCCTGCCAAAATCCAAAATCTCGATTGCCGGTGAACGGGTCGCCGTTACCGCAATTTCCGGCAGCATCGAGGAAAAACGCAAGATCGAGGCTGATCTTGTACGCCGCGCACCGCAAGGCATGGCGCTAATCACCAACATCACCGCCCCGCGCCCTGTGATCACCCCCTTTACCTTACGCTTCATTATTGATAGCGAGGTTGCGCGCTTTGATGCGTGTTCCGCTGACACCGAAAAAACCCATGCGACGATCATCAAGGCCGCACTTGCTGCTGGTCTGAACGGCAAAACCGACTGCACCATCGGGCTGGGCGTGCCAACCCCGTCGTGGGGCGCAGCCGTGGCCAGCGGCATTGCCGCACTAAAGGATATGGGCGGCGGCACCATCACCTATTCTGATGCCGACATCACGCTTGTCGCACTGGATACCACCCCGCAATCCACGTTTGACCGTGTGGTTGGCGAATTGGAAGCGGCCCTGCCTGAAGTATTCTCGCTCCATTCCGTCCTGCCTGAACCTGTTAAAGTTGACGGCACCGGTGAGGGCGCCGGCCCACCCGAATTTGTGGCCACCCGCAGCCCCGAAGGGCAGGTGCAATTGCGCGGACGGGTAACAGATGCACGCACCCGTAACGCGGTTGACAGCTATGCACGGGCGCGGTTCGGCAGTCAGGCGGTTTACGGTGCAACCCGCCTGGACCAAGAGCTGCCCGATGGCTGGCCCTTGCGCGTTCTGGCCGGGATCGAGGCCCTGGCCGAGTTGAGCCATGGCAGCGTCGTGGTGCAGGAAAACTTTGTCGATGTGCGTGGTGTCACGGGAAATCCGGATGCCAGTGCCAACATTGCGCGGCTGCTGTCCGAAAAACTGGGCGCGTCGGAAAACTATGCCATTGATGTTACATACGAGAAAAAGCTGGATCCGGTCGCGGGCCTTCTTAAACCTGCCGAATGTGTTGACGAGATAAATGCAGTGCTGCTTGATCGCAAAATCAGTTTTGCCCCCGGCTCTGCTGAACTGGACACAGGCGGGCGGGCAGTGGTTGACCGGCTGGCCGAAATCCTCAATGGCTGTGACAAGGCCAAGATAGAAATCGCGGGCCACACCGACAGTCAGGGTCGCGAAGAGATGAACCAGTCCCTGTCGCAATCGAGAGCTGATGCAGTGCTGCAAGGGCTGATCGCACGACGTGTCCTGACATCAGGCCTGACGTCCGTTGGTTACGGCGAAGCCACGCCAATCGCCGACAATGATTCCGAGGAGGGCCGCGAGGCAAACCGCCGGATTGAATTTACCCTGATTGTGCCGCAAAAGATCGAAGAAGAACTGACAGCGCTGGAACAGATGGAAGATGCGCCAGTAGACGCCGATGCGCCCAGCCCTGACGCTACTGAACCTGAAACGGCCCAATCTGAAACTGGAGAAGCCACCGATGAACAGAACTGAATTTATCACGGCCATCGCGGTTATTCTATTTGTCGCCTTTGTGCTGGGCTGGTTTGCCCATTGGTTGCTGCACAAATTCACCCGCGTATCGCAATCGGATCTGGGTGAATTGGACAACATGGCCCAGTCGTTGCACGAAGCCGAAGAAACCCGCGATCAGGCAATCACCTATTTGCAACAACGCGAAGCCGAGATGACCAATCAACTGACCCAGACCGAGGCCGAATTGTCGGCGGCGATGGATGGTTTGCGGGCTGCCCGTCAAGAGGCCGAAGAAATGCGTGCCTATATTGATCGGCCAAATACCGGCTAGGCGACTAACGCTACCACTTTGACAAGGCGTCCTCGTCCTCAGCCTTGGCATCGACCCATTCCGCGCCATCTGTGGTGAATTCCTTTTTCCAGAACGGGGCGCGGGATTTCAGGTAGTCCATCAAAAACTGCGCGGCCTCAAACGCATCCACCCGATGCGGTGATGCTGTGGCCACCATCATAATCATATCTCCAGGGCGCAATGTGCCATACCGATGGATGATCAGGCTGTCCAAAAGGTTCCAGCGGCTCACAGCTTCGGCCTCAATGCCGGCCAGCGCGTTTTCTGTCATGCCGGGGTAATGCTCGATCTCCATTCGATCCAGATCACCATCCGGCGTGTTGCGCACGATGCCAGTGAAATTGACCACAGCCCCCGCTTGTGTCTGCCCCTCGGCAAACGCCTGCACCTCGGCCCCCAGATCAAACGTGGCCTCTTGAACCCGGACCACCATATCAGCCGCCTGTCATCGGTGGGAAAAACGCAACCTCGCGTGCGCCAGCCAGTGGCGTGTCGAACTCGCACAGCTCCTGATCGACCGCCACACGCAGCGCTGAAACATCTTCAAACGCGGCGGCATAGCGGTCTTCGCGCTGCACCAGTTCGGCGACCAGATCGGCCACCGTAACGGCCGATGTTTCAACCTGTTCTTTCGGCAACCCGATGCGCTCGCGCACCCATGCAAAATACAGAACATCAATCATTTTGTGTCATCCCTAAGATATGGCAGCGCTTTTACAAAGTAATCCCAGCCGGTGATCATCGTCAGGGCTGCGGCGATCCACAGCAGAATGATGCCGCCATAATAGCTAAAGGCCGCTCCAGCCTGAACCCAGCCCAACCCGTTCAGGTCAGCAATTTGGCCCATCAGAATGGCGTCGATCATCTGCGAGTCCATCGCTCCGGTCAGTTCCCCTAATTTGTCAGCGAAAATCCCTTGTGAAAACAAAACCGCAATTGCGATCATCTGCGCCGTGGTTTTCCATTTTGCCAGCTTGGTCACCTTCAGTTTGCTGGCTTTGTCGCCCAGAAACTCGCGCAGGCCCGAAACGAACACCTCGCGGAAGAAAATCATCGTGGCAGGCAGTAAAATCCATGCCTTCACGCCTGAAAACCCGATGATCACCAGCAGTGCGATCAGCACCATCGCCTTGTCGGCAATCGGGTCCAGCATGGTGCCAAACTTGCTTTCCTGCTTCCATGCGCGCGCCAGATACCCATCAAGAAAATCGGTCAAGGCGGCCGTCACAAACAGGATCAAGGCAAACCAGTCGGCCCAAGGTGTTTTGAAATACAAAAACATTACCGCCAAAGCGGGGGCCGCGAGCAGGCGCATCACAGTCAGGATGTTCGGCACGTTCCAAGTCATATGACCATCCTTAACCCGTCACGCTTTGTCATGGAAGAAGTCATAGAGCGTTTCTGCCATTCTGTTGGAAATTCCGTCGACTTTCTTCAAATCCTCAAGCCCTGCGCGGCTGACCGCCTTGGCGCTACCAAAATACGCCAATAATGCCCGTTTACGGGCTGCCCCCACGCCCGGAACCCCGTCCAGCGGCGTTGCGCCCATCGCTTTGGCGCGTTTGGCGCGATGCGTGCCAATGGCAAAGCGGTGCACCTCGTCGCGCATCCGCTGCACGAAATATAGCACCGGATCATTATGGCGCAGCGCGAACGGGTGTTTGCCGCGGCGATGAAATTCCTCTTTGCCAGCATCGCGGTCCTCGCCCTTGGCAACCCCGATCATCGCAATATCCTCGACCCCATATTCGCGCATGATTTCGGCCACAGCACTGACCTGCCCAGCACCACCATCGATCAACAACAGGTCGGGCCAATTCTCGCCCTTGCGTTCGGGATCCTCTTTCAGCAGCCGCTTGAACCGCCGCCCCAGAACCTCTTTCATCATGCCAAAATCATCGCCCGCCACAATGTCTTCGCCGTTGATGTTGAACTTGCGATAGGCGTTTTTGATAAATCCATCCGGTCCGGCCACAATCATCGCGCCGACCGCATGGGCCCCTTGAATGTGGCTGTTGTCATAGACCTC
>NVTS01000099.1 GCA_002732995.1 Marinosulfonomonas sp. | reverse complement strand
GTGCGTAAAATCATTTACACCACCAACGCCATAGAAAGTCTGAACCGGGTCATTCGGAAAACCACTAAAACGCGTGGCAGCTTTCCAACCGATGATGCCGCAATCAAGCTGATATATCGGGCAATACGCAATTTTGAAAAGCCTGACAGATGCGTCAGAGAATGGGTTGATGCCCGCAATCAATTCGCTATTCTATCTCCAGAACGGTTCAATAAATGACCCGTTTTAACCGCATGGGCGACCCCATACACAGAGTTTCGGATACTCCCCTGCACTGCGAGTGGTGGTGATATAGACATAATTGAATCCTATCCCCTCATTCTCAACACTTGGACTTCAGCCTCCAAAGCTTCGGCCAGCGACATAAACCGGGCTTCGGCAACTTCGCCGAACAGGTTGCGGGCTTTGTCGTTTAGGCGCAGCTCCAATTCCTTTTTCTTGGGGAAGTACCGCAGTTCGGCCATTTCATCGAGCGCATCCACCGTCAGCATTGCGCCAAACCGCATAGCCTTTCCCAGCACCTCGGCGTCCATCACGGCCTTTTCCTCGAGCAGTTCTACCAATGGCTCGAACGGCGTGCCTTGGCGCGAACCTTTGTAGCGGTGCAGCAGGGCCAGCCCTAAAAACACCCGTTCACGGTGGCGAAGCCCGCCCAGATTGGCGCGGGTGGCGTTGTCAAAACAGACCTCGGCGCGGTAATCGGGGTGGGCCCGCCATGTCACGTCATGCAGCAAACAGGCCGCCATAATCAGCCGCTTGCGGTCCGCATTGGCCGATTTGAACAGCGGCAGGATGAAATTATACAGACCCGTGCCAAACCCCGGCCACCGCGCATCTTTGCTTTCGGCAAAGCGGCAAGCCTCGATCAGCGGATCACGGTCGCGCAATTTTTGCGGCATTTGTTCATACAGCATGCCTTCGCGGATGCCGTAACTGGACACCGCGATTTCACGCGGTTTGAATTTTTGCACCAGCCGTTTCAACACCTCGCAGGCAATCGGCACAAGGATCATCCGCGCTTGCGATGTGCCGGTCTGGGCGCGTAGATCACCCAGATCATGCTCGTCAATCCATTTGACCGTTTGCATCACCGATTTCGGCGTCATCCGGTATTCATGCAGCACCGACAGGGGGTAGCCGCGCCGCAGCATGTCGAGCCGCGCAATCGCCCGCCATGATCCGCCGACCAGAAACAGGCGTTGCTTTTCAACCGGAATCTGCCGGTGCAGATCGTCCAGAATGGTGCTGATATGTTTCTTCAGCCCCTTCTTGCCACCTTTGATATTGCTTAACTTCAGCGGGCCAAGCGGCGAGGTCAGCCGCCGCCCGACGCGCCCGTCGGCGACCTCGGCCAACTCCATGGATGAGCCGCCAATATCGCACACCAGCCCGTTGGCAGTGGGCCAGCCCAGCAACACGCCTTGGGCCGACAGGCGCGCCTCTTCCTCGCCATCAATTATATAAATACCCAGACCGGTTTCGCGTAGAATTTCGGCGCAGAAATCAGCCCCATCCGTAGCCTCGCGCACTGCGGCGGTGGCAACGGCCGTCAGCGGCGGGATGTCCATGCCTTCGGCCAGCAGCTGGAACCGTTTAATTGCAGCCAAGGCGCGGGCGCGTCCCTTGGGGTTTAGCGTGCCGGTTTCGGGCAGGCCCGCCCCCAGCGCACACATGATTTTTTCGTTGTAAAAATAGGCGGGGCTGCGGGCCGCCCCGTCAAACACCACCAGCCGGACCGAGTTTGACCCGACATCGACCACGCCTACGCGCGCCAATGCCCGTGACGAGGCATCATCAAACAGCGGGCGGCCAAACGGGCCCCAATCATCGTTCTTTCCGTCCATGCGCTCATCCCCCGTAAGTTGCGCCCATTTTGCATTGCGCAAGGGGCACGCGTCAATCTTTGGTGTGGGTCAATTCCGGCACATCGGCGGCACCGGCCTTGCCACGGCCCGAAAGGGACGGGTTTTCCATAAAGAAACGGTGGCAATTGAACGGATGCGGGCCCGTGTCGGTTTTCGGGCGCAGGTAGCGGCCATCGGGGGCCAAGACCCAGCTTTGGGCCTCGTCCGCCAGATTTGCCGCCATGATCTGCCCCATGATCTGCGCCTTGACGGTGGCGTTGGTGGCCTCGACCAGTGTTTCGACCCGCCGGTTCAGGTTGCGCCCCATCCAGTCAGCCGAGGAAAAATAGACCTTGGCCTTTTTGGCAGGTAAGCCGTAGCCATTGCCAAAACACACAATGCGGGAATGCTCCAGAAAACGCCCAACGATGGATTTGACGCGGATATTTTCGGACAGCCCTTTGATGCCGGGGCGCAAGCCACAGATGCCGCGAATGACAAGGCTGATTTTGACGCCCGCTTGGGACGCATCATAAAGCGCGTCGATCACCGATGGATCGACCAGCGAATTCATCTTGGCCCAGATYWCSGCSGGYTTGCCSWCKYKGGCGWRYTSRRYYTCRKYRYCKATCMKYTCRATCARSSKGGAYTTSAGKGTSARCGGTGMRATYGCHAGRTTWTCCAGCMCYTCGGGTTGSGCATATCCYGACAGGTAGTTGAACACTTTGGTGGCATCTCGGCCCAAGGCCCCGTTGCAGGTGAACAGCGACAGATCGGTATAAATACGGGCGGTGATCGGGTGGTAGTTGCCGGTGCCAAAGTGGGTGTAGGTCACCAGTTTGGCGCCTTCGCGACGCACCACAATGCTGATTTTGGCGTGGGTTTTATAGTTAATAAATCCATAAACCACATGGGCACCGGCGCGTTCCAGCCGGCGGGACTGGCGGATGTTGGCAGCCTCATCGAACCGGGCTTTCAACTCGACCAATGCGGTGACGGATTTACCTGATTCGGCGGCTTCGCACAGGGCCGCCACGATGGCTGAATCGCGCGAGGTGCGATAAAACGTCTGTTTGATCGCCACCACATCGGGGTCGCGCGCGGCCTGTTCCAAAAACCGCACCACGGTATCAAAGGTTTCATAGGGGTGGTGCAGAAGCATGTCTTTTTGGCGGATCGCGGCGAACATATCGCCCTCATGGTCCCGCACACGCTCAGGCACGCGCGGGGTGAAACTGGGCCACAGCAGGTCAGGACGGTTGTCCAGAACCAGTTCGGACAGATCGGTCAGGCCCAGCATGCCGTCGATCTCGACCACTTCGTCTTCTTCGACGTGCAGCTCACGAATAATCATGCGGCGTAGGCCAGACGGGGCGTCCGCAGATATTTTCAGGCGCACAACATCGCCGCGCCGCCGCCGTTTCAGTGCCACTTCAAATTCGCGCACAAGGTCTTCGGCCTCGTCCTCGAGCTCGAGATCGCTGTTACGCAGAACGCGGAATGTGCAGCTGCCTTTGGCCACATAGCCCGGGAACAGAGCGTGCAGATGTAGCAGCAGCAGTTCTTCCAGCGGCAGGAAGCGTTGCGCATTGCCTTCGCTTGGCAGGGCAACAAACCGGTCAATCTGGTGCGGGATCGGCAGCAGGGCTTGCAACGGGCGTTTGTCGGCTAGGCGCTCCAGTTTTAGCGCCAGAGAGAAGCCCTCGTTGGGGATGAACGGGAACGGGTGGGCCGGATCGATTGCCAGTGGGGACAGGACTGGAAACACCTGGGTTAGAAAGAAATTCCCGGCGAATTCTTTATCCGTGTCATTCAGGCTTTGGGCGTCCAGCAGGGTAATGTCTGCGGCTGCCAACTCGCCATGTAGCGTGTTCCAGACGCGTTGCTGCGCTTGCAACAAATCGCGCGCGTCGGTGTTGATCAGGACCAGTTGTTGCGCGGGTGTCAGACCGTCAGCGGCAGGCGTGGTGTTGCCCGCGTCGGTCAATTGCTGCAGGCCCGCGACCCGAACAGTGAAAAATTCATCCAGATTGGTGGCGGAAATCGACAGGAACCGCAGGCGCTCCAGCAGCGGCACGCGCAGGTTTTCGGCCTCTTCCAATACGCGCCAGTTGAACGCCAGCCACGACAGCTCGCGGTTGAAAAACCGTTTCGGGCCGTCCCAGTCCTCATCAGGCAGGGTGGTGGCCGCGTCAAACGGGGTTTTTAGGAAATCGGCGTGGGTCATGGTGCAACCGGTGGTTTTGGGAATGATAAGGGGGACTTATGCCGTATTTCAGGGGGTATTGTCCAGTACTTGTGCCGCCAGTTTCCAGGTGATGGCGCGCCCCTCGGCCAGCGCGACCTTGTCCAGCGCGGCAACCAGCGTTCCGGCGGCGTCAAATGAGCGATCCATGCGTTTCAGCAGATAGGCAATCAGGTTCGGGGTGACGTCGATTTGGCGGTCTGCGAACAGCTTGAGCAGAACGGCGCTGAGCAGGGCGTCATCGGGGGGCGACAGGGTGGTGATGGTGGTCGCCGTCATCCGGCTTTGCARATCGGGTAGGGTCAGCGCCCAGTGGTTTGGCGCGCCTTCACCGGTGACCAGCAGCGGCGTGCCGTTTGCCTGCGCCAGGTTGTGCAAATGGAACAGGGCCTTTTGGGCGGGCATGTCGGCGGCGATATCCTGCACGTCCTCAACCGCGACGGGGTGTTGGGACAWAGTCGGGATATCGGCTGCCGCAAGGTCGCGGGCAGGGATCACTGCAGCCCCTGTGTCAGATGCCCAAACTTGCGTCAGGTGGGTTTTGCCCGCCCCCTTTGGCCCGATCAGGGCCAGCTTGTTACTGGGCCAGTCATACCAGTTTTCCAGCACCTTTACCGTCAACGCATTGGCGGGGGATATAAAGAAATCCTCGCGCCCCAGCGCCGTTTTTACGGGCAGATCAAACGTCATTTGCTGTGCCATAAGCTAGTCTTCTTCGGCTGCTGTGTCGGCGTCTGTTTCGGCCTTTACGGTCTGACCCGCAACGCCCTGATACAAGCGCCCGTCCTGATATTGGCCAATGCCAAAGCGGATCAACACCCCGATGATCGCTGCAACCGGCACCGCCAACAACATGCCGACAAACCCGAACAGCGAGCCGAACACCGACAGTGCGAACAGCAGCCAGACGGGGTGCAAGCCGATGCTGTTGCCGACCAGTTTCGGGGTGATCACATTGCCCTCGAGCACCTGACCGATCATGAAAACGCCAGCGACCAGACCCAGCGACACCCAGTCGCCCCAGAACTGGAACAGGCCCAGCCCGATGGCCAATGCCCCGCCGATCAACGCGCCGATATAGGGGATGAAGGTGATTAKCCCTGCAAAYGCGCCAACAAGCAGRCCGAATTGCAAGCCAACCAGCATCAGGCCCACCGCGTAATAGGCGCCCATGGTCAGGCAAACCGTGCCTTGACCGCGGATGAACGAGGATAGCGTTCRGTCCACTTCACTGGCTATTTTACGGATCACGGGGGCATGGTCCCGCGGCAGGAAGCTGTCGATTTTGGCGACCATATTGTCCCAGTCCAGCAACATATAAAATGCCACCACCGGCACGATCACCATCAGGATCACGATGTTGATCAGGCTCATGGCCGAGGTTACAATGGTGTTGACCAGCTCGCCGCCCTTGGACTGGATCGTTGCGGCCAGGCTGTCCAGAGATCGGCGCAGAGTGGAATTGGCGTCCATTAGATCGGGAAACCGTTCGGTCAGCACAGTTTTCAGCTTGGCAAAGATTTCAGGCACGGAATTGATCAGGGAAATTGTCTGCTCAACCAGTGTCGGGATGATCAGCAGCGCAATCAACACGAACATAATCAGGCCAATCAGGGTGATCAGCACGGTGGCCAGCACCCGCGAAAGCCCGATTTTTTCCAGCCGATCCGCGACCGGATCCAGAAAATAGGCAATCGCCCCGCCCAGCACGAACGGCAGGATCACATCGCCCAAAAACCACAGCATTACCAGGAATACGGCGGTGGCGATGCCCCAGTATTTTGATTGCTCTGATGCGGGTAGGCCCATGAGTGCTCCTGTTTCTTTGCCTATGTTCTGGCCTATGCACCGTAATGATGCAAGTGGCGCGGTTGATGGGTTCTTGTCTGCCCGCGCAGGATCGCCTAGACGGGGCCAACACCCTGCCGTTTTCCAATAAAGGTCCGATCCAGATGCGTCTTAGCCGTTATTTCCTACCCGTTCTAAAAGAAAACCCTGCCGAGGCGAAAATCGTTTCGCACCGCTATATGTTGCGGGCCGGGATGATCAAACAGGCCAGTGCGGGGATTTATTCGTGGTTGCCGATGGGCCTGAAGGTTTTGCGCAATATCGAGCGCATCGTGAATGAGGAACAGGCCCGTGCTGGCCACATCCCGATCCTGATGCCTACGATCCAGTCGGCAGACCTGTGGCGTGAAAGCGGGCGCTATGAGGATTACGGCGCTGAAATGCTGCGGATGTCGGACCGCCACGGGCGCGATATGCTGTATGGCCCCACCAACGAGGAACAGGTCACCGACATGTTTCGCGCCCATGTGAACAGCTACAAAGACCTGCCACTGACCCTGTATCAAATCCAGTGGAAGTTTCGCGACGAGGTGCGGCCCCGTTTCGGCATCATGCGCGGGCGCGAGTTTTTGATGAAGGATGGCTATAACTTCGACATTGATTATGACGCCGCGATCCACGCCTATAACCGCCACATGGTCAGCTATCTGCGCACCTATGAGCGTATGGGGCTGCAAGCGATCCCGATGCGGGCCGATAGTGGGCCAATCGGTGGCGAGGACACGCACGAGTTTCTGGTGCTGGCCGATACCGGCGAGTCTGAGGTATTCTATGACAGCGCCATTCTGGATATGAAATTCGGGAATCGGGATGTGGATTTCGACAATGTTGAAGAATGCGCCCAAATCGCCAAGGACTGGACCACGCCATATGCGCGCACCGACGAGACCCACGACGCGGCGCTGTATAATGCGATCCCAGAAGAGCGGCGCAAAACCAGCCGTGGCATCGAGGTTGGGCAGATTTTCTACTTTGGCACCAAATATTCCGACAGCATGGGCGCGACTGTGGTGACCGACAGTGGCGAGCGGGTGCCGGTGCATATGGGTAGCCACGGTATTGGCGTATCCCGGCTTGTTGGCGCAATCATCGAGGCGTCACATGATGACAAAGGTATCATCTGGCCCGAAGGGGTGACGCCGTTCCATTGCGGTATCATCAATCTGCGCCAAGGCGACGAGGCGGCGGATGCGGCCTGTGAGGGGCTGTATGGCAGGCTGACGGCAGCAGGGCTTGAGCCGTTATATGATGATCGGGATGAACGTGCTGGCGGTAAGTTTGCGACAATGGACCTGATCGGTCTGCCGWRSMRCAYCMYGRTYKKWSSSCSGGGCSKTWAMWMMKKYGKGGWTKAMYKGMSCAKSSGYMWRMCMSKYGAAAKMSTKGWGRTGRCKSYCRRSRWWSCGGYSRYMMKGGTGKTKKRGMYYTWMKMRRMRSKGKMMRCGGAATTTTTGAAAAATTCCGGCTCGTTTTCTTTCAAAGAAAACGGGTCATCGCGCATCCTTTAGCGCGGCAATGATCCGGTCGCGCAGATCTTGTGGCTGTGCCTCGATCGCAACCATTACCCGCCGCAATTCACCGCGCACACCGTGCAGCTGATCAATCAGCGACAGCACCACGCCCAAAGCATCGCCCTTCAGGTCAAACTGTTCCGACAGATCGCAAATCAACTCGATCCGTGCCAGATCGCTTGCGTCATAGACAGGGCCAGCCTCTGATTGGGTCGGGCTTAGGAATTCGTGCTTCACATAGGTCGTCAATCGCGCACGGGTCAGGCGGGTGACGGATGTGATGGTTTCCTGCTCGGTATAATATCGGTTCATATCGACATCCCTTCGCGTGGGTCATAGGCSTGGTCCTTGCGCCAGTTTTGCATGAATTGTTCCAGATCAGCATCAACCGTCGGCGGCATCTTGATTTGCAGCTCGACCCTTTGATCACCGGCCGCCTTGCCCGCCCGCTTTACGCCACGCCCTTTCAGACGCAGGGTCTGGCCGCTGCTGGCGCCTTTGGGAATGGTCAGATTGACCGAGCCACCGACGGTCGGGGCGGCGACTTTTCCGCCCAGAACGGCCTCGTCGATGGTGATCGGCAGGGTGATAAGGATGTCATCGCCCTCGCGCGTGAATATCTTATGGTCCTGCACGTTAATGGTGACATAGGCGTCACCGCGCCCCCCCTTGCCGTAACCTTCACCGCCTTTGCCCCGCAGCCGGATGGTTTGGCCATCTGCCGTGCCCTCGGGGATTTTCACCTCGAGATTATCGCCAGAGGGCAGGGTGATGCGTTTCTTGCCGCCCCTCACCGCCGCAAGGAAATCGACCTCGAGCATATAGCGCGCATCCGCGCCACGGGCATCAAAGCCAGCGCCATGTGTCGATTGTGCCTGACGCTGGCGCAGAATGTCGGCAAACATATCCGACATATCGCCAAAATCCTCATACCCGTGCGAGGATTGATAGCTGTGGCCGGGTTGTTCGGCGTATTCACGGTAGAACTTGCGATCAGGCTGCTTCTCGGCCCCTGACGCATCAATTTCACCGGCGTCAAAACGGCGGCGCATCTCGGTGTCTTTTAACAGATCATAGGCACCCGAGGCGGCCTTGNATCTGGSWKCSNGCKKKGMTKKNNCCMGGGKNCWGGYCYRSAWGGSNAYCRMGTGCGATTTTGCGATAGGCCTTTTTGATCTCGGCGTCGGTGGCTGTTTTTGTCAGCCCGAGCGCTTTATAAGGGTCATTGCTCATTGGCATATGCTCCGGTGATTATGTGTTGATACTGATATAATCACCTGAAACGCATATTAAAAGCGTGGATGTAGCGTTATGGGGCAGTCCCGCTCAAATAATTAAAGCGTGCGTTGCGGTAACGCGCGCTTTAATAAATTTTCGATCATCTGGTTGAAGGCTCGGACTATACGTCGGCCAATCAGCTTTGAACCAAAGATTTACAGCCCCGAGGGCGCGCTAGCAGACCCATTGCTTGTGGATTTACAAGCCAGGTGCCACGTCGGTGCATACCCTGGTGCCTGCGCACGTGAGTAGGAGCACCCATTTAACAAAGCGTGCTATTGGCCAGTGCTGTCGCCAGATTCGGTGCTGAACTGGATCTGCGTTTGAGCAGGGTTGCTGTTCGGCAACTCGCCTGCGCCTGCCATTGAAGCCCATGTTTCAACACGTGAATAATGCCGCCAAGAACGCGGCGATCGTCAACGCGTGACACAGCGTGTGGCACAGCGTGTGATCGTGGAA
>NVTS01000098.1 GCA_002732995.1 Marinosulfonomonas sp. | reverse complement strand
AATTCCTGCCCGCCGGGCGTATAACCGCAGGGGCCGGCACCGCGCGGTCAGTGACCCTGTTCAACTGTTTCGTCATGGGCACAATCCCCGACAGCATGGGCGGCATTTTCGAGATGTTGAAAGAGGCTGCGCTGACCATGCAGCAGGGCGGTGGCATCGGCTATGATTTTTCCACCATCCGGCCCAAGGGCGCTGGCGTGGTTGGCGTGGCGGCGGATGCGTCGGGACCGATTTCATTCATGGATGTGTGGGATGCGATGTGCCGCACGATCATGTCGGCGGGTTCGCGCCGCGGCGCGATGATGGCGACGATGCGCTGCGATCATCCGGATGTCGAGGATTTCATCACCGCCAAGCAGGATGCGGCGCGGTTGCGGATGTTCAATCTGTCGGTGCTGATTACCGATGATTTTATGGAGGCGGTCAAGGCGGATGGTCCGTGGGAGCTGAAGTTTGGCGATACGGTTTACCGCACCCTGAAGGCCCGTGATCTGTGGAACAAGATCATCCAGTCGACCTATGATTTTGCCGAACCCGGGGTGATTTTCATCGACCGGATCAACGCGATGAACAACCTGTCCTATTGCGAAACCATTGCGGCAACCAACCCCTGCGGCGAGCAACCCTTGCCGCCCTACGGGGCCTGTTTACTGGGGTCGGTGAACCTTGCGCGGATGGTGAATGATCCGTTTGGCGATGCGGCTGAACTGGACGCGGCGGGACTGGATGCGTTGGTGGCCACGGCGGTTCGGATGATGGACAATGTGGTTGATAGCAGCCGCTTTCCGCTTGAGGCCCAAGCCCAAGAGGCCCACGCCAAGCGCCGCATCGGGCTGGGTGTGACGGGGTTGGCGGATGCGCTGTTGATGGTGGGTTTGCGCTATGGATCAGATGAGGCCGCAGCCCAGACCGAGGCGTGGATGAAGCAGATCGCGCGGGCGGCATATTTAGCGTCGGTGGAGTTGGCCAAGGAGAAGGGCGCGTTCCCGTTGTTTGATGCCGAGAAATATCTGGCAAGCGGGGCGATGCAGAATATGGACGCGGATGTGCGCGACGCAATTCGTGAGCACGGCATTCGCAACGCCTTGCTGACTTCGGTCGCACCTACCGGCACCATCAGCCTATATGCGGGCAATGTCAGCAGCGGCATCGAGCCGGTGTTTGCCTATGCCTACACCCGCAAGGTTTTGCAAAATGACGGCACGCGGAGTGAGGAAGAGGTGATCGATTACGCGGTTCAGATGTGGCGCGAGAAGTTTGGCGATGTGGAATTGCCCGAGCATTTTGTCAACGCCCAGACGCTGGCCCCGCTGGATCATGTCAAAATGCAGGCGGCGGCGCAGAAATGGATTGATAGCTCGATCTCGAAAACCATCAACTGCCCTGTCGATATTAGTTTCGAGGATTTTCAAAATGTCTATATGGCGGCGTGGGATAGCGGCTGTAAGGGTTGCACCACCTATCGGCCCAATGACGTGACAGGATCGGTTTTGACGGTGAGCGAGGCGTCGGATTCGGTGCCTGRGGCGGAAACGGGKGCCGATGTGGTTTACCTGTCCGAGCCGCTGGACCGCCCAAAGGCGCTGGAGGGCAGCACCTATAAACTGAAGTGGCCCGACAGCGAGCACGCGATTTATATCACGGTGAATGATCTGGTGATCAACGGTCATCGCCGGCCATTCGAGGTGTTTATCAACTCCAAAAACATGGAGCATTTTGCCTGGACTGTGGCGCTGACGCGGATGATTTCGGCGGTTTTCCGGCGCGGTGGCGATGTCAGTTTTGTGGTCGAGGAGCTGAAGGCGGTGTTTGATCCGCGTGGCGGCGCGTGGATGGAGGGCAAATACATTCCGTCCATTCTGGCGGCGATAGGCGGGGTGATCGAGCGGCATATGATCCACACAGGATTTATTGCTGGCGAAGGTATGGGGCTAAAAGCCGACCCGCAGGCACAGGTGGTCAATCTGGACGGCCCGCGGGGGGCGGCCTGTCCGAAATGCGGGGACTACGGCTTGCGGATGATCGAGGGGTGTATGACCTGTGGCAGTTGCGGGCACAGCAAGTGCGGCTAACCTGATCGGGGTTTCATGATGAATTCAGACAACACCACGCACGACGCCGAAGATGATGTGCGCAACCGTGACATCAAAATCTATGTGAACGGTGATATTGTGCACCGCGATCAGGCCGTGGTTTCGGTTTACGACAGCGGTTTCATGCTGGGCGATGGCATGTGGGAAGGGATGCGGATTTACAACGGGAAATGGGCGTTTTTTAGTGAGCACATGGACCGGTTTTTCAGCAGTTGTAAGGCGGTTTCGCTGGATGTTGGCATGGACCGTGCGGGAATCCTTGCGGCGCTGAACCGCACCGCTGCCGCCAATGGCATCACCGATGATGCGCATTGCCGTCTGATGCTGACACGCGGCGTGAAGGTGAAGCCGTTTCAGCATCCGTCCCTGTCACGCTCCGGTCCGACTCTGGTGATTATTGTCGAGCATTCCAAACCTGTGGACCGGTTGCAATCGCGCGGCATTAAGCTTGCCACCGTGCCGCAGGTGCGCGGCTTGCCGATGAGTCAGGATGCCAAATACAACAGTCATTCCAAGCTGAACTGCGTGATTGCCTGTCTTCAGGCCGAGCAAGCGGGGGCCGACGAGGCGCTGATGCTGGATGTGCACGGGTTTGTAAATACCACCAACGCCTGCAACTTTTTCGTCGTGCGCAAGGGCGCGGTTTGGACCTCGACGGGGGATTACTGCATGAACGGGGTGACGCGCCAGAAGGTGATTGATCTGTGCCACACCAATGGAATTGAAGTGTTCGAGCGCAACTTCTCGCTGGTCGATGCGTATGGCGCTGACGAGGCGTTTCTGACCGGCACCTTTGGCGCCCAGACCCCGGTGGCCAGTATTGATGGCAAGGAGATCGGAGATGGGGCGCGTCCGGTGACGCTGCGCATTCAGGCTCTTTACAAAGAGCTGATCGCGCAAGACGTCACCGGAAATTAACGCCCTAGTTTGCGTAGGCCACGGCAGGTAGCCAAGTGGTCATTTCGGGGTAGAAGAACACCACCATCAGCCCCAGAATTTGCAACAACACGAACGGGATGATGCCCTTGTAGATGTGCAGCAGGCTGATATCCGGCGGGCAGACGCCCTTTAGATAAAACAGCGCAAAACCAACCGGCGGGGTTAAGAACGAGGTTTGTAATGTCACCGCCACCAATATGGCAAACCAGACCACGGATGGATTATCGACAATGCCGTAGCCCTCAACGGGAATGTTCAGCCCGACAATCACCGGCAGCATCAACGGCATGATGATCAGGGTGATTTCGATCCAGTCCAGCAGAAAGCCGAGCAGGAARATKWKGMWSMRKMWAAWRRMRMSSMYSRTGWWRSSKTYMTSGMWSRRRMYAARSMCMAWRWWKKCRWWRMWMYMRYMGMMRSTRKAACGGCGCAGGATCAGGGCGAAAAAGTTGGCCGCGATAAAGATACCGGCGATGTAACCCGCAGTGTTCAGGGTTTGGCGCATCACATCCGTGAACACTTTGAAATTCAGGTTCCGCGCAGCGAATGCCAAAAAGGTTGCGCCCATTGCGCCAAGGCCAGAGGCCTCGGTCGGGGTGGCAAGGCCAAAGAAGATCGAGCCAAGCACCAGCAGGATCAGGCCCATAGGTGGGACAACCGATTTGGCAACATCCAGCAGCGCTTTCATATTAACCGGCTCGTGGTCATCGGGAATCGGCATGGATTTAGGTGATATCAAGCCATAGGCAATGATGTAGATGATATAGAAGCCGCCCAGCAGCAAGCCGGGAAATAGCGCCCCCATGAACAGATCACCCAGACTGATCGCCAACTGGTCCGACATAATCACCAACATGATCGAGGGCGGGATCAGAATGCCTAAGGTGCCAGAGGCGGCAATGGTGCCGGTGGCAATCGGTTTGGCGTATCCTTGGTCCATCATCGCGGGGATGCCCATCACCCCGAGCAGCACGACGGATGCACCGATCACACCGGTGGAGGCGGCCAGAATGATGCCGATCAGCATCACCGACAGGGCCAACCCGCCCTTCATTGCACCAAACAGCACCTGCATGGATTTCATCATTTTCTGCGCCACGCCGGATTGGTCCAGCATCAGCCCCATAAAGATGAACATCGGCAGGGCAACCAGAATGGGGTTCTTGATGATGTTACCAAAGAACCGTCCACCGGAAACCGACAGTTTGTTATAGTTGATGCCGGTGCCGTTGAATTCTATATATTCATTTATGGCCGCACGGTTCGGGTCAAGGATGGCCATGGCGATCACCGAAAACAGCAGGCTGACGCCGACCAGTGCATAAACCACGGGAATGCCGCGAAACAGCATGACGATGAACACGGCGAACATCGCCAGAACCATCCATTGGTTCAGGTCCATGACCGCACCGAGTATTGAGAGTAATTCCATGATATCAGACTTTCGATGAGGTGCGGCGGGTCAGGATATAGCTGACAACGATCAGGATCAGTACGACGGCGAGACCATACCAGATGGTTGGCTCCAGCAGCGGCTCGCGGCTAATGCGTCGTGGAACCAGGTCAGGGTTGGTCAGGCGTGTGACCCACCACAGGGCGTAATAAACGATCCGTTCGGCGATGAACCACACGGCGGGGAACGCTGCCAAAAGCAGGCTCCAGAGCGCTGGTTTTTTCAGGGTGGAAAGGTTGCGGTAAATTGCTGCGAAGGTGGCGATGATCGAGGCCATGAACAGGATCGGCAGCAGGGTTTTCAGCAGGTATAGCATGTGCAACCCGTTCGGGCTGTCTGATCCTTCGCCCGAGCGCCAGGAGGCCGCCGAGTAGTGGATCAAAATATCTGTCATCATCACCAGGAACGGCAACAGGCACCAACCCAGCGCGATCAACTCAATGCGGGCTTTTTTCTTGGGCGAGRACTTGGCATGTAATATATCAACCCGCACGTGGCTGTCGGTGGTGATGGCATAGCCAAAACCCGACAGCAGGGCGATGCCGTAAACCCACCATTGCGCGTCATCCAGCCATGCCTGATTATGACCGGCCTTGCGCAGAAGAACCTGTGCCACAATCCCGATCATCAGCAGGGGAAACAGCCAGGCGGCGACATTGCCGATGCCAATCATCATCCGGTCGCCCCACAGATGTGCCTCGCGGTCGCGCTCGCCCGGATCGGTAATCTCGGTGACGTGGTCGATGGTATCTGCGGCAACGTGATGAATTGTGTCTGAATAATCTTGCGTCATTCAGAAGCCCTCCCCAAAGCTTAAGTAAAACGGCGGCCACATTGGTATGGCCGCCGCAAGTCTTTTAGCGCTTCATGTAGATGTTTTGCGACCAGACTTTATAGCCACTACGGTATTCCTGCAGGTCAGCCCAGACTTCTTGGAAGAATGGATCGTCCGCGGCCAACTCACCCACAACTTCGTCCCATGCGCCAGAGAAAGCATCCAGCATTTCGGGGCTCCACTGTTTGATGATCACGCCGTTTTCTTCGGTCGCTTTAACCATCGCGGCATAGTTGGTGGCTTCGCCTTCGGCCAGTGTTGTGGTGACGTTCGCCAGACAGGCAACTTCGATCTGTTTTTGTGCTGATTCAGACAGATCGTCCCAGACGTCTTTGTTCACCAACAATTCGAACAAGGTCGAGGGCTGGTGCCAGCCGGGGAAATAGTTGTATTTGGCGATCTTGTGGAAGCCCAGACGCGCATCGATCCGCGGCATCGAGAATTCRGTCGCATCAATCGCGCCGCGCTCAAGGGCCGGGAAGATGTCGGAAGCGCCAAGCAGGGACGTAGACACGCCCAATTTTTCCATGGCTTTGGCGCCAAGGCCGAAGAAGCGCATGTTCAGACCTTTAAGGTCGGCAACGGTGTTGATTTCTTTCTTGAACCAGCCGGATGTTTCCGGTGCGATCACGCCGCAAGGTGTGACGTGAACGTTATAGCCGTTGTCGTCATACATTTGCTGCCAGTATTTGGCACCGTCATCATACAGGATCCAGCCCAGAAATTCGCCCGCTTCGGGGCCGAATGGCACAGCCGCAAACAGCGATGCTGCGTTCATTTTGCCCTGCCAGTAACCGGCGGTCTGAAAACCCGCATCAACGGATCCGTCAGAAACCGCGTCCAGCGCTTCCAGTGCCGGAACAAGTTTGCCCGGATCGAAATGCTGGAATTCTACTTCGGTGGAAATCCCGTTGATTTTGGCTACAAAATCGGTCGCCGCTGTGCCCAGAATTGGCAGGTTTTTGCCAAATGCGGACGTCATTTCCAGCGTTGTTTGTGCTGTTGCGACGCCACCCATAAGCGCAAGGCTGGCAATTGCCGAAATTAGTTTATGTTTCATTGTGTTCCTCCCGTGAACATTACCGGCATGAGGCCGGATATAATGGCAATTGTCATTGCCGGTTAGTTAGTTAGCTACCGTTCTGACCTTACGGTCAAAAAATCAGAAATCAACTTCTATCGCCACACCCTTTTTAACAGCCAGATCGACAACAGCCGATGCAACCGCCAAATCTTGCAGGCCCACGCCTGTTCCGTCAAACAAGGTCACCTCGTCGTCCGTGGTGCGTCCTGCATGGGCACCGTTGATCACAGCGCCCAGTTCGGTGATGTCCTTTTCAGCCAACGTGCCATCCGCAATCGCATGCTGGCATTCGCCGATGCTGATCGCCTGCGCGATCTCGTCGGTAAACACGGTGGCGCGGGCGACCAATGCGGCCTCGACCTCTTGCTTGCCTTTGGTGTCGGTGCCCATGCAGGCGATGTGGGTGGGGCCGGTGACATGCGCGTTCATCAGGCTGGGGGCAAAGGCCGAGGTGATCGAGATGATCACGTCCGCTTGTGCACCCAACTGATCCAGCTCGACCGCTTCAAACGGCAAGCCCAGTTCGTCCGCCAGATCAGCGAGGCGGGACAGCATTTCGGGGTGGTAGTTCCAGCCGATCACTTTTTCAAAATCGCGCTGCTCGACCGCGGCGCGCATCTGGAAGGTGGATTGGTGGCCAGCGCCGATCATCCCCAGCACCTTGGCATTTTTCGGCGCCAGATGTTTGATCGAAACCGCCGAGGCCGCAGCGGTGCGCAGGGCGGTGAGCAGATTGCCCCCGACCAGTGCTTTGACCTTGCCGGTGTCCGCGTCAAACAGGATCACGGTGGACTGGTGGTTGGTCAGCCCTTTGGCCTCGTTTCCGGGCCAGTAACCGCCCGATTTCAGACCCAGCGCCAGCGATTTACGATCAAAGCCGGATTTGAACCCATAGAGCGCATCGGCATGGCCAATCGCCTCGCGGATCACCGGAAAGTTGTAGGCGTCCTTGCTGGCCATCGCCGCAAACACCGCTTCGACCGCCTCAAAGGACGCTGCGCGATCCATCAGGCTGCCGATTTCTTTTTCAGGAACGATATACATCAGTAAGCCTTTCCGCGGGCCGACACTGGCCAAACAGTTTCAACTTTGCCGTTCCGAACCCCGACATACCAGTCGTGCACGTTGCAGGTCGGATCGCAATGGCCCGGCACCAGACGCAGCTTGTCGTTGATGTTCAGCACCCCTTCAGGGTCGCCGACCACGCCGTGTTCGTCCGAACATTTCAGGTATTCAACCGCATCATCGCGCCCGTAAACTGTCGGCAAGCCGCTGTCGACGGATTGGGCTTTCAGGCCTGCGTCCACGATGGCTTTGTCGGCTTTGGTGTGGCTCATCACCGAGGTCAGAATGAACAGCGCATTTTCCCATTCACCATCATCGATCCGCTTGCCGTGTTTGTCCAGAATGCGACCATAGTCAGCATCCATGAACGCGTATGATCCACATTGCATTTCGTTAAAGACGCCGGAATTACCCTCGAAGTAATACGACCCCGTGCCAGCACCGCCAACGATGTCACACTCCAGCCCTTGGGATTTCAGCGCGGTCATCGCGTCCGAAACCATATCAATGGCGATGTCGATTTTGGCTTTGCGATCAGCATAGAGATCCATGTGCTGCATCGCGCSCTGATAGGCCTGAATGCCGGCGAATTTCAGGTTGTCGGAGTTGTCGATCAGCTTGGCGATGTTGACCACGTCTTGCGAGGTGGACACGCCACAACGGCCAGCCCCCACGTCGATTTCAACCAGACATTCCAGCTCGGTGCCCGCGGCTTCGGCAGCGGCTTGCAGGTCGGCGACATTCTCGGGGTCATCGACGCAAACCAGAATGCGCGCGCCAAGCTTTGGCAGATTGGCCAGACGTTCAATTTTGGCTGGGTCGCGCACCTGATTGGAGATCATCACGTCCTTGATGCCGCCGCGCACAAACACTTCGGCCTCGGAGACCTTTTGGCAGCAAACGCCGCAAGCATCACCCAGGGATTCCTGTAATTTCAGAACATCGACAGATTTRTGCATCTTGCCATGCGCACGGYGGCGCACGCCCATTTCGCGGCACAAATCGCCCATCTTTTTGACGTTGCGCTCCAGCGCGTCCAGATCCAGCACCAGACAGGGGGTCTGGATGTCGGCCTCATCCATGCCGGGTTTGGCGGGGATGTCATAGCCAACATCATAGYCGTCAAAATTCATATCATTCATGTGTTCTCTCCAGTGGTCCAGGGCAGCGCATCCAGATCGACATTACCGCCAGTTATAATGATGCCGATCCGCTTGCCCGCGAACAGCTGTTTGTTCTTCAAAATACACGCCAGCGGCACCGCACTGCTTGGCTCGATCACGATTTTCATCCGCTTCCAGACCAGCTTCATCGCGTTAATGATTTCGGTCTCGGAAGCGGTCAGAATATCGGTGACGTGGCTTTGCACAAAATGCCACGTCAGATCCTTTAGCGGCACCTTCAGCCCGTCCGCCACCGTCACCGGCGCGTCATCCGCAATGATGTGACCGGCCCGAAAACTGCGCGCCGCATCATCAGCCTGTTCAGGCTCGGCGGCGTAGATTTTCACATCGGGCGCAAGGTTGGACAGGGTCAGGCAGGTGCCCGAAATCATCCCGCCRCCACCGATSGGGGCSATMACYGCATCCARATTTTCAACCTGYTCGATCAGYTCMSSCGMRCAGGTGSCCTGMCCKGCAATSACRCGKGGRTCATTATAGGGRTGCACAAAWTCMGCRCCGGTTTCGGYSRCMACWYSCGCRAAYACYTCTTCRCGKSWRGAKGTMGASGGYTCGCATTCRRYRATCWKSCCACCATAACCGATGACCGCATCCTTTTTGGCCTGCG
>NVTS01000097.1 GCA_002732995.1 Marinosulfonomonas sp. | reverse complement strand
TAAGAAATTTTTTAATAATATGAAAATTATCAGATAATCTTGTCAAATCAATATACATTTCATTGTAAATTCTGTGGAATTGATTTTGGGAATGATGTTATTCAATTAGCCATACATATCGGCAGAACCCACGATAAACCTAGAGAATGTTAGATACCAGTAAAAATTTAGAAAATGAATTGAAATAACAAAATAATTAGGTTCCATCATGATAATTCAATCCACAGGGATACGTAAAATGTTTGGTTAGAGGATGAAAATGTGAAAAATTAAATGTCAGATAGTTTATTTTCAAGTTCTTCCATCGCGGTGACCGTGCATTTGGTTTTCAACTCGAGAACTTCGGAAATCTTCGTGGCGAGTGCGGCCTTGTCCAATGAAATTGCATCGAAACCGGTGGTATTGCCCAACTCGACTTCAAATGCATCGTACATCTTCCCAAGGTCGCGGTACTGGCGGGCGAAATAGAAGCTTTCCGCATCCTCGAATGCATGGCGCGCATTGATAAACGTCCAGATGCTCCGGCACAGCGGATCAAGCTGATTTTCGTATTCGATAAATTCTTCATTGGACAGGCGTTTTTTGGCAATCGTATCAAGAGACGCGACCCCCTTGCCTTCGGCCAGGTTTCGCACCCGCCCACACCGCCGCTCCGCAGGCGTAAGGTCGTCCTGGTCAAATAGATCGAGGGTTTCAAGAATGCGGTCCCGTGGTGCCCCTCCGGTTTCATTCTCTAAAACCTCCGCCAACCCGAAATCAGGCTCGTTGTCGGTCTCCGGACCCCGAGCTTTGAAAACACCAAGAATCAGGTCGATCGGGGCATCTTCGATCAAACCACGGGCAAAACGCCCAACAGGAGTAGCTTTTCTCGCCATATCAATACCTCAATAAATATCGTTCTCGTTTTGTTTTTAATATACAGCCATGGCGAGAGTTGCGAAACCCCAAATACGGCAAACCTTGTATCTCATTCCCATGCTGACCTACACATTTTTCGAGTTTTTAATGTCCCGAAGCGCGCCGGGAACTGGCTTTTCATTCATATAGCCATTCTCGAAAGATGATCGTTCACAATGAAACGCCCCAATTCCCCACCGCCCGACCAGATGTCGCCCATCGAGCGGCGGGCCGAGCTTTGCGCAATCCTTGCGCGCGGCCTGATCCGGTTGCACATGCGCGAGGATAGTGAACTATCTGGCAGTAATAGAGAATTTCGACTTCACAACTCRKCCGASCAGAGCGGTACTGCGGAAMCMYWRMWWCGGAGAMCCRCATGAMAAAACMMGATCCTATYCCCGCSCGCYTGKCYGCGYTGAAATCCACGCCYACRAMGGAATTGAAAGCCCARTGGCGYGAATTGTTCGARASCGAGCCGCCTGCATTCAACCGGCGGTATCTGGAAAGCCGTCTGGCATACCGTATTCAGGAACTCGCCTATGGCGGGCTGAAGCCCGAGACGATCAGGCGGCTGGAAACCCTTGGCGAGCAACTCGATGGCGGCAACATCACCCTGCGCCGTATCCGCGCTGATCTGAAGCCAATTACAGGCACAAAGCTGATCCGCGAGTGGCAGGGGATTGAGCAGACTGTGACAGTTCTGGCCGATGGTTATGAATGGCAAGGACGCCCCTACCGTTCGCTCTCGGCCGTCGCCCGCGCCATCACTGGCACCCGTTGGAACGGCTGGATATTCTTTGGCCTAAAATCACGGCGGGGGACAGCATGAGCAAGGAAATCAAGCGTAAGCTGCGCTGCGCCATCTACACCCGAAAATCCTCCGAGGAAGGGCTCGAGCAGGAATTCAACAGTCTGCATGCACAGCGCGAGTCCTGCGAGGCCTATATCGCCAGCCAGCGTTCCGAGGGCTGGGCCTTGATCCGCGAGCATTACGATGACGGCGGGGTATCAGGCGGCACGCTGGAGCGGCCAGGGCTGAAACTGCTGCTGGCGGATATCGAGGAGGGTCTGATTGACGTGGTGGTGGTCTACAAAATTGACCGGCTGTCGCGTTCGCTGATGGATTTTTCCAAACTGGTGGAGGTGTTTGACCGGAACAACGTGACCTTCGTGTCGGTGACCCAGTCCTTCAACACGACCACATCCATGGGGCGACTGACGCTGAACATCCTGTTGTCTTTCGCCCAGTTCGAGCGCGAGGTCACCGGTGAGCGCATCCGCGACAAGATTGCTGCCTCGCGCAAAAAAGGCATGTGGATGGGCGGCACGGTGCCCTTGGGCTATGACGTGAAAGACCGAAAACTGGTCATCAACAAAGCCGAAGCCAAAACCGTGCGCATCGTGTTCAACCGCTTTGTTGAAATCGGCTCGGCAACGGTTCTGGCGCGGGAATTGCGGGCAGAGGGTATCACCACCAAACAGGGGCGACAGATCAGCAAGGGGTTTCTCTACCGCCTGCTAAACAACCGCGTCTATATCGGCGAGGCCGTCCACAAAGGCCAGTCCTACCCCGGCCAGCACAAGGGGATCATTACGCGCAAACTCTGGGACAAGGTGCAYMCCRTCCTGMMKGARAGCCCMCGCAARCGCGCCAGCAACACCYGCGCRCAMMSWYSSSSYYKSCKSWAKSGMYYKCWRKTSRSSSMKGMYSGASMKKYKWYYKSRMMMRKSSAMAMYSRCAAGAAGAATCGACTCTACCGCTATTACGTCAGCCAGACCGTGCTGAAACATGGCGCAGGAACCTGTCCGGTGGGTCGCGTGCCCGCAGGTGAAATCGAGGCGGCGGTGATTGACCAGTTGCGCGCCGTATTCCGCCAGCCGGAGATCATCATCGGCACATGGAAAGCGGCCAAGCCCCATGACGGTGAAATAACCGAGGCCGAGGCCCGCGAGGCCCTGATGCATTTTGATCCGATCTGGGACGAGCTTTTCCCCGCCGAGCAGGCCCGTATCGTGCAGTTGTTGGTGGAACGAGTAGATATCGGCATGGGCGGGCTCGATGTGCACCTGCGCATCGACGGGCTGTCGGGGCTGGTGCGGGAATTGCGGGAGCAGGCCGCATGAGTAAAACTACCGATACAGTCACCCTGCATGTCCCCTTCACCATCCGCAAATACGGCGGCCGCAAACAGGTCATCACCCCGAACGGCGCACCCGCAGCCATCGAAAAACCCCGCGTCGACAGCACACTGGTAAAGGCACTGGCCCGCGCATTCCGTTGGAAAAAGATGCTGGAAAGCGGGCAGTTCACCACCATCACCGAACTGGCCAAACACGAAAACCTCGCCCTGACCTACATGACCCGCGTTTTGCGCCTAAGCCTGCTGGCACCGGACATTGTCGAGATGATCCTTGCAGGGCGACAGCCGCCGGAGATGACGTTGGCCGCCCTGCTGGAGCCGCTTCCGGTAGAATGGGAGGGGCAAAAATGGATGCTATACGAACAGCCCGCCCCCAACGTGCTGGCCCAAAGCTCTTGAGGCCATAATTACATGCACACAGGGAACTTTTATCGTGACAGTTTTTGATGCTCGAATACTTTGTGGTGTTCCTTGGGGGAATTTTAGGATACGGTCCAGAAAGTGCACGTGGCGACTTAGAAACAGTGACGTTTTCTGCGGCTTTTGCTGCTAATGCGATGGATAGAAATGCTTTCTGACTGATTTTCCTGAACGAGCCTTATGTAATTGATAGGGAATATTTATGGGAAACTCAAAATTCAAAATTGGTCAATGTGTCCGTATTCGGAGGCGGCATTGGTTAATAGAAAATATTGAGATGAGCGAAGCCGCGCCGGACGTTTTGGAAGTCAGGTGCTTGGACGACGATGCAACGGGTCAGATGCAATTGATCATCCCCGGCTGCGAAATTGCAATTGAATGTGTTGACGATCAGCTCTGGCATCAGTTGGGCTCAAATGTCCCGACTGATGCAAAAGGTTATTCAGCTTATCTCCAATCCCTGCAATGGAACACAGCAACCGCTGCCGATAACAAGTTGTTTCAAGCTCCATTTCGGGCAGGTATTGAGATATCGCCGTACCAATTAACGCCACTGGCCAAAGCTCTTGATCTGCCGCGCGTCAACCTGTTGATTGCCGATGACGTGGGGCTGGGTAAAACCATCGAGGCGGGGCTGGTGCTGCGAGAACTATTACTTCGCAAGCGTGTGGACTTTTTCGTTGTTTCTGCCCCTGCATCGATGACACAACAATGGAAAGAGGAGCTGTCTTCAAAATTCGGCCTGTCCGCCGAGATCGTAGATGCTGAATATTTCTTTAACATGCGTGCTGAGCGAGGCTTCGGTTATAATCCTTGGCAATCGGGCAATGCCTTTATTATCTCGCACTCTTTGCTGAGGGATGAGGGTTATATGGTTGGTCTTAAGGCTGTTCTGGGAACACCGCGCGCACGTTCTATGTTTATTCTGGATGAAGCCCACCATGCAGCCCCGGCCCACAGCCAAGCTTATGCCACCGACAGCCAGATGACCCATTCTGTTCGAGAACTATCAAAAATGTTCGAGCACCGCCTTTTCCTGACAGCAACTCCGCACAATGGGCACTCAAATTCATTCGCGGCTTTGCTGGAAATGCTCGATCCCCAGCGTTTTACGCGCGGTATCACGGTATTACAGGGAGAACATGACGTAATCATGGTACGACGGCTGAAATCCGACCTTAGAGAGCTGACTGATACACCATTTCCGGTTCGCCATGTCGATAATGTGGAGCTGCCTAACAGTCCGGCAGATGCACCTGAGCTTGATCTGTTTCAATCCCTGTTGGACTTTGGTGAACTTGAAGGAAGCAAGGGCGGGCATTGCTTTGTCCTGCTCCAACAACGCCTGTTATCGTCTGTTGCCGCATTTCGATCTACACTTGAGGGTGAAGTCAGAAAAATGGTGGAAGGTGATGTAAAAATAACCGCCAATCAAATGCTGGAAACCGCTAATCGCATTGCTTTCAAGGGCGATGCCAAAAGCAAAAATTTAGCCGGTTGGATCAAGGACAATTTGGGAGAAGGCCTGTTATGGAACCAGCGGCGACTGATAATTTTTTCAGAATACCAGACCACAATTGACTGGTTGAAAAAACAACTGCTCGAGGAGCTGTCGATTGATCCTGAAAACAACCGGATAGCCGAATTTACGGGTGACACTGACAAGAATGAAAGAGAAAGGTTGAAGGCAAAATTTAATGCCGACCCGGCCACCGAACCATTGCGTATATTGCTGTGTACCGATGCTGCCCGTGAGGGCATCAATTTACAACACCGCTGCTACGATCTGTTCCATTTTGATTTGCCTTGGAACCCGTCCAGACTGGAACAGAGGAATGGGCGGATTGATCGGCGCTTGCAGCCAAGCCCGGATGTCTATTGTCGCTATTTCACTTATAAGAATCGTCCAGCCGACAGAATTCTAGCCGCACTGGTGAAAAAAACCGAACGCATCAACAAAGAGCTTGGTGAGGTTGGTTCAGTGATTGAAACCGAAGTTGAAAAACGATTTAAGCGCGGCATTACCCGTGCAAACATGTCCGGCTTGGAAGCTGATCTTGCATCAGAGCAATACCTCGAAGCTCAGCGATTAAAAGATGAACTTCTAATCGCGCCGGAAAAGCAAAAGCGCCTTAAAAAACTGGAGGCAGAGCTAAAGGCGATTTCCCGCCGTCTAGAGCAATCACGCGAACAAAAAAATGTCGCACCAAAGGCCCTGCAAGCAGTGTTCCTCAATGCAATGCAAAAAATGCATGTCGAGACCGGTCAAGATCAGATACATCAGGAAAACGGTGTTGATGTTATAAAACTCGATCCTGAATCACCCGGCTTTAGCAATGCCGACTGGACGCCAGTTTTCGATCAGATGCGTGTTCGCCCACGTAACAAGGATGAGACCGTTGCAGATTATCGCCAAAATGCACCGGTTAAACAGGTTAGTTTTCAACCAGTCAAAGATGGTGATAGGCTCAAAACCGATATCGAACATCTGCATCTGGAACACAGGCTGGTCCGTCGGCTACTTGCCCAGTTTGATGCCCAGGGGTTCCGCTCACGCCTAGAAAGAACAGCCGTCCTGCAGACCGACATTGAACGCCCGCGCGTCGTTTTGCTCATTCGCCTGACGCTATACGCCAAAGGTGCCAACCGCCTGCATTCTGAAATAATTCCCATCGCGGCATCGGTAAACCAGAGCGGCGTGACCCCCCTGAAATATGAAGGTCAAACGGCATCAAAGGCCTATAGTGACCTCCAAGACGCCATTCAAGCATCAACACAACCCAATGACGCACTTTGCGATCAATATCGTCAGCGTGCGGCCACTGATGCGCAAGCCTTACGTGAAACTRCTGAATTGCGCGCCAGGGAAAATGAAGCCAACGTCCGCAAGGAGCTGATGGAAAATGGCGAGGCTCAGGCAGTGTCACTCAAAACCCTGCTGGAACAGCARCGCGACCGKATWYTKGAGCARCAGRGYRWGSYCCAGYWGGAAYTTGATYTSGAKSAYKWSSMRGRGMAGCGCCAGCTTGACAAACAAAACTRSGMGAAACGTCTCAAAGAGCTGGAAATTGAAATCGAGACCGAGCCCGATTTAGTCCGTCAAAAACATGTTGTYAACGCCCGCCGTATCGAACCCGTTGGCATCGTCTACCTGCTACCGGAGACACAATCATGATTGATCTCTGGCTAAAGCATGTGCGACAGGAAGGGTTGGTGGTTTCCCAGTCGGCACTGGACGGCGAAAACCTTGTCCCCGTCAAGCAAACGGCAACTGATACTCAAGGTTTTGCCGACAGTGCAGCTGATTTTTGGAAGATTGCAACTGACGTTCTGGACTGGCCGCAAGTTCGCATCCTTGGTGCTGAAAACCTGCCCGATGAGGCCACCTGCAGGTTAACGGAAATGGATGTTACGCTAAGGGCCGATGCGGCGCTGGCAGGCAAGCAAGAAGAACCACCTCGCCTCTTGGTGAAAATTCTGCCTCGCAATACCGATCCTGATGCGCGCACCTCCATTGGTCGTTGGATGGGGATATCCGAACAACAAGCCTTTGAGCGCCATTTGCGCGAAACTGGCGTTGAACAGGGCCTGCTGGTTACAGACAAACACCTGCGGCTGACCTATTCTCCGCAAGGCGAAACCCCCGGCTTTCTGGAATGGCCAATCGAAGGCATGAAAACCACTGCCGGGCGCGAGATGCTGGCCGGCTTCAAGCTTCTGCTCGGCAAAAACGCTATTTGGGGCAGCACAGAATCCCGCCTTGATGGCATCCTCCAACGCTCACGTGAGAACCAGAATATTGTTTCGACCAAACTCGCCGATCAGGTGCTGGGCGCGCTTTATTCCTTGCTGCGCGGCTTCACCTCCGAGGTTGAAACCGACACCCGCCTGCGCGCCGTTGCTGAGCAGGAACCGCAAGAATTCTATGAAGGCCTGCTGTCCGTGCTCATGCGGTTGGTTTTTGTGCTCTATGCCGAAGATCGTGGCCTAATGCCCTCATCCAACAGCGAAAAGGCCAAGCGTATATATGAACAAGGCTATGCCGTGCGCCGCCTGTTTGTCGATCTGGAAAGCGACGCCGCCCTTTACCCCGACACCATGACCGATCGCTATGGCGCTTGGGGCCGCCTGCTTGGCCTGTTCCAGCTGATCCATGACGGGGCGGGGCCGGATTTCATGCACCAGCGTCGCGGCAAACTGTTTGATCCCGAAACCTTCCCCTTTCTGCTGGGCCAGTTTGACGAAGGCGACACGCCCGATGTGCTGCCGGTCTCTGACAAATGCATCTACGATGTCCTGCACCAACTTTTGATGCTGGGCGGCGAGCGGCTTTCCTATAAAACGCTGGATGTGGAGCAAATCGGCTCGGTCTACGAAACCGTCATGGGCTTTACCGTTACCCGCTCGCACGGCTCCAGCATTGCGCTGAAATCGGGCAAGGGCAACATTCCGGCCTATATCAACCTTGAGGCGGTGCTGGCAAAAGCCCCCGCCAGCCGCAAGAAATTCCTTGCCGATGCAATCGACTATACTGTCACCGATGCCCAGAACAAGCTGATCAAATCGGCGGGCACGGTGGATGATCTGCTGGCGGCGCTCGACAAAAAGATTGATGAGCGCGGCTCGCCCAACAAACGTATTGTCACCGCGGGCACCATCATCCTGCAACCCACTGATGAACGCCGCAAAACCGGCAGCCACTACACCCCGCGCTCCCTGACAGCACCCATTGTGCGCGAGGCGTTGGAGCCGATCTTGGCACAACTCGGCGATGACGCCACGCCCGATCAAGTGCTTGATCTGAAAATCTGTGATCCGGCCATGGGCTCGGGCGCGTTTCTGGTGGAAACCTGCCGCGCCTTGGGCGAACGGCTGGAGACCGCTTGGGCGCGCCACCCCGCTTTGCTGCCCGACGAGGCCCGTTCCGACCCGCAAGTATTTGCCCGCCGAGAGGTGGCCAAGCGCTGCCTTTACGGGGTGGATAAAAACCACATGGCGACCGATCTGGCCAAGCTGTCCCTGTGGCTGGTCACCCTGTCCAAGGACGAGGATTTCAGCTTTCTGGACCACGCCCTTAAAACCGGTGACAGCCTTGTCGGCCTGACCCTGAACCAGATCAGCGGCGTTAGCTGGGAAACCAACCAGACCATCCCGATGTTTGCCCGCCAGTTCACCACACTGGTCAACGCCGCGCGCATTGATCGCCGCCATATCCGCACCGCCCCCAATAATGTGACGTTCGAGGCCCAACGGCAGCGCCTGACCGAGGCCAATAGCGAGCTGGCCGAGGTGCGCCTTGGTGGCGATGCGGTGGTTGCCGCGTTCTTTTCCCAAGCCAAGGCCAAACAACGCCAACAGGCGCTGGACGAGCTGCAAGTGCAGCTGGGCCGCGAGGGTGGCTGGGATGTGGCCCGCNAGATGCGCGCGCAGCTGAACAGCGGGCCGCACCCGATCACGCCGTTTCACTGGCAAATCGAATTCCCCGAGGTGTTTGAGGGCGACAATGCCGGTTTTGACAGCATCGTCGGTAACCCGCCTTTTGCCGGCAAAAACACCATCACCCATGGCAACCGCGCGGGGTTTCTGGACTGGCTGAAAATCATCAGCCCCGCCAGCCATGGCAATGCCGACCTGTCGGCGCATTTCTTTCGCCGTGCTTATGCGCTGTTGCGCCACGGCGGCACGATGGGGCTGATCGCCACCAATACCATTGGGCAGGGCGATACCCGTGAAAGCGGGCTGCGCTGGTTGCTGGCTGAGGCGGATGGGGTGATTTACCGCGCCAAGCGGCGGGTGAAATGGCCGGGCGATGCGGCGGTGGTGGTTTCAACCGTGCATATGGCCAAGGGCG
>NVTS01000096.1 GCA_002732995.1 Marinosulfonomonas sp. | reverse complement strand
TACAGGATGAGCATTCCATCCGGTTGGGAAGGCGTACTGGATGAGGGCGAAGACATCCGCTGGCAGGGTCGCCCTGACGGGGGGGTGGCTTGGAAGCTCTCGAATATTCCGGCCGTCCTGTTCGGGCTGGCATTCTCCGGCTTTGCCCTGTTCTGGATGGTGATGGCCGCATCAGCGGGCGGCGGCATGTGGATGTTCGGGATGATCCACTTTGCCGCTGGCATCGGCATTGGCATCGGGCCGGTGTTCTGGAGTGCATATCGGCGGCGCAACACATGGTATACCCTGACCAACAAACGTGCCCTGATCGCCACCAATTTGCCAATGCGGGGCCGCAAGTTGAAATCCTATCCGATCACCAAAGAGACACCGCTAGAATTCAGCACAGGTGATCCGGCCAGCATCACCTGTGCCACCGAGCGCCGCCGCAGCAAGAACGGCTCATACGAGGTCAAGATCGGATTCGAGCGGATAGCGGACGGGAAACAGGTTTACGCACAGGTTTACGCGATGAGCCGCGAGATCCAGAAAGAGGCAGCATGACAACCACCTTCACCAACGCCCGCCTGATTGATCCCGAGAACGGCACCGATGAAATCGGCAGTCTGACCATTGAGGATGGCATTATCACCGGCATCAATACCCCCGCCAAGGGCAACGTGATTGATTGCGGCGGCAAGTGCCTTGCCCCTGGCATTGTCGACATCGGCGTCAAGGTTTGCGAGCCGGGCGAGCGGCACAAGGAAAGCTATCGCACCGCAGGCCTTGCCGCTGCTGCCGGTGGCGTCACCACCGTTGTTACCCGCCCCGACACGACCCCCGCCATCGACAGTCCCGAGGTGCTGGAATTCGTCGCCCGCCGTGCCCGTGAAACGGCGCAGGTGAAAATGCTGCCGATGGCCGCCCTGACCAAAGGGCGCAACGGGCGCACGATGGTCGAAGTCGGATTCCTGCGTGATGCCGGTGCCGTGGCGTTTACCGATTGCGACCGCGTGGTGGAAAATACCAAGGTCTTCGCCCGCTGCCTGACCTACGCCAACAGCCTTGGAGCGTTGGTGATAGCGCATCCGCAAGATCCGGTAATGTCCAAAGGCGCCGCCGTAACGTCTGGCAAATTCGCCTCCTTGCGCGGCTTGCCCGCCGTGTCGCCAATGGCCGAACGGCTGGGGCTGGAGCGCGATCTGGCTTTGGTCGAAATGACCGGTGCAAGGTATCACGCCGACAACCTGTCCACCGCCGCATCCCTGCCTGCGCTGGAACGCGCCAAGGCAGCGGGGTTGGACGTAACAGCGGGCGCGTCGATCCATCATCTGACATTGAACGAGCTGGACGTGGGCAACTACCGCACTTTCTTCAAGGTCAAGCCGCCCCTGCGCAGCGAAGATGACCGCACCGCGCTGGTCGCCGCCGTGGCCAGCGGGTTGATCGACATTATATCGTCGATGCACACTCCGCAGGATGAGGAGAGCAAACGCCTGCCTTATGAAGAAGCCGCCTCGGGGGCTGTGGCGCTGGAAACCCTGCTGCCCGCCGCCATGCGCCTGTATCATTCCGGTGATATGGACCTGCCGACCCTGTGGCGCGCCCTGTCGCTGAACCCGTCAAAACGGCTGGGACTGGACACGGGTCGTCTGACCAAAGGTGCGCCTGCCGATCTGGTTTTGTTTGATCCGGACGCACCCTTTGTAATGGACCGTTTCGCGCTACAGTCAAAATCCAAAAATACCCCCTTTGACGAGCAGCGAATGCAGGGCAAGGTATTGGCAACTTACGTCAACGGTGTAGACGTTTTCAAAAGGAGATCATAATGCCTGATATCACCAGCACATATCAAATGCTCGCCATTGCAGCCCTTGCCGGATACCTGCTGGGGTCGATCCCGTTTGGCATAGTGATTGCCCGCGTCATGGGGTTGGGAAACTTGCGTGAAATCGGGTCGGGCAACATCGGCGCCACCAATGTGCTGCGCACCGGCAACAAAACCGCCGCGGCGCTCACCGCGATGCTTGATGCTGGCAAAGGCGCGGTTGCATTGCTCCTTGCCCGCGCCCTGATCGGTGAAGATGCAGCACAAATCGCCGCTCTTGCGGCATTTCTGGGCCATTTGTTCCCGATCTGGCTGCGGTTTCGCGGCGGCAAAGGGGTGGCGACATTTCTGGGCATCTTGCTGGCATTATACTGGCCACTGGGGCTGGCAGCCTGCGCCACATGGCTATTTTCCGCTATAACAATGCGGATGTCTTCGCTGGCGGGGCTGATGGCTGCGGGGTTGTCGCCAATGTGGACAATTATGCTGGATCAAGGCCAGACATTGCTTTTAGGAGCCATCCTGACCGTCCTGATTTACATTCGCCATGCCGCCAATATTAAGCGGATCAAAGCAGGAACCGAGCCAAAGATAGGGCGCAAAAACAGCGCATCCTAGGGCAAGTTGTCCTGTTTTCCATTATTACACTTGTTAATCCCGTGATTACGTCTATCCATTATGAAAAAATGTACTGGGCAACGACAGGCGAATTGAATGAATGAAAATACTCAGCCCTCCGGGGCGCNAATCGAGCCGGAAACCACGCGTGAATGGGTCCGCCATTTGGCAAAATACCGTGATCCGAAATTATTCCGCAGCTTGTTTGAGCTGGCCGCGACCGCAGTGCCTTTCGTCGCACTTTGGGCGTTGGCGTGGTGGTCCTTGTCGATCAGTTACTGGCTGACATTTGCTATTTCCCTAGTAAACGGGATCTTTGTGGTGCGGCTGTTTATTATCCAGCATSATTGCGGCCACTCCTCATACTTCAAAAACCGCACATCGGGCGACTGGGTTGGCCGTGTGTTGGGCATATTCACCGTCACACCCTATGATGTCTGGAAACGGGCGCATGGCATTCACCATTCAACATCCGGCAATCTGGACCGGCGCGAATTGGGCGATATTGATACGATCACGGTTGAAGAATACAAAGCGCTCTCGAAAATGGGTCGCTTCAAATACCGTTTCTATCGCAATCCGTTTATCCTGTTTTTGATCGGCCCTACCTATATTTTTCTGCTAACGAACCGTCTGCCCGTGGGCATGATGAAGGCCGGTGCGAAATATTGGATCAGTGCCCTTGGCACCAATGTCGGTATCGTGGCCATCCTTGCGACYATCGTTTACTTTGGCGGATGGATGCCGCTGCTGCTGATTTTCCTGCCCAGCACAATCATGGGTGCAACCATCGGTGTCTGGATGTTCTATGTGCAGCACCAGTTTGAAAATACCTATTGGGACCGTGACGAGGATTGGAACCTGCACGACGCCGCCCTGCACGGCAGCTCGCATTATGTATTACCCGAACCGCTGCAATGGCTGACCGGCAACATCGGGATCCACCATGTACATCACATCTATGCGCGCATACCGTTTTACCGCCTAAAAGAAGTGCTGCGTGATTTCCCCGTGCTGAAAGATGCCCAGCGCCTGACAATCCGCGAAAGCCTGTCTTGTGTGAGCCTGCAGCTGTGGGACGAGAAGCGCCGCGAACTGATGTCTTACCGGCGGATGAAAGAGATTTACGGATAGGGGTTAAGCGGCCAATCCGGCATTCATATCAAAGGCGCACATTGACTTGTGCGCCTTTTTTGCGTTCATCTTCTGGGGGCTTGTGCCGCATCGCATTTTACATGACACTATCCCCAGCGCATGGGGGAAATCATGACATATGTAATGGCCATAGACCAAGGCACGACATCATCGCGGGCGATCTTGTTTGACGCTGCCATGCGGGTAGCGACCAGTGCCCAAGAAGAATTCACACAGCATTTTCCGCAGTCGGGGTGGGTGGAGCATGATCCGGAAGATTTGTGGCAAACCGTAATCCGCACAGCACAAGCGGCGATGACACAGGCCGGTGCAACAGCGGGTGACATCGCCGCCATCGGCATCACCAACCAGCGTGAAACCACGATCATCTGGGACAAGGCAACAGGTGTTCCGATCCATAATGCCATCGTCTGGCAGGACCGCCGCACATCCGGCATTTGTGAGGCGCTAAAGAACGCGGGTCACGAGGGCATGATCACCTACAAAACCGGCCTGCTGCTGGACCCGTATTTTTCCGGCACCAAGGTAGGTTGGTTGCTGGACAACGTCGCGGGCGCACGGACGCGAGCCGAGGCGGGTGATCTGCTGTTTGGCACGGTAGATTGTTACCTGATCTGGCGGCTGACTGGCGGSRMWGTSCAYGYSACWGAYSCCASCAAMRYBKCKYSVAYDDWKHWKKWHAATATCNMVSRMMGGVCASTGGGACGAAGAVVTBTKSGMSWTSSBKGMCGWVNMHRTBBBNHHVMNGMHCSNKVTSCDCGAHYRCVACSDRGAHDTBVGCAHMVHCAMGCCCGATCTGTTTGGCGCATCGATTGCCATTCGCGGGGTGGCAGGGGACCAGCAGGCGGCCACCGTCGGGCAGGCGTGTTTTGCGCCGGGGATGATGAAATCCACCTATGGCACCGGCTGTTTTGCGCTGCTGAACACGGGCAGCACATTGGTCGAAAGTCGCAACCGCTTGCTGGGCACCATTGCCTATCAATTCGGCGGGGTCACCACTTACGCACTGGAAGGGTCGATCTTTATTGCCGGTGCAGCCGTGCAATGGCTGCGCGACGGGTTGGGGATCATCAAGGATGCCACCGAAACCCAGGCACTGGCGCAAGCAGCTGACACGGGGCAAAACGTGGTTATGGTGCCCGCCTTTACCGGCCTTGGCGCACCCTATTGGAGCGCCGAATGCCGCGGTGCTGTGTTTGGCCTGACCCGTGGCACGGGGCCTGCTGAAATGGCAAAGGCCGCGCTGGAAAGCGTTGGTTATCAAACCCGCGACCTGTTGGAAGCCATGCGGGCAGATTGGCCAGGTGCAGGCGATGCGGCTGTGTTGCGGGTCGATGGTGGAATGACGGCCAGCGACTGGACCATGCAGTTTTTGTCCGACATTCTGGGCGCACAGGTTGACCGCCCGACAGTGCTGGAAACCACAGCATTAGGGGTGGCGTGGATTGCGGGAATGAAGGCAGGTGTCTATCCGGTACAGGCCGAATTTGCGCAAGCGTGGGCGCTGGAACGCCGCTTTGAGCCCGCCATGCCAGACGATGTGCGCAATGTGAAATACGCGGCGTRGCAACGAGCGGTCAAAGGCGCGATGGCCTATTAAATTGGCAACACTATAGCGCGATTGCGTGAACCGCCTTGAATGCCCCCATGCGGCACTCTACATCCATACTTATGAAGCGCTGGATCCCCTTTATTAAATCCGACCCCGTGGTCGCTGTTATTCGCCTGTCCGGCGTAATTTCGGCGGGCAGTCGCGGGTCATTAAATGATGAAGCTCTAGGGCCAGCCATTGAAAAAGCATTCAAGCGTGGCAAACCCAAGGCTGTCGCGCTGGTGATCAATTCGCCCGGAGGATCACCCGTGCAATCATCGCTGATTGCGGCACGTATCCGCAGGTTGTCGGACGAAAAAGACATCCCGGTGATTGCATTTGTCGAAGATGTGGCGGCATCCGGCGGCTACTGGCTGGCAACGGCTGCAGATGAGATCTGGGTGGACGACAGCTCGATCATCGGATCAATCGGTGTGATTTCGATGGGGTTCGGAGTGAACGAATTGATCAATCGCCACGGGGTGGAACGCCGTGTTTATACCGCCGGTAAATCCAAATCCATGCTGGACCCTTTCCAGCCGGAAAAACCCGCCGACGTCAAGCGCCTAAAAGGGTTACTGGAACATATCCACGATAGCTTCAAAGCGCAGGTAATGAAACGGCGCGTTGGAAAATTACCCGAGGGCAAAGACCTGTTCACTGGTGAAATCTGGGTTGGCAAGGCAGCACAAGATGTCGGTCTGRTTGACGGCATCGGCCATCTGGTGCCGGTGATGAAACAGCGTTACGGCGACAAGGTGCGCTTTGCCCGTTACGGGGTGAAGCGCTCGATCCTGCAACGGTTTGGCACACGCGTGGTTACGGACGCGCTGGACGGCATCGAGGAGCGCGCCCATTACGCGCGTTTTGGCCTGTAGATGATGGTTAAAATTGTCAGTTTGTTTTTGATCGGAATGCTGGTGCTGGCGATGTTTGGCCGACTGCGTTACCCGGGCAAGAAACAACTGGATTCCAGAAAATGCCCGAAATGCGGGCGCTTTCGTATCGGGCGCGGGTCCTGTGGCTGTGGCCACAATAAAAAAGGTTAGCGGATGGATTGGGTATACGCTGGCCTTGGGCTGGTCATATTACTGCTGGCNGGCGACGCACTGGTTAAGGGTGCGGTGAACCTGAGCTTGCGGCTGGGCGTGCCTGCCCTGATCGTCAGCCTGACAATTGTGGCCTTTGGCACCTCTGCGCCCGAATTACTAATCGCAATTCAGGCTATCGGCGATGGCGCACCCGGCTTGGCGCTGGGCAATGTTGTTGGATCAAACACCGCGAATGTTTTGATGGTTCTGGGCATCCCTGCCCTGATCGCCACCTTCCACACCTCGGAATGCGACACCCGCAAAAATTATCTGTTCATGATCTTTGCATCGGTGCTGTTTACCGCGATGTGTTTCCTTGGGCCGTTCACATGGGTGCATGGGCTGGTCTTGCTCGCCGCACTCGGGTTTGTTCTGTCGGACGCCTTTATCGAAGCCCGCGCCCATCGCCGCGAAAGCAAGGCAAACGGTGCCGCCAACGCCGACGAAGACGTCGAGGGTGCAGACATGGGCATGCCGTGGTGGCAGATCGGTGTTTTCATGGTGCTGGGTCTGATCGGCCTGCCGCTGGGGGCCAGCTTGCTGGTGGACGGGGCGGTGAACATCGCAACCGAGTTTGGCATCAGCGAAACCGTGATCGGACTAACCTTGGTGGCCGTGGGCACGTCATTGCCCGAACTGGCCACCACCGCAATGGCGGCGATGCGCAATCAGGCGGATGTGGCACTGGGCAATGTGATTGGATCGAACATGTTCAACCTGCTGGCGATCATCGGCATTGCCAGCTTTGTCGGCGACATTCCAGTGGCCGATGGCATCCTTGGCTTTGACATCTGGGTGATGCTGGGGGCCTCGCTGCTGCTGGTCCCGTTTGTGTTTTTCAAACAAAACATCACCAAAGGCTGGGGCGTTTTTCTGTCAGCGCTATATGCGGCCTATGTGACAATTATTCTGGTGTAGGGCATGGTAAAACGCGCATTGGTAACAGGGGCGGGCATCCGGTTAGGCCGTGCGATGGCGCTGTATCTGGCAGGGCGCGGCTTTGATGTGGCGGTGCATTACGCCAGTTCCGAGGAGGATGCGACAACATTGGTGACCGCGATTGAGGCGATGGGCCAGCACGCCGTGGCGTTGCAGGCTGATCTGCTGGACGAGGCCGCAACCCAAGGGTTGATCGGGCGGGCATCGGATGGGCTGGGCGGTGCATTGAGCTGTCTGGTCAACAACGCTTCGATCTTTGAGTATGATACCCTGCAAACGGCCACGCGAGAAAGCTGGGACCGGCATATCGGGTCAAACCTGCGGGCACCATTTGTGTTAACGCAAGATTTCGCGGACCAAGCACCCAAAGCCATGCTGGATGAAAACGGTGAGCCAACGTCGCAAGCATTGGTGGTAAATATGCTGGACCAGAGGGTGCGAAAACTGACACCGGAGTTCATGACCTATACGATTGCCAAAATGGGGTTGTGGGCCTTCACCCAAACCGCCGCCCAAGCACTGGCCCCTGATATCAGGGTCAATGCCATTGGGCCGGGGCCAACATTGCGCGGTATCCGTCAATCTGAAGAACACTTTGCCAATCAGCGTAAAAACGTGCCGCTGGGCCGTGGCGCGAACCCCGAGGACATAACTGCGGCGCTGGGGTATTTTCTGGATGCGCCCGCCGTTACAGGGCAATTATTATGTGTGGATGGCGGTCAAAACCTGGCTTGGAACACCGCAGATACACTTGGGGCCGAGTAGAAATGGCGCTGCCATTTGGATACCTCCAGAGAAACTTGTGCACTTTTGACTATTCAGTCACATTACTGTTGCATTTTCGTTAATGATTTCAATGATTTGGCGGGATGCAATAATAATTTACAACAATATCAATGACTTGCAGGTTCGCCTAAAAATTAGGCACATCCACAAAAACACCAGAAACAAACAGAAAAACCGGCATCCGGCAAAGTTACATACAGGTTTATCCACAGATACGGTGGAGATGTTTTCTCTTGCCACACAACGGATAAGATTGCAGCCAAGACAGGAATCACTTCGAGGCACTAAATGAGCGACGAGCAGATAAATGAATCAGAACAGCCCGTGACGGGGCACGAACGTGTGCGCGGGTATCTGAATACGCTCGACGGCAGCCCGGGGGTTTACCGGATGCTGGATACGCAGGGCCGCGTTTTATATGTCGGCAAGGCGCGGCATCTGAAAAAGCGAGTGTCGAACTATGCCAACCCGCGCGGGCATACGGTGCGGATTGCACGGATGATCCAGCAGACCGCCTCGATGATGTTTCTGACCACCAAGACCGAAACCGATGCCCTGCTGCTGGAGCAAAACCTGATCAAGCAGCTAAAGCCGTATTACAATGTGCTGCTGCGTGATGACAAATCATTCCCCAGCATCCTGCTGGCCAAATCCCACCCCTTTGTCCAAATCAAAAAGCATCGTGGCCGCAAGGCCGAGGCCGGCAGTTATTTTGGCCCCTTCGCCAGTGCGGGCGCAGTGAACCGTGTGCTGAACCAGTTGCAAAAGATTTTCCTGCTGCGCAACTGTTCGGACGCGATGTTTACCAGCCGCACGCGCCCCTGTCTGCTGTATCAGATCAAGCGTTGCTCGGGGCCGTGTGTCGGGCATATCAGCGAGGCGGGATATGCGGGCTTGGTACGGGATGCCGAACAGTTTCTGGCAGGAAAATCGACCAAGGTGCAGGCGGAATTGGCCGTGCAAATGCAGCTGGCCAGCGACGCGATGGAGTTTGAGCGGGCGGCAGCGTTGCGCGACCGGATCAAGGCGCTGACCCAAGTGCAGCAAGTGCAGGGTATCAACCCGCGCGGCGTGTCCGAGGCCGATGTGATCGCCCTGCATATGGAGGGCGGGCAGGCTTGCGTTCAGGTGTTTTTCATCCGTGCCAACCAGAACTGGGGCAACAAGGATTTCTACCCACGCACGRGGGCAGGTGCGGACGAGGCCGAAGTGCTGGAGGCGTTTGTCGGCCAGTTCTATGACAACAAACTGCCACCGCGTTTGCTGCTGCTGTCACATGCCATCGACAATGATGATTTGATGCAGGAAGCGTTGAGCCAGAAGGCGGACCGGCGGGTTGAAATTGCGGTGCCTCTACGGGGTGAAAAGGCCGAGCTGACCGAGGGGGCCGCACGAAACGCCCGCGAAAGTTTAGCCCGGCGGATGGCGGAAACGGCGACCCAAACCAAGCTACTGAAGGGGTTGGCCGAAGCCTTTGATCTGGATGGTCCGCCGAAACGGATCGAGGTTTACGACAACTCGCATATTCAGGGCGCACACGCGGT
>NVTS01000095.1 GCA_002732995.1 Marinosulfonomonas sp. | reverse complement strand
AAGGCGGGTTTCAAAATTCAGGAGAGAAGATCATCAGGAGATTCGCTGAAGCGGACCGGCTGGAAGCCGGTGGTTTATCTCCAATAGGTGGAAAATCAATGACGGTCACTCCGTCCTTGGGATCGAGCACTTTGCCCTGAATGCCGTTCAGAAGGTGATATTCGAACGTCGCCTCGGCATCGGTGCGCAGGCGACGCAGGCGGCGGGCGACTTCGGCCTGGATTTGCTGGGTCTCGCTATCGCTGCCAAAGGCGCGAATGCCTTGGATTTCCGAGGCCCAGAGCACGTCCTGCTTCTTGAACTGGCGGCACACGAAGGCGCGCACGTCGCGACGCTCGGGCACTTGTTGGTCATAGGCCGAGCCTCGTTCGGAAAACGGGATCAGTGACAGGGTGCCGTCGCGGCTCTCGATGACAACGGTGCGCGCGCGCACCCCGCGATCCGAGAACAGGCCGGAGCCTGACAAGGTTGCGGGCTTGAAGGGGATGTTYTCMAGCGCSCGGGTGAGYTCGATGACCGAAAAKGCATCGGTCTCGAAGATATCCATGGTGGCCATGAATTTGTTCCTTTCTTAGCGGGTGAGAATGCCGACGGCGGCGAGCGCCGTATGGGCAGCGGTGATTTCCGGCGCAGTGGGCGCGCCGGTGAATACCAGATCGTTGCCGTTGACGATGGCGGGGCCGCGCAGTAGCACAACCGCATCAACATCGGCCGCGGTTGCGTCCGCCTTGCCCCAGAGCACGGCGATGGCGGTCTCGGTGCCATCCACGGCGGCCGGATCATGGGCGGCGTATTTGCCGGAGGCGGTGATTTTGCCGAGCACGGTGCCGGGCTCCAAAACGGGGTTGGCCCCGCCGGTGGCAATGGTGACGACCTCGCGGGTGTAATCCCGAAACGCCTCCCAAATGATAAAGCCGCCTGCGTGGCGGGTTTCGGTCAAAGTGGTCATGGGGTGTTATCCTTTGCGTTTGAAGGTGCGGGCGATCACGTCGCCCCAGGGTTTGGCCTGCGGCGTGGGCCCCTGTTGCGGGTGGGTGGAGGAGATGTCCGGTTCATTGGCCGCTTTTGCGTCGATCAGGACCTTGCGGACATCCTCAAGGCTGGCCTCGGACGCGAGGAACCCCGCCGCCATCTGCGGTTGACCCGCGAGGCGGCAAAGATCGACGACAGTTTTGGCGTAAGTCATGGCCTCGTTGCGGATGGCGGCGGAGTCAGGCATGGGGTCAGCCTTGGTCCCAGGGGTAGATTCTGGCTTCGTTTCCAGACCCGCCACGGCAGGTTCATCCTTCGCCGTCACCGCCTCGATGATTTCCGGCGGTGTGTTTTTGAATTGGCCGACATCAAATCTGGCAGCCATTTTCACCGGCTCGGACATTGTGTCGGCAAATCCAATCTCCAGCGCCTCACCCGCATCCAGCCATGTTTCCTTGGCCATGAGGGCTGCAATTTCGTCTTCCGCCTTGCCGGATTTGGCGGCATAGCCGCGCAGCAGGCTGCCGCCGATCTTGTCGAGCGCCTCGGCCATGGACCGCATGTCCGCCGCCGTGCCCATGACCATGCCAGAGGGGTCATGGATCATCAGGAAGGCGTTTTCCGGCATGATGATCTCGTCACCAGCCATAGCGATGTAGGAGGCGGCGGACGCGGCAATGCCGTCGATAGAAACGGTGACCGTGCCTGCGTGTCGTTGCAGGGCATTGTAAATCGCCACCGCATCAAAGACCGATCCGCCCGGGCTGTTGAGCCTGAGCGTCAGCGGGGCCTTGTCCGGCAGCTTGCCAAGATCGGCCAAAAAGGCTTTGGCCGAGACGCCATAAGCGCCGATTTCGTCATAGATCGAGATTTCCGCACCCTCGTTCAGGGCACAGATCGAATACCAGTTGTTCATGGGGTTTCCTTATTATTGCGATATTTCTTCAGGGTCTGCCGGTTTCACGGGCGTAGCCCGCGCGCCCTGCGTCTCGCCGGGGCTGGTGCTGTAATGGAGGCCCAATGCTSMGKSGCGYTSCRSAKYSSYCRCMWYMTCGSKSWCSMWTKSKKSSAKRTCRTMRYSKRWSGCYKCGACCGCTTTCCTGCGCGACACCAGCCCGGCTTCGATCCCGAGCAACTGCGCCTGAATATCTTTCAGCGGATCGACCCAATCCCAGCGTGGCGGGATCCAGTGCACCGGTTTGGCCCTGGCCATATCAGGCAGATTAAGCGCGCCAGACAGGGCGGCCGTTTCCAGCCACCGCTGCCAGATGGGACGGCAGAATTGATGCGCCATCACCCCGTGTTGCAATTGGCCGATCCGCCTTCGGAATTCGACCAGCTCAGCCCGCAGGCTGGAATAGTTGGCCTGCCGCACATCGCCGGTGACCAGATGATACGGCAAGCCAAGCGAGGCCGAGATCGACAGCAAGGTGCGATATTGAAACGCCTCATAACCGCCCCCTACATCGGCGGGGCTCGAGAACTTGATATCCTCGCCGGGCAACAAAACCTGCAAGGTGCCGGGCTCCAGGCTGGCGATACCGATGCCTTCGCCGGTGTCTTCGACTTCCCCCATCAACGCTTCATCCGGCGCATTCTTGGTGATGAAACCCGCGAACATCGCGGCGGTTTTCTTGCGGTCGAGCTCGGCGTCATCATATTGATCGAGCAGAAACAGCCGCACCATGGCCGGAGCTACATGCGGCAGGCCCCTAATTTGACCCGCATCGATCGGGCGGTAGATGTGCAGCACGTCCTCCGCCGGAACCCTTGTCGTCTCCGGGAACTCCAAACCCCGGTCGGTACTGTCGCCCGGGTGGCGGCGACGAAAATGATAGGCCACGCGCCGCCCAATCCGGTCAAACTCGATACCGCAGCGGATGCGGTTGCCATTGGGCGCTGTTTCGACCTTCTCAAACGGCAGCATTTCCGATTGCAGCAGTTGCAATTGCATTGGCACCAGCAGGCCATCTTCGGTACGGCGTGGTCGGATGCGCACAAAACACTCCCCCGCGACGAACATTTCGCGCGCGATCATCGCCTGCAATCCGTAGAAATCCGTCAGCCCGTCGGCATCCGCCTGATCAGTCCAAGCCAGCCACAGCCGCTGGACCGTGTCTCGAAGGTCCGAATCCTCGATCAAGGAGGATGGCTTTATTCCGTCGCCAACCAAATTGGCCGCATAGGACTCGCAAGCATTTGCGGCATACCCGTTGGTCAGGACCAACTCGCGCGATCGCGCCAGCAGGCGCGGCCCGCCCGAAGCCACCAGCGAGTTGATATTTTCCAGCGGTGGCTGCCAGCCGCGCAGGCGGCGACGCGACATAGCCCCTTCGAGGCGGGCGCGCACGGAGGCTGGGCCGCCGTTGGGTTGGTGGCGAAACGCATTGAACAGTTTCATTACAGGCCCTTATTCGTGGTCACGCGCACCTGCCTGATCATCGATCGCCCCTCGAGCGTGGCGATTTCGCGATCCAGGACATCGATGGCGCGGTCGATTTCCGCAAGGCTTCGGTATTCCACCGTCTTGCCATCATAGCTGACCCGGGCTACGCCACTGGCGCGCGAGGTCGCCAGTGCCTCGCGGCGGGTTTGTAGTTCTGCCAGAGTTGTCATATGATTTGACCCAAACAAGGAATGTGTTTCAAATTGCACGAAGAACGACTCATTTTAGGCGAACCCATGACACCCTCCGAAATTATGCGCGATCTCGCGCGCGATGACATTTTTCCCAAAGCGGCGATGATAGCCGCAGGGACCAACCGCGAGACCATGATTCCGATCTTCGTTGATCTCATAACTCGCCTTGGGGCCCAACCGATGCCCGATATGAACGAGGATGAGGTGATCGCCCTCATTCCGATCTTTCACATGTTCGGCGAATGGCGCGACCCGCGTGCCTATCGCCCACTGCTTCACTTGCTGCGTCGACCAACCCCGATCCTTGATCATCTCCTGGGCGACGCAGTCACGGAAACGAGCTTTCGTGTCATGGCCGGAGCATTTGATGGTGATCTGCAGCCTCTGTTCGAGGCTATCGAGGACCCCGATGCGGATGAGTTCGCCCGCAGTTCCCTGATGAGCGCCTTGGTATTGATCACGCAACTGCACCCGGATCACAGCGCTACAATCGAAGACTACTTCCGGACATTTCGTAGCCGCTGCCCAGAAGTTCCCCTTGAGGTGTTGACCGGCTGGGTGGACGCCATTGCCGATCTCGGGCTCGAAGACATGACCGAAGACGTGAGGGCAGTTTTCGACAAGGATTTGATCCCCGAGGATTACTGCAATTTTGGCCATTTTCTTGGAGATTTACAGGCTACACGCGATGAAGGCGGCATACCAAAAAACCGCCGTTACCGAAAATGCTTCATCGCCGATGCCGTCCACGAATTGTCAAAATGGCATTSCTATTCCGAAGAGTTTTTCGCCAATCAGAAGAAACGCAAGGTTAGCAACGAATTCCGTGTGGCCCCCTGGACCGAGACATTCATCCATCCGGAAGCCAAGGTCGGACGCAATGACCCTTGTCCCTGCGGCAGCGGCAAGAAATTCAAGAAATGCTGCCTGCATTGACGCTTGTTTCTACTGGGTCTCACCTCATATAGTTCGAGCGCACCGAACGGCGCTGGCTTGTGGGCCTGGCCGATCGTGATTGCGATACGGCTGGCGCATCTTTCTCGGGAGCCGCCACCTGTCGCTCCAGCTCATCCCATTGTTTTTCCGACCAACGGTCGGCCCCGAGGATCCACGCCGCCGCGCGCGCGTAAACCCGGCAATCGAGCGCCTCGTTGCGTTCGCGCAGTTTCTGCCACTCCAGCCGCGCAAACCCGCGTTTGTTGCGCACCGTCACCAGCTGCTCGGCCACCAGTTGCTTCAGCCATTCGCTGTCGATCCAGTTTGGCAAGTGCAGGGTTCCGGGCGGATAATCCGTTCCGGCGGCCAGTTCCTCGGGCGTTGGCCGTTCCAGGCGCAAGAACCGGTAGGTCTCGGATTTGAAGGTCGACACCGCCACCGTCCAGAGCCGCGCGCCACGGCGCAGGCGTTTGCCGGCAATGGTCGCATCGACAAAAGTTGGCCCCGACACCGGGCTGGCCCGATTGAACCCTTCCACCCCCTTGACCGGAGCCACCTGRCCAAAGCCGACCTTGCGGGCCCAGCCATACACCGCCGGGGTTTCATAACCGGTGTCGATTGCGAGGCGCGCGATGGTCATCTGGCTGCCGTTCGCGTGTTGCCATGTCCGACCGAGCAAATCGGTGAGACCATTCCAGCAGGCCTCCGAACCGGGGCCGCCTTCGATAACAATGTGATCGATCAACCAGCTTTCCAGCCCGCGTCCCCAGGCCCAAACATCAACCTCAATCCGGTCTTTCTGCACATCCGCGCCCGCCGTCAGGAACAGGGCGTTCGCAGGCACCGTGCCTGCGGCCCAGTCTTCCTTGCGATCGAGCAGACGCTGCCAATCCGGCGCTTCGCCGCTCTCCACCCAGGTTTCCCCGAGCGAAGTGTTGATGAATGTTTTCATCGTGTCGTCACCCCCGGCGCGGGCCGAGAGGAACGCTTTTGCCATTGCCTCCAGCCGGACCCAGGGCGAATAGATTTCATTCAGATGGAAGCCCGCAATGCCGGTGAACGGCTCGCGCGCCTGCCAATGCCCTTTCCCGATGGCCGCCCAACGGGTCTCGTCTGTCCATGCTGCGTTGCACTGGATGCAGTGATACTTTGCGGTTTCCGGTCTATGTGCCCCGCCCGTAGTCTTGTCCCATTTTACTTGCCCCCAGACCAGTACCTGCGGCTCACCACATTCCGGACACGGCACATGGTATTGCCGCTGGTCACTTTCCTCGTATGCCGCCTCGATCCGGCTAGCGCCCCTGTTCGTGGGCGTCGAAACCAGCACGATCTTGCGGTTCCAGAACGTCACGGTCCGCTTCTTGGCCAAGTTCACCGGATCCCCCTCGGCCCCGGCGCTGAACGGATAGCGATCGACCTCGTCGCACATCAGCAACCGGATCGGGCGGCTGGCCAGCCCCGAGGGCGCATTGGCCCCGACGATGGTCAGGTGCCCGCCCGGAAACCGCTTGTGCAGGATCTTGTTGTTGCCATCACGGGATTTCGGATCCGCTATTTTGCCGGTCAGGCACGGCGTATCGCGCGCCATGGGCGAGAACCGGTCCTTCGACCATGTTTCCGCATCCCGCTCGGTCGGCATGACCACCATGATCGGGGCCGGATCCTGATCGATGTGATAGGCGACCGAATTGTTAAGCATCTCGGTCTTGCCCACCTGACTGGAGGACATAATTACCACGCTTTCCACACCTGCATCGGAAATCGCCTCCATGATTCCGCGCTGGTATTCCGCGCGACTGGTGCGCCACTGTCCCGGCTCGGCGCTGGCCTCCGAACTCAGCCGCCGGTTCTGATCCGCCCAGTCACTGATCGTCAGTTCCGGTGGCGGGCGCAGCACTTCCAGCGCCCGCTTCACCGTCCGGCTCAGGATCGATGAGCCCGATATCGTCAGGGGCGGTGTTTCTTTCCGGCTGCACATCGCTGTTGGCTAAATCCTCAAGGGCCGCGCGCAGGCTTTTGCCGAGAAGCTTGCGGGTATCGGCCAGGCTGCCAGCGGCATAAACCTCCGGAGCCAGACGGTCCGGCACCGCCAGAATGCGGGTGCGCAGCAGCGCCAGCACCTTGATCCAAGCCGCCTCGATATCCTCCACCGCAATCAAAGCGCCGCGTCGCTGCGCGGCTTCCATTTCCACCAGATCGGCGCGGGCCCGKATGTAACGCGCCCGCTCGGCCGCATAATCGGGCGCACCGGCCTGSGCGCTTACGGCCTGATCGCGCAAATACTGCACATAGCCGCGCACCGAACCGACCAGGTCATATTGCCCGCGTGTCGCCTTGGGAATGACGCCTTCGCGGCTCAGTTGCTGCACCCGCCGCTCGGACAGGTCCAGAAGCTTTGCGATCACTGCCAAAGGCTGTGTGGCAGCGGCCATTTACAATCCCCACCTTCCGATCAACGCAATGATATTGCTGCTATTTTACTGGATAATCATCCGGAAAAGAGCGATTCTGATTACACCAAAAGGAGCCAGACCATGACAAGCAAAACCACCCAAACCGCCCCCGCCGACCTGCTGGCCGGCATTGCCSAAAAGCACCTCTTTATCGAGACGCTGGAAGAGCGCAAAAGCGACAGTCTCGACTTTCACGAGGTTTCGGTCTGGGGCATCCAGGCCGCGCTTGAAGCCGCCTACGCCGCAGGGCTGGCCGCCGCACGGGAGGCAAAATAATGACCCGCACCAATGACAAAGCCCTTGCCGCCTTCATGACCCGCAAGGCCGAGATCGACACCATGCTGGCCCGCCTGCAGAGCCTGAGTGACGAGCATTTCGAGGCCAGCCCCGACGATATCCACTGGGGGCACGTTGGCGATCTGGCCGATATTTCTAAGAACCTGCGCGAAATTTGCGACCGCGCCTTTCAAGAGGGCGAATACGCCGAATAGCCGCTGCCCTTCCTGCCCGCCCCGCCATGCGCGGGGCTTCAGGCGGTAGAAGGGTCGCGAAAATCGCCGCCCCGAAACACGGAGACGAGCAATGTTTTACCAGAAACTCCTTCATGAACTTGCGCCCGACCTGAACCCCGCCGGTATCGAGGCCTCCATGCGCCTGCAATATGGCACCCTCAACCATCTGCCCCGCGAGGTTTTCGCCGAGGAAGCCAAGCTGGCCGCCGACTGCGAGCGGCAATCGCCCGGATTTCTGCGCCGCACCGCCGACAGCTTCGGCATGGGCGAGGAATTCACCGCATGGGAGGCCAAGGCATGAGCAAGCCGACCAAGACAATCATCCTTTCCGACCGCAGCAACCGTCACCTGCGCCGCTGGGCCAAGGGTCGCATTGCCAAAACGGCCACATCGCTGCCGGGCGGCTTCTGGCAGGTTCCCGTCGATGACGAGATCGTCGCCCGTATCAACGAATTGCGCATTGCAGGCGAGACCGACGATCAGGTGATCTGGCGCATGATGCGCGAAAGCTTTTCCGAAGGGATTGAAAAATGAGCAAACTCACCGAAACCCAAACCCTCATTCTTTCGCGAGCCTCGCAACAGGCCGACCGCATTGCCCTGCCGCTGCCCGACCGCCTGCGCGGCGGGGCTGCCAACNAGGTGATCGTGCCCTTGATCCAGAAGGGTTTTCTGGACGAGGTCGAGGCCGACATCCGAAAAGGCGAGCCCACGTGGCGCAAAACCGGCGACGRCCACGGCACCACGCTGGTCATTACCAATGCGGGGCTCGAGGCCATCGGGGTCGAGATGGAAAAGCCGCAGCCTGATCCTGCACAGGCCAAGCCAAAACCCCGCGCAGGCACCAAACAGGCCATATTGATCGAGATGCTCGAAGCCCCCGATGGAGCAACGATTGCCGAGATTGCCAAGGCTGTAAATTGGCAATCGCACACGATTCGCGGGGCCATTTCGGGCGCATTGAAAAAACGCCTTGGCTTGACCGTCACCTCGGAAAAGGTTGCCGAGAGAGGCCGCGTTTACCGCATCGCCTCCTGATCCCGCACTGGACTTCACCCTGATTACGCACTATATTAGCATCCAATTAGATGCGCAATCAGGAGCCACCCCATGGATATTACCAAGGACATTCGCCCCCTTACCGAATTCAAACGCGAGACYTYGCGCTTTGTSGCCCGCCTCAAGGAAACCGGCCGCCCGTCGGTGCTGACSGTGAACGGCAAGCCCTCGGTCGTGGTCATGGAYGCYGCCGCRTGGCAGGACATGCAGGACCAGATCGACTATGCCCAGACCGTTGCGGGCATCCGTAAGGGGCTGGATCAGGCGCGCGCGGGCGAAGGCGTAGAGGCCTCGGCATTCTTTGACGATCTTTCTGCCAGCTGATGGCGCGTCAGTATCGCGTTATCGTCACGCCCAAGGCGGCCGATGATCTCCGGCAGGAACATGAATGGTTGCAGGAACGCAATCCCCGTGCCGCCGAAGACTGGCTGACCGGCATGCGCAAACTGATCCTCGGCCTTGCATCCATGCCACAAGCCCACGCCGTCGCACCGGAATCCGCCGAATTCAATGTCGAAATCCGCCGCGCATTATACGGGCGCGCCACCCGCTGGCGGGTGTATTTCACGATCATGGACGAGACCGTCCAGGTTCTGCACGTGCGTCATGGTCGGCGGAGCGACTGGCAACCCTGATCGCCTCGAAAACGCGCCGCAGCGCAAAACTGCGAATGATTGACACGATCGAAAACACCGCACCCAATTTCAGGTTCTGCGCCAGCGTCGTTTGCAAGCCGAACAGCGGAAACACCAGCATCTGGGTGGTCACGGCAACGCCGTAGCCAACCACGACATTGGCAACGGCTTCCACCAGCGACATGGTGCGCGATTGCTTCATTGTGCCGCCTCGTCAGCCATCATCTCTGAACCGAGCCACAAGAATTCGGAACGCATGCGCTGCAACCAAGGGGACCACGCCGTTACCGCAAAGTCGAAGCCGGTCCACCCTGTGGGCCAGCCCATCAGCGCCTCGACAAAGGCTGGGTTCAAGCTCCGGCGCTGATCCGAGGTAATCTCGCCAGCCTGCGAGATCGTCCGGGCCTGGCGGGAATACACGGCAAAATTCGCCAGTTGGTCCATATGATTGCGCGCCGGTGGCTGCTGTTTCACATGCTCGGGGC
>NVTS01000094.1 GCA_002732995.1 Marinosulfonomonas sp. | reverse complement strand
GAGGAACTGAAATCGGCCAAAGGGCCGGCGCGGGCGATTGAGCTGGGCTATGAGAAAGCGCTAAGCGCCATTCTGGACGCCAACATCACCACGTTTATCACGGCGGTTATTCTGTTCGTCATGGGCTCGGGCCCGGTGCGTGGCTTTGCCATCACGCTGGGTCTGGGCATTATGACCTCGGTGTTCACCGCGATTTTTGTAACACGGCTGATCATTATCATCTGGTTTGAACGCCGCCGCCCCAAAACGATAGAGGTATAGGACCATGAGATTACGACTTGTACCCAAAGATACCAAATGGGATTTCTTCAAAATCTCGACCCTGACGATGGGCTTATCGGCACTGTTGATGGTGGCATCATTGGTGCTGTTTTTCATGCAGGGACTGAACTACGGCATTGATTTCAAGGGCGGCACTACGATCCGGACAAATTCTGCGATAGAAATCGATGTTAAGGCGTATCGGGATACAATTTCCCCGTTGGGGCTGGGGGATGTTTCGATCACAGAAGTGTTTGACCCGACCAATCCTGACAAGCATGTAACGCAAATCCGCATCGAGGCGCAGGAAGGCGACGAGTCCGTTACATCGGAAACCATCGCCAACATCAAGGAAGTATTGCAAGCCTATGATCCGTCAATCAGTTTTGCAGCCGTCGAATCCGTTGGCCCCAAAGTGTCGGGCGAATTGATCCAGACAGCGGTGCTGGCGGTGGTTTTGGCGATTGCGGCGGTGCTGTTTTACATCTGGCTGCGGTTTGAATGSCAGTTTTCTGTCGGGGCTGTGGCGGCCTTGGTGCATGATATTGTGCTGACGATTGGCATCTTTTCACTGGTGCAGATCAAGTTCGACCTGGCGATCATTGCGGCGCTGCTGACCATCGTCGGCTATTCGCTGAATGATACCGTGGTGGTGTTTGACCGCGTTCGCGAGAACCTGCGCAAGTTCAAAAAGCTGTCGCTAAAGGACGTGTTGAACCTGTCGATCAACGATACGCTTAGTCGCACAGTGATGACATCCGTCACCACGCTGATTGCGCTGGTGTCGCTGTTTGTGCTGGGGGGTGATGTGATCCGCGGCTTCGTTTTTGCGATGATCTGGGGCGTAATCGTGGGCACGTATTCCTCGGTATTCATCGCATCCGCCATCCTGCTGCGCCTTGGGGTGAAACGCGACTGGTCCAAACAAAACCCCGAAGCGGGCGGGCAATACGCCAATATCGACGCCTAGATGGACATCTTCGCGGGCGTTATCGCAAGCGAGGGGTTCTGGATGCTGGTGGCTGCTGCGACTGTAGCAGGGCTGGTGCGCGGGTTTTCCGGATTTGGCACGGCGATGGTGTATCTACCGGTGGCGGGGCAAATCCTGACCCCGTTCGAGGCGCTGACCACCCTGTTGATCATGGATTTGATCGGCGCGTTGCCCAATATTCCGCAGGCGTTTCGCACAGGCCATCCGGCGGATATTATGCGCTTGTCACTGGGCGCATTGCTGACGTTGCCCTATCTGGCGGCGAATGTGTCGGGCGGCGGGCTGTTTGCCCCGAGTATGAACGGATTTACCGTGCGGTTGGCTATTTCATTATTGCTGTATCGGCGCTAAACGGGTTGCCATTGTTTGTCGACTAGATTGGTTTCGCTCAAGGAGGCGCACATGCAATTCACCAAGGTTGAATTCAAAGATACCATGCCGATTGACGGGTATGGCCCCGGATTTTTTCGTGTCGGAGGCAAGGTTTTTGAGGGGGCCGTTCTGGTATTGCCAACCTCTGTCACTGCGTGGGGCGGGTACGGGGATGCAGGCGTGCTGTTGGCACTAAGGGTCGATGTGCTGTTTATCGGCACGGGGGCCGAGACCACGCATATTCCCAAACCCTTGCGAGAAGCCTTTGAGGAGGCGGGCATCGGGGTGGAGCCGATGGCCAGTCCGGCGGCGTGCCGGACCTATAATGTATTGCTGGCCGAGGGGCGGCGCATCGCAGCGGCTTTATTGCCTGTCTAGAGCCGTGTGCCAAAGAGATTCCATGCCTGCGGCGCGGATATTTAGGGAACAATGATGGGGCGCGGATTTGGCGCTTTTCGAGACGGGTGCATTGGGGTATGCGGGTGATATGGAAGTGATGAAAGTTACCAATCTGGCCTGCGCGCGCGGCGGTGTTGCTGTGCTTGATCGGGTGGATTTCACCCTGACGGCGGGGCAGGTTTTACTGCTGCGCGGGCCAAACGGGATTGGTAAAACCACGTTGTTGCGCACCTTGGCGGGGTTGCAGCCGGCCCTTGAGGGCGAGGTGCTGGCAGCCCCCGATGCGATCACCTACGGAGCGCACGCTGACGGGTTGAAAACAACCCTGACGGTGAGCGAGAATTTGAAATTTTGGGCGCAGGTGTATGGTGTGGCGGATATTGCTCCGGCGCTTGCGGCTTTCAACCTTGAGGATTTGACAAACCGCGCAGCGCATAATCTGTCGGCGGGGCAAAAGCGCCGTCTGGGGTTGGCGCGCCTGCTGGTGACGGGGCGCAAAATCTGGGCGCTGGACGAGCCGACGGTGTCGCTGGATGTGGCCAGTGTGGCGCTGTTTGCCGAAGCGGTGCGGGTGCATTGCGAAGGCGGCGGCGCGGCGCTGATCGCAACCCACATTGATCTGGGGATCGAGGCCGATGTGCTGGACCTGACCGGAAACAAGGCCCGCCCACGCGATCTGGCCGGGTTCGATGAGGCGTTCGAATGATTGCGATTTTGATCCGGGACATGCGTCTGGCGATGCGGGCAGGGGGCGGCTTTGGCCTGGGGTTGGCGTTTTTCCTGATCGTGGTGGTGTTGGTGCCGTTTGGCGTTGGGCCGCAAAGTGCGCTGCTGGCTAAAATTGCACCGGGCATTTTGTGGGTCGGGGCCTTGCTGGCGTGTCTGCTGTCACTGGACCGGATATTCSMGYTGGAYTAYGAGGATGGMTCSCTKGAKCTGYTSGCCACRKCCCCKSTGCCRCTWGARGSYRTSGTSGCSATGAARGCCTTGGCSCAYTGGMTGACCACMGGMYTGCCGCTGRCKMTKGCSGCSCCKKTKYTGGGSKTKYTKYTGARCMTGCCRASMGMSGGTTTTGGCTGGCTGGTGGCGACATTGGCGATCGGCACGCCGGCGCTGTCTTTCATCGGCGCATTCGGTGCGGCGCTGACGGTGGGTTTGAAGCGCGGCGGGCTGTTGTTGTCCTTACTGGTGCTGCCGCTTTATGTGCCCACGCTGATCYTCGGGGCCGAAGCGTTGCGCCGCGGGGCCGAAGGGTTCGACAACACAACACCGCTCTTAATGCTGGCCGGAATCACCGCGGGCGTGGTGGCGCTGCTTCCATTTGTAGCGGCTGCAACCATACGCATCAATTTGCGTTGAGCGGTGTGACGGGGTAAATATACCCGAGAAATATAATGCTAAAAGGTAGGTCTATGTCACTCTGGGAATACGCCAACCCAAAATTATTCATGCAAACGTCAGGAAAATTCCTGCCGTGGTTTGCGGGCCTGTCGGTTGTCACATTGGTGAGCGGCATGTTCTGGGGTTATTTCCTGACGCCCGATGCCGAAAACTTTGGCTCCTCGGTGAAAATCATCTATATCCATGTGCCCGCAGCGCTAATGGCGATCAATGCGTGGATGATGATGCTGGTCACATCGCTGGTTTGGCTGATCCGCCGCCACCATGTTTCGGCATTGGCCGCCAAGGCCGCGGCCCCGATTGGCATGACCATGACATTGATCGCGCTGTTTACCGGCGCGATTTGGGGCCAGCCGATGTGGGGCACCTATTGGGCGTGGGATCCGCGCCTGACATCGTTCCTGATCCTGTTTTTGTTCTATCTGGGCTATATCGCCCTGTGGGAAGCGATTGACGATCCGGATACGGCCGCCGATCTGACCTCTGTTTTATGCCTTGTCGGGTCGGTCTTTGCGCTGCTTAGCCGATATGCGGTGAATTTCTGGAGCCAGGGGCTGCATCAGGCGGCATCACTTTCGCTAGACAAGGAAGAGCATGTTGATGATGTATTTTACTGGCCGTTGCTGCTGTGCATCGCCGGCTTTGTCTTGCTGTTTATTGCGCTGGTGCTGATGCGCACCCGCACAGAAATTCGCAGTCGCCGGATGAAGGCGCTGATCGCACGGGAGCGGGTGGCATGATGCCTGATTTGGGGAAATACCAAACCGAGGTTCTGGCCTCTTATGCTGTGACGCTGGCCCTGCTATTGGGTCTGTTGGCCATGAGCTGGATTAAGGGTCGGCGCGTTGCAAAGGCGCTGCGCGAGGTTGAAGAACGGCGGGTGAAAAATGTCWGAAGAAATGCCTAAGAAAAAGAAACTGAACCTGTTGGCGGTCCTGCCGGTTGCCATCTTTGCGCTGCTGATTGCGGCGTTTTTCATGCCGGGGCTAAATCGGGACGACCCGAACGGCATTCCATCAACCCGTATTGGCAGCCCTGCACCGAGCATTTTTATCAACGAAGATCAGGACCCTGCAACCGGTTTCAGCGACGAGACCCTGCGCGCACCCGGGGTGAAGCTGGTGAATTTCTGGGCCAGCTGGTGTCCGCCGTGCCGGGCCGAACATCCCAACCTGATGCAGCTGGCCGAAGAAGGCCTGCCGATCTATGGGATTAACTACAAAGACCGGCCAGAGGATGCGGCCGAATTTCTGGCCGAGTTGGGTGATCCGTTCACCGCGATCCTGAGTGACCCCAAGGGGCGCAACGGTATTGAGTGGGGGGTGCTGGCAATGCCCGAAAGCTATTTGATTGATGGCGACGGGGTGATTGTGTTGCATTTTCGCGGGCCGATTACCCAACGGGTGATGGAAAGCCAGATATATCCGGCGATCAAAGCGGCAAAGTAAGGCTCGGGTGAAGTGGTTTTGGCCGCTTTACAGGATCGGCAGACAGGCCACAGCAAGTAAAAGCAGCGCGACCGCCTCGATCAGAGGGGCGGGCAGGCCGAGAGTTTCACGGCGGTCATGTGGGATGGTCAGGTCAATCATAGGGACAGTGATAGCCCATGATGGTTAACGAGAAAAGAACGCAAACCAAGAATTGGTGAAACAGTCTGTTTCTATAGGTAGGTACAAACGCCCCGCAATCGGGACGCTTGTGATTTTCCTTACCCCTTTGCCAAATTACGCAGCACGTAATGTAGCACGCCACCATGCTCGATGTATTCGATCTCGATCTCGGTATCGATGCGGCATTTCAGAGTGATCTCTTTGAGCGTGCCATCGGCATAGGTGATCACTGCAGGAATATCCGACAGCGGTTTCAGATCACCCTCAAGTCCGGTGATCGAAACGGTTTCGTCCCCCTTCAGGCCCAGAGATTTGCGGCTGTCACCACCGGTAAATTCAAACGGGATCACGCCCATGCCGACCAGATTGCTGCGGTGAATGCGCTCATAGCTTTCGGCAATTACCGCCTTCACACCCAGCAGTGCTGTGCCTTTGGCGGCCCAGTCACGCGACGAGCCTGCGCCGTATTGCTGACCGGCAAAGATCACCAGCGGTATGCCCGCCTCTTGATAGGCGTTGGCGGCGTCAAAGATCGAGGTTTGCTTGCCGTCCGGTCCCAGTGTGTAGCCACCTTCGACCCCGTCCAGCATTTCGTTCTTGATGCGGATATTGGCAAACGTGCCGCGCATCATCACCTCGTGGTTGCCACGGCGCGAACCGTAAGAATTGAACTCCTGCTGCGGCACTTGACGTTCAACCAGATACTGTCCGGCGGGGGTGTCCTTGGTGAACGATCCCGCTGGCGAGATGTGGTCGGTGGTGACCATATCGCCCAGCAGCGCCAGAACGCGGGCGTCTTTCACGTCGGAAATTGTGCCGGGTTCTTTGGACATATTCTGGAAATACGGCGGGTTGCGCACATAGGTCGATGTGGCGGGCCAGTCATAGGTCAGGCTGTCGGTGGTCTCGACCGTTTGCCATTTCTCGTCGCCTGCAAAAACGTCGGCATATTTTGCCATAANCGCCTCGCGGGTGACGGTTTTATCAACCAGTTCGGCGATTTCCTGATTTGTCGGCCAGATGTCTTTCAGGTAAACATCATTGCCATCCCTATCTGTGCCCAACGGATCGGTCGCAATGTTGATATCCAGCGTGCCTGCGATGGCATAGGCCACCACCAAGGGCGGCGAGGCCAGATAATTGGCGCGCACATCGGGGCTGATCCGGCCCTCGAAATTGCGGTTGCCTGACAGCACCGAGGTGGCCACCAGATCGCCCTCGGCAATGGCGGCCGAAATTTCGGGCTGGAGCGGGCCGGAGTTGCCAATGCAGGTGGTGCAGCCATAGCCGACCAGATTGAAACCAAGCGCATCCAGATCCTTTTGCAGATCGGCCGCTTCCAGATATTCCGAAACCACTTGGGAGCCGGGGGCCAATGATGTTTTCACCCACGGCTTGCGGTTCAAACCCAAGGCGGCGGCCWTGCGTGCCACCAGCCCCGCGCCGATCATCACGTAGGGGTTGGAGGTGTTTGTGCAAGAGGTGATCGAAGCGATCACAACCTTGCCGCTCTCCATGGTGTAGTCTTCGCCCGCCACCGCGATTTTCTTGTGCATCGGGCGTTTGAACATGTCTTTCATCTGGCTGGTGAATGCTGCTTTGGCGTCTGTCAGTGCGATGTAGTCCTGCGGGCGCTTGGGGCCGGAAATTGCKGGAACAATGGTGCCCATATCAAGCGACAGGGTGTCGGTATAGACGGGGGCGTAATCCGCATCGCGCCAGAACCCGTTTGCCTTGGCGTAAGCCTCGACCAAGGCAATGCGCTCCTCGTCACGGCCAGAAACCCGCAAATACCGCAGGGTTTCATTATCAATCGGGAAATAGCCACAGGTCGCGCCGTATTCGGGGGCCATGTTGGCGATGGTGGCCCGATCGGCCAGCGGCAGACGGTCCAGACCCTTGCCGTAAAATTCAACGAATTTGCCAACCACGCCTTGGATGCGCAGCAGTTCAACCACTTTGAGAACCAGATCGGTGGCGGTGGTGCCTTCCATCATCTCGCCGGTCAGCTCAAAGCCCACAACCTCGGGGATCAGCATCGAAATCGGCTGGCCCAGCATCGCCGCTTCGGCCTCGATGCCGCCAACGCCCCAACCCAGAACCGCCAGACCATTGACCATGGTGGTGTGGCTGTCGGTGCCCACAAGCGTGTCGGGATAGGCGACGGTTGCGCCGTTCTGGTCGGTGTCGGTCCAGACGGTTTGCGACAGATATTCAAGGTTCACCTGATGGCAAATCCCGGTGCCCGGGGGCACCACGCGGAAATTGTCAAACGCCGATTGGCCCCATTTCAGGAAGGTGTAGCGCTCGATATTGCGCTCGTATTCACGCTCGACATTCATCGCAAACGCGCGCGGTGTGCCGAAGTTATCGATCATCACCGAGTGGTCGATCACCAGATCAACAGGGGTCAGCGGGTTGATCAATTCAGGATCGCCACCCAGCCCGATGATGCCATCACGCATCGCCGCCAGATCGACCACGGCAGGCACGCCGGTGAAATCCTGCATCAGAACGCGGGCGGGGCGGTAGGCAATCTCGCGCGGGTTTTTTCCGCCGTTTTGCGCCCATTCAGCGAAGGCCTTGATGTCATCCGTGGTGACCGTCTTGCCATCTTCAAACCGCAGCATGTTTTCCAGAACCACCTTGAGCGCCGCAGGCAGGCGCGAGAAATCACCCAGACCGGCAGCGGTGGCCGCAGGGATCGAGTAATAGTCGACGCTTTGCGCGCCCACGGTCAGGGTTTTGCGGGATTTTGCGCTGTCTTGTCCGACTTGAATTGTCATGGCTGGCTCCATTAATGGCTAACGGCTATGGGCGGATGCCCTTGTTACTTGCGCTTTTGACCTATCCGGAGGAGTCGTTCAAGGGGGTAGGCGGTATTTGTATACCATTGCACACAATTAATTTGTCGGGCAGATGTTACGAAATTAACAAGGATTCTCGCAAAACCTTGATTGGCTATTGATCGGGCTGTGACTTAGGTGAGTATAAGGGCGCAGGTAACGGCGCAGGTAACAGAGAGCGGATCATGCATAAATTTGCGATTATTGTAACAGGGATGTGGGTGGCGGTGGCCAATATGGCCGCGGCGGGGTCCGGCCCTGTTGTGGTTGAACTTTATACCTCGCAGGGGTGTTCCAGTTGCCCGCCTGCAGACGAGCTGTTGGGGCGGTTGGCCAAACGCGATGATGTGATCGCGCTATCGTTGCATGTGGATTACTGGGATTACATCGGCTGGAAAGACGTCTTTGCCAGCCCGCAATATTCCGAGCGGCAACGCGCCTATGCACGCGCTGCGGRTAAACGCATGGTTTACACACCGCAGATGGTGATCGACGGGCAAGACCTTGTTGTGGGCACCAGACCGAATGAGGTTGCCAACCTGATCAAGGCCCATACATCAACGCAGGATCAAGTGCGCCTTACGGTCACGCGCAATGGTGATAAGATCGAGATTACGGCAGAGCCACTGGCCAAAGGGTTGGGCAAAATGGTAGTGCAGATGGTGCGATTTTCCGATGGGGAATCTGTGCAGATCAAGCGCGGCGAGAATGCGGGGCGCAAACTGGCCTATCACAATGTGGTCACCGAATGGCGCGTCCTGAAAGGCTGGAACGGATCGGGGCCGCTGACATTCTCCGCCAAAATGCTAGGTGATGATGATTGTGTGATTATCGTTCAGGCGGCCAATCACGGATCGATCTTGGCGGCGGTGCGGGTGCGCTGACGTTCGGGTTTCCAACGCCGGTGAATCCACAGCCATTGCCCCATATGCTGACGCACCACATGTTCCAGACTGTCATTTAAGGCCTRCGTCATGGTTATAGCATCCGTGTGCGGGACTGGCGCGTCGGTCTGGATGGTGAAATCCATTCCGTTGTCCGCCCGAATGCCATAGATCGGCACCAGCAACGCATCCATTTTCAAGGCCATTTTCGCCGCCGAAAGGGCGGTGGGCGCCGGTTTTCCAAAAAATACCAGATCTTCGCCGCGGCCCATATACTGGWMSAKCMMRWMWMWKGNTMRTKSCKYCKCCMNCGCAGGAATTTCACCATATTGGCCAGCCCTTTGCGGCCGCGTGCAAACAGCGGGGTGCCGATATGTGAAATGGCGGCTTCGTAATGGCGGTTATAATAGAGGTTTGTCATCGGCAWATAGATYGCCCCGACSCGGTAGCCNTTGGCGATCAACGCAGAGCGAACCACATCGTAATTTCCGAAATGCCCGGTGACCAGCACCACGGGGCGGCCCGTGCTATGGGCGGTTGCCAGCGCATCGGCGCCCGGCCCTTCAATCGGGGTTTGTTTGACACGGGAAATGAATTCATCGCCTGAATATATTTCGATCAGGCTGCGCCCCGCATTGTTTGGCACCTGATAACACAGGCTTTTGACCTCGGATGGGGGCATGTCAGGACAGGTATAGGCCAGATTCTCGCGGATACGTTTGGTAAATCCGGCAAGCGGGGCGACAATCCGCGCCATGATCCAGCCCATCAATGGCACGCGCCATTTATAGGGCAGGGCCAGCAACAGCGCGAATATGCCGCGGATCAGCAGATCAATGAAATAATCGCCCCAGCCTTTGCCTTTATCCGCCATTCCTTTGCCTTTATCCGCCATTTTAGTCCTTTGGTGTTTGTTCTATTCGGGCAGGCATAAATGCCCCGTCACCAGATCGCAAGCATAGCCCATAAGCATGACGACTCAG
>NVTS01000093.1 GCA_002732995.1 Marinosulfonomonas sp. | reverse complement strand
CAACCAATTCGCTATCCTATACCCCGAACGGTTCAACAGATGACCCGTGAAACCCGCATGGGCTAAGCCTCATACACAGAGTTTCGGATACTCCCGAATATTGCCAATAATCATCAAGCGCAATCACTACAATCTTACTCTCAGCGATTGTTGAGGATGGCTGGAATGAAAAGAGTCGATGCTTTGCCGTTCTCGTCGTCGCAATTATTGATGTTAAATTGCCAATCGCTGACCTTAAATCTTCATGTGTCCTCCCATACCACCACCAATGCTTCTTCCTCCACGGCTCGCGGTTTTGGTCACGGCTAGGTTTTACCGTATCCATAACATGCTGGAGAATTTCTGGGAATTGCGATCTAGCTCCACTTTCCGACAATGGATATAAGTCTATTGCAAATAAGTCTCTTGAGATTTGCGCTAAGTCTCGGCCATTTCGGTAAGGCCTAATTACAGTCCCTAGAGCTTCTTTTTTATGTTTAGTAAATGTTTTGGCTTCTTCTTTGGAGATGATGAACCCTGATCCATGTAATTTCATGCCCATATGTGCGATGAACTTATTCGCCTTCAACGCCTTGGCCCCCGCCACATCCGCCCCAACCCGCAAGTTCCCGAATATCCGCCCCTCAACCTGCTCAAACCGCACCACGCGGCCCTCGTTTTCGGTTTCGCCCTTCACCTCCTCAACAACCGTGCGCAGCTTGCCGTCAACCCGCCCTTTGCGCCCCACCGTCATGGCAATGCGCACCGCCGCCCCCATGCTGGCATCCACCCAAGGGTGATCCGGAATGGCATAGATCAGCGATAGCGGCTTTTTCGGGTCTGACAGGTGTGGTTCCAACACGCGGCGGTTAAAGGTCTGGCGCAAGGAATTGGTGGTGATAAAACCAAACCGCCGTGTGCCCTTGCCGGTTTTTGGTATCCATGCACGGGTGCGCATCGCAGCCTTGTCCCACCAGAACATCACAAAATCCGCCGATTTGGGCATTTTGGGGTAAGCGGCCCATAATGCTTCGGCATAGCCATCGCCCAAAGCATCCCGCATCCGGCTGGCCCCGATAAACGGCGGATTACCCACAATAAATTCGGCCTCGGGCCATTTGGCGGCGCGCGGTTTGGCRTAGTCCAGCACTTGCACCCGCGCGTCCTCGTCCGGCACTTCTTCGCCGGTTACCGGATGCGTCTTGGTGGTGATCCCGTCCCAGCGGGTCACATTCACACCGTCCACCATGCGCGGGCTGGTGCTGGCGAAATCCAGCACCGCATCACGGTTTTCGATATTGTGGAAATCACGCAGCACAGGTTCGGCGGGCGTGGCCTGCCCGTGGGTTCTAAAATGCCATTGCAGATAGCCGATCCACAGCACCAGTTCGGCCACCTTTGCCGCCCACGGGTTCAGCTCGATCCCTAAAAACTGGCTCGGGTCAACAGTATGGCCCGCCAACCCCAGCGCCGATTGTTCCTCGCCCAATTCATCCAGCAGGGTGGTGATTTCACCCTCAAGCCGCTTCATCAATTCCAGCGCCACATACAAAAAGTTGCCCGATCCACAGGCAGGGTCCAGCACGCGGACCTCGCACAGTTTGCGATGAAAGCTGTGGGCCAGATCGCGGGCCTCTTTCATCTTGCCCTGATCCGCCAACAACAGCGCCGAAGTTTGCACATCTTCCCAGTCGCTGCGCAGCGGTTCAATCACCGTGGGCATCACCAGGCGTTCGACATAGGCACGCGGCGTATAATGCGCCCCCAGTTTGTGACGCTGGGGTTTATCCAGCGCGCGCTCCAACAGAGTGCCGAAAATTGCGGGCTCGACCGTTTTCCAGTCCTTGTTCGCCGCCCCGATCAGCAGGGCAATCTGCTGGCTGTCCAGCGGCAAAGCGTCGGCCTGCGCAAACAGCCCGCCGTTGAATTTCAACAAATCGGCACGCAACACAGCGGAAAAGCCGCCCTTGTCCATGGTTTCCCACAGCGATTGCAATGCAGGGGCCGCATTGTCGGGGCTGTTTGCCATGTCCTTTAGCAGATCGGTAAAGCTGCCCTTGGGGATCAGGTCTACGTCTTCGGCAAACATCGAAAACAAACAACGCATAAGGAAACCCGCCACTTTTTCAGGCTCATGGCCCTGGGTTTCAAAACTATTGCCCAGCAATGCCAGTTGATCGGAAATTTCGCGGGTAACCTTGGCGCTTTGCTTGCTGGTGTCCAGTGATCCTGGATCATTCCAGATCGCGCGAAACAGGTCCTGGATTTCGGGTTTTTCCAGGTCCTCCAGAAAGATGCGGAAAGTGTTGCCATCGGGGTATTGGGTATAGCCGTGCCCTTGGCCCGAAAAATCGGCGTAAATCTCGAATACATAGCCAACGTCGCAAACGATGATGAACGGCGGCCAGCCATCTTCCCTTGCTATGCCACGCGCATAGTTATCTGCCTGGCCCCGCGCCTTGACCATAGATTTGTCCCACGTGCGTGTCCCCCGCACCCCGTGGCCAACCCGCTTGACCTTGGGGATTGTTGGCAAGCTCAGTTGATCGGCATCCGTTGGCTTTGCTTGCGAGCCTTGTTTGGTTTCCAGAATGAATGAGCCACGGCGGTAAAAATCGATAAATTTCTTCGCGGTTTCGCCAATGATATGCGAGGCGACAGGGCGTTCCAGCCGATAGTGGTCATGCGCGCTTGTGTCGGTGGCAGGCAGGGGTTTCTCGACGCCCAGCACTTCGGTCAGTTCGGTCAGGAACAGCGCATAGTTGGCACGTTCGCTTCCGCCCGATTTTGACCATCGCTCAATAAATTCTGGAACTGATTGCATAATACCACTTTAGTTTGCATCACATTTACGTTGCACGTCCTTCACATTACAACCAATTTTAGTCAGATGGATACATTTAGGGGGGCAGAGCAGCAGGTGACGGGTTTCCTGATCAAGCGTCAGCCCAAGGATACGCCCCGTCATTTGGCCCTAGGAGCACCCTAAAAATCTGCTTGGTTTTTTTGATTCCGGGCAAGTATTATCAACGATTGCACCACCGGCGCGATCATCCCGACAATTTCCCTAACACCCGCCGCATTAGGATGAATACCATCCGCTTGCATGTATTTTCTTGCTGGAATTTTCGCGGAATCCTCAAGCAGTGGGGTAAAAAAATTTGCCACAAATAGAGTGCCGTATTCTTTAGCAAGTTCGGGATACAGAGCATCAAATTGGGCCTTGTAATTTGGTCCGAAATTTCCTGGTGCAGGCATCCCCACCAACATCACAGGTAATTTCCGACTGGCCGCAACATCCAGAATTGCAACCATGTTCGCACGACTAGTTGCGGGATCAATGCCGCGTAACATGTCATTGCCACCAAGGATTACAATCAGCGCCTGCACGTCCGGTGTCAGAGTCCAGTCGATACGCGCCCGCCCGCCTGCAGTGGTGTCACCCGACACGCCAGCATTCAGAATATGCACATCTTCACCTTGCAATATCAACCAATCCTCCAATTGCGTCACCAACCCGTCTTTGCGCGCCAAACCATAGCCTTGGGTCAGGCTGTCACCAAGAGCCGCAATAACAACGGGTTCCGCTGTTAGCACCGACGGGATGCTCAGGAAGATTATAGCGGCCAGCAGCTTGAAGCGGCGTTGACATACCCCATATACATGGGCAACACTTTCACAAAGCATGGCACCTATGTCCGAGACAATCCTGGCGTTAAAAAATATCCAGCTCAGCCTTTCAGCCAATGCTGGTGTGGTTGAAATCCTGCATGATATATCATTGGAGGTTGCCCGCGGTGAAACGCTGGGGCTGGTCGGGCCGTCGGGGTCTGGCAAATCGTCTCTCCTGATGTTGATGGGCGGGCTGGAACAGGCCTCCGGTGGCGAAGTGCACGCGCTTGGCCATAACCTGACCGATATGAACGAGGACGCGCTTGCCCGCTTTCGTCGTAACCATATGGGCATTGTATTTCAATCTTTCCACCTTATTCCGACAATGACCGCACTGGAGAATGTCGCCACCCCGCTGGAATTGGCCGGGGTTGGGGATGCGTTTGAGCGGGCCGAGGCCGAACTGGTAGCCTTGGGTCTGGGCGCACGGATTGACCATTACCCGTCGCAAATGTCGGGCGGCGAGCAGCAACGGGTTGCGCTGGCCCGCGCCTCGGCGCCGCGCCCTGAAATTCTGCTGGCGGACGAGCCGACAGGCAATCTGGACGAGGCCACAGGTGCATCAATCATCGACGCCATGCTGGGCTTGCGCGAACAATATGGCACCACCATCGTTCTGGTCACCCACGCCGCCGATCTGGCTGCACGCTGTGACCGGATTGTGCGGCTGCGCGACGGACGTATCGATTCCGAAACCCGCCAAAAGGCAGCCGAGTGAGCCTGCCGGTCGCCACCCGCATAGCGCGGCGCGAATTGCGCGGCGGGCTGCAAGGTTTTCGTATTTTTCTGGCTTGTCTGTTGTTGGGGGTGGGCGCGATTGCCGCTGTTGGCACCGTTCGGGTCAGCATCGAGCAAGGGTTGCAACAAGAGGGCGCAACAATACTGGGCGGCGACGCCGAGGTTTCCTTTACCCACCGATCTGCGGGTGACGAGGAGCAGGCCTGGCTGGCGGCCACTGCGCGCGCCCTGTCCAAAATCATCGACTTTCGCTCGATGGCCGTTGTGGAGCGGGGCGAGGAAATTGAAACCGGTCTGACCCAGATCAAAGCCGTTGATGCCGCCTATCCTTTGTATGGCACGGTCGTTCTGAAACCGGACATGCCGCTGGCTGATGCGCTGTCTGATAGCGACGGTTTGCCAGGTGCGGTGATGCAGCAAATCCTGATTGACCGGCTTGGTCTGACGATTGGGGATCAGTTCCGGCTGGGCGAGCAGGCGTTTCGGCTGACCGCCGCCCTGATCCGTGAACCCGACAGCGCTGGCAGCGGCTTTGGCCTTGGCCCACGCACCATTGTTGCGACCACGGCGCTAGAGCACTCCGGCCTGATCCAGCCCGGATCATTGTTCGAGATGCACTACCGGATGTTGCTGGCGCAAGATGCCGACCTTGACCAGTTGAAATCCCAAGCCGAGGATATGTTCAGCACCCGTGGTCTGCGCTGGCGTGACAGCCGCAATGGCGCCCCCGGTATCCAGCTGTTTGTCGAGCGGATCGCCTCGTTTCTGGTCATCGTCGGGCTTGCCGGTCTTGCGGTCGGCGGGGTTGGCGTTTCGGCGGCTGTGCGCGCATATCTGGGCGGTAAAACCGCCACCATTGCCACGCTTAAAACGCTGGGGGCCGACGGGCGCACCATATTTCAAATCTATATGATCCAGATCGGAGTGTTGACCGTTTTGGGGGTTGGTCTGGGGGTTACGTTCGGGGCGCTGGTGCCGCTGGCCTTTTCGCCGCTGATCGCGGCGGCATTGCCGATCCCTGCTGATTTCACCCTGCATTTCGAGCCACTGTTCCAGGCTGCTGTTTATGGTTTCCTAACGGCGATCCTGTTCACTTTGTGGCCTTTGGCCAAGGCCCGTGATGTCCGCGCCGCCAGCCTGTTTCGTGACGCGGCTGGCCGTATCAATACGTGGCCCCGCCGCCGCTATATCCTGATGACGGGGCTGGTTCTGGCTGCGTTAATCGGCGTTGTCACCGGATTTTCCGAAATTCCAAAACTGGCACTTTGGGCCACCGGCGGGATCGTTGCTGCGCTAATGCTGTTGATGCTAGCGGCTTTAGGTCTGCGTAAACTTGCAGGCTGGATGAGTGGCTCGAAATGGGTGCGCGGAAAACCTGCGCTGCGCCTTGCGCTTGGCGCAATTGGCGGACCTGGTAGTGAAGCTGTGCCGGTGGTTCTGTCGCTGGGCCTGGGCCTGACGGTGCTGGCCGCGATTGGCCAGATCGACACCAACCTGCGGAGCGCCATCGCCCGCGATCTGCCTGCCGTTGCGCCTGCCTATTTCTTTATCGAYATNCAGAAGGATCAGCTGGAWSMWKWMYWKMYYCTTGCGCGCTCAGACGTTGGCGTCACTCAGGTGGACACCGCCCCGATGTTGCGCGGCGCGATCACCCGCATCAATGATATTCCCGCCAGTGATGTCGCAGGCGATCATTGGGTTATCCGTGGAGATCGCGGCATAACTTATGCGCAAGATCCGCCGGCAAATTCGCAGGTGACACAGGGTGAATGGTGGCCCGCCGACTATACCGGCCCGCCCCTGATCAGTTTCGCCGAGGAAGAAGCAAACGAAATCGGCCTGAGCGTTGGCGATATGTTGACTGTGAATATCCTTGGCCGTGATATCACCGCCCGCATCGCCAATTTTCGCGCTGTCGATTTCTCCGATGCCAGCATTAATTTTGTCATCACCATGAACCCCGCCGCACTGGCTGGTGCGCCGCACTCGTCCATCGCCACCGTCTATGCATCCGAGGAGTCCGAGGCCGGATTGCTGCGCAAACTGATGCGGGAGTTTCCCAACATCACCGCCATTCGTGTGCGCGACGCCATTGCGCGGGTTTCAACCGCGCTAAACGGAATCGCGGCGGCGACTTCCTATGCCGCAGCGGCCACCCTGTTGACGGGGTTTGCCGTACTGATCGGGGCTGCTGCCGCTGGCGAGCGGGCGCGCACGTTTGAAGCGGCAGTGCTTAAAACCGTCGGGGCATCACGGCGGCGCATCCTGACCAGTTTCATGTTACGTGCCGCCATGCTGGGTGCGGCGGCAGGTCTGGTTGCCTTGCTGGCGGGGGCCGTGGTGGCATGGGGTGTGATCAGTTTTGTGATGGGGGCCAGTTACCAGTTTGATGCGGTCTCGGCGCTAACGATCGTTGCGGGCGGGGCTGGTGCCACGCTTTTGTCGGGGTTGGCCTTTGCCTGGCGCCCACTTGCTGCACGCCCCGCGCATATACTGCGAATGCGGGAATAGTGGTTGGGCAGAAACGGACGCGGCTCTGTCATCCGCAAATCCGCGCTGCCGCTGAAAACACGAATCCAAACTATAGCGCCCCGCGGATTCAGCACCGAAGATTTGGCAGGCCAGATCGCACGCGGCTGGGACCGGTGAGTGTTCGCATTCCGAAGGTCCGTTCGCGCACAGGAGAACCGGTAACGTTCCGCTCGGCCCTGGTGCCACCCTATGTGCGCAAGAGCCGAGCGGAACGTTACCGGTTCCAGCACCTTGCTGGCACGGGAATTACAGGCCAAAGGTGTGACCACCAAGGCGGGCAACCCACCGAATTCCCAATTCGTCATCCGCATGCTGCAAAATCCGGTCTATGCGGGCATGGCGCGCCACAAGGGCAAGAGCTTTCAGGGCGAGCATGAGGCCATCGTCGATCAAGCCACATGTGACCGCGTGCAGGAACGGCTGAAAGCTAATGACCGCAAGCACCGGCGCGGGCGGCGGACGAAGAACCCCGCCTATCTGCGCGGGCTAATCTTCCATGAGAACGGAGCCGCCATGACCCCGCATCACACCGGTAAAAAGCACAAATAATACTGCTATTACGTTTCGACCGACTATCTGAAGGTCCGTCACACCGAGCCCTCCACCGCGCCACAGCACCTCGCCGCCGGTATGGTCGAGGGGGCGGTGGTGCGCGAATTGCGCCGCGTGTTGCGTTCCCCCGAAATTGCAGCCCGAACGGCAGCGGAACTGGGCAGCAACGCTGAAACTAGCGAAGTTGCGGCCGCTCTGCAGGATTTCGACGGCCTCTGGCCCAGCTGTTCCATAATGAGCGCGCCCGCATCGTCCAGTTTCTGGTCCATCGCGTGACCGTCACCGGCGAAGGGTTGGCAATCGATCTGCGGGCCGACGGGCTGAAGGGGCTGGCCAGCGAATTGATGAGCCAACAGGAGGCAAGCATATGAACACCCCCGACACCATCCGCATATTCGTGCCGCTGGAATACCGTCGCCGCAACGGCCGCACCCAGATTCTGCCGCCCGAAAACCGGCTCGATGCCGAAGACCGCCAGCAGGACCCCCACATCCTGCGCGCCCTGGCCCGCGCATGGGAATGGCGGCGAAAACTGGAAACTGGCGAGGCGAATACAATCAGCGATCTCGCGGCCGCCGAAAACCTGTCCGACCGTTTCGTCAGCCGCCAGATCCGGATTGCCTATCTCGCGCCAATGGTCGTTGAGCGGCTGGTTGTGAAGCAGGAAATCCCGGCTGTGAAGATCGCCGACCTGATTGATATTGCGGCGAAGCCATGGGGGGAGCAGGAAGGAATGGTTTTTGATAGAGAATAGATCCCAGCGCGAAGAATTGTATCGCCAGCCAAGAGGTTTTACATCGCAAAACTGGCAATGCAATATTGGGTCAGGGCCATTCATGGCCACGTTGCTGCAGTAACACGACCAGCCTTTGGAACCTTTCATCTTGACCAAAATCTGGATCGGCACCCTGAATCGATTGCATCAGTTTTTTCAAATCTTCCGACAACCATTGGTCATTTTCATCAATGATACGAGATAGAAAGTCGAGGGCCTCTTCTGGGTAACTCGCCACGAAATCAGTTTTATACATCAAATGGATGACCAGGTTGGTATCCCCAACGGGTTGAAGCCAGTCCATGAGCATTTCCAACGCACTTGGAAAAGCCTCTCCAGCGACAGCGCACAGCAAGGAAAATGCCTTTGAGACAGCGGGTGTTTTGGCCTCCTGGGTCTTCGGCCATAGGTTCTTGAAAAACGGGGCGATCCGGTTGTCAAAATACTCCTCACGCTGTTCTCCCGCCCCCTGCAATGCACGAAACAGGGTGTTGGCGATATTTTCCAGCGCGTCGACGGGCAGTTCGTTGATTGCGGTTCTGAAATCTTGTTGCGTAAACGAACCGCCGGGCTCCATTGCACCATAAGTCAGGAAAGACAGATACTGTTTCCTGTATACATCGCCAAGTTCCTCAAAATGTTGCGGAACTGCAAAAAATGCGTCTTTCAACTCGTCCAGTAGTGGCCAATAAAGGCGCGGTGAATGCAGAAAGCTCATCCACATTCCCGGGGCTATATCCGGCGCTTGTACCCAGTCGAAATAGGGAAGAAGATTTTCCTTCGTCCATTCACTGTCAACCCGATAGAGCGTGATCAAGCTGCCGGCCAAAATGATTGGGCCATACCGCAACCCTGGGGCATCCTCGCGACAGATATCGTCGAATATTGGCTTCACTTCGGGGTGCAGCCCCTGATCATCTTCAAGCCCTTGAGCAAACCACCAGTTGATCACTGCTTCGATTGCCAAACCAACTGGATGGTTGATTGCATGGCTGATGATTTCCGCGTCAATCTCCACGGCATCGTTGCGGTAAGCATCGAGTATTTTACCAACTAAACCAAAAAATGTTCGCTCTCGCCGGAAACTGTTTTCGAAATGGCCTTCAGCCACCAAGCGATTGGATGGGCGATTTCCTTCAGTTCCCGATCTGGGATGTCATAAACAATGCGGCCAAACCATTTCCATGAACGCGCCGCAAACTCATTGTTTGACCAGACTTGAAGGGCTTGCCTCCAGCGGTCGACAGGCCAAACACCTTTTCGTGCCAGCCGGATCAAAGCAACCGCAGCCAGCCGAAACTTTTTGGCACATATTTCCTGCCAATCATCGGACTCGCGAAAATCATCAGTCGTCGGATATTTTTCCAACCACGCTTCCAGTTCGGCGGGACTGTGTGGTGCCTGACGAACAATTCGATCCTCTTCGCCATCCGATGTCCAAGTGAACCACTACCGGCTGACGCCGGTAGCATCCCGTTTGGAATGTAATTCCAGGTACTGCATGATGATCTCGTCGGTCACATTCCCCGATGTTGTC